>JANQQD010000366.1 GCA_028285185.1 Anaerolineae bacterium | reverse complement strand
GCTGTTGCTCGACCGTCTTGGGCTGTCCGCTCATGGGTCACCTGCCGCTCGGTTGTCTTTGAATTGGGGAAGCGAACGCGATTAAACGCGACTCCCGCCCGCCGCGCCACCCCGGCGCGGACGCCGGATCGCGCCCATGGCGAAACCGCCCGTCCGCTTGGTTGGATGCGGCGGGGTGGTGTCGGTTACAGGGGGACAGTGAGTGGGAAGCCACCCTTCCCGTCGTCCTCGCGGAGTCGAGGACCTTTGGCCACTGGGCAGGGCGCTGTGGCCGGTGATGCCCGCCTTACGCGGGCATGACGAGCTAAGTCTGGCCGCAAACGCGGATGTGCTTGGGGATGGTAGGGGGTAGGCGCCGCGGGCGGGGCCTCATCACCCCGCCCGCGGGCCGTCAGTCGGTTACCAGACCGTGTCGCCCAGGTTGACGTCGTTGGAGTCGGTCAGCGCGCCCGCCGCGGCACCGGCGGCACCGCCCAACAGGGCGCCCGCCAGGGCGCCTTCGCCGCCGTCGATCAGCGCACCGCCGGTCGCACCGGCCGCCGCGCCGAGGGCGGCGCCGCTCAACGCGCGGTCTTGGGTGGAATAGCCGCAGGCGGCAACAAGACCCAGAACAAGAGCGAGGGTGGTCATCCGAAGCATGGAACTCTCCTGCCGTTGTTAACCCGTTGACGGTGTGGGTACGTCGCCGTCCTGATCGGCGCGCACCGTGCCCGGCAGCCTCGCTGTCGGCGCAAGGCGACCTGCTCTTTTCAAAGCAAGATCTGATCCGATGCCGACAATTGTTTGTCGGCATTGGGAAATTCTATGGTGGGAATGTGTCGGCGCGGCCGGAGATGGGGCGATGACGGTCACATACAAGGCGGAGGGTTCGGGGACGCAGCAGGCTGCCGCACTGTTCCGCACGGCGGAAATGCGGGCGGAGCGGACGATCGGCATCGTCCGCATCCTGGTCTCGCTGATGCTGGCGGTCAGCCTGCTGTTCGCGGCAATCGGGGCGGCGCCGCGCGAAATGTCCGTGATCGACCGCCAGATCGCCTTGGCCGGAGCGACGCTGCTCGCCTATCTCATGCTGGGCGTGGCCGCCGTCGTCCTGGCGCGGGAAGGCCGTTTCCGCCCCTGGATGCCCTGGGGCTTCGCCACGCTGGATGTCGTGTTCATCCTGGTCAGCGTGGTCTTGAACCTGGAGAACCTGCAGTCGCCGGGCAATATCGTCTCCGCTCTTCCGGTCATATGGCTGCTGCCGATTGCGCTGGCCTTCGGGGCGCTGCGCTACAACCCGGTGCTGCAGGGTTATGTCGGCACTCTTGCGGTCGGCGGTGTGGTGAGCGTGGTGCTGATCGCCGTGCCGTGGGGCAATGTGGACGACCGCATGGTCGAGGCCCTCACGCTGGTGCATTCCGGCCCGCCGAACCTGATGCGGCTGACCATGCTGCTGGTCGCCGGCGTCATTCTGGTGATCGCTGCGGCCAGGGCTCGTGGTCTGCTGATCCGCGCGATCGACGATGCTCGACGCCGAGCGACCTTGACGCGCTTTCTACCGGCGGAAATCGCAGCCTGGCTTGCCGGCAGCGGCGAAGCGGAGGTACGCCGCGGCCGTCGCCAGGCTGCCGCCGTGATGTTCGTCGACATCCGCGCTTTCACACATCATGCGGAATCCCTGTCGCCGGACGCGCTCAGCCGGTTCATTGGGGAGTTCCGCGGCTGGGTGACATTGGCGGCCCGGACCCATGGCGGCGTGATCGACAAGTTCGTGGGCGACGGAGCGATGATCGTGTTCGGCATGCCGGCGCCGGCGCCGGACGATGCCCAGCGCGCACTAGCCTGCGCCGATGCCATGTTCGACGGCCTCGCCCGCTGGAATGCGGACCGGGCAACGGCGGGGGCGATCCCGGTCGAGATCGGCATCGGACTGCATTTCGGCGAAGTTTTCTGCGGTGCCATCGGCGACGATGCACGGCTTGAATTCACGGTCTTGGGCGACACGGTGAATGTTGCAGCCCGCCTGCAGGAAGAGACCAAGACCGCCGGCTGCCCGCTGATCGTCTCCGAGGCCCTCTTGAAAGCCGCGGGCGAAGCGGAGCTGCATGCCGGATGGACAGCGTTGCAGACCGACCATCTGCGCGGCCGCGACGCCCCGATCGCTCTTTTTGGCCGTGAAGCGATCGCGACGGCCGGGTCGCGTGTGTAGGCATCCCTGCCGACACAACGATGACTGGTCAACGATGTTGCTGAATTCTAGCGATTAGAGTTTGATCGGCCGTTTCCTACGCGATAGCGTGTTGAATCGTACATTTGAACCTTCGCGTAATTGGCTGCGGCCGGCATGGGCCGCGTCGGCCACGGGGCCTGAAGGTCTGGTTGCGATAGGCGCCCCGGTCGCCGACAGGATCATGCCGTGTCGGCGCGGCCGGGAGGATACCCATGCTGGTCGACGATTTTCTGGGTAAGCGCGGCGGTCCGGTCTTTACCGTGAAGCCGACGGATACGCTGGCTGAGGCGGCCCGCGGTTTTGCCGAGCCGATCGGCGGCAAGCGCTATTCCTGCGCCGTGGTCGTTGACGACGACAACAAGGTGGTCGGTATGATCTCGCTCGGCGACATCGTGTGGTTCGTCGGCCGGCTGGAGGAACGCGCCGCCAAGCTGGATGTGCGCAACATCATGACGGAGGACGTCGTCACCTGCAGCCGCGACGAGATGTTGGAGGACGTGCTGAAACGCATGGCCGATCGTGCCATCCGCCATGTGCCGGTGATCGAGGACGGAAAGCTGATCGGCTTGGTCGCCCGCCGAGAGGCTTTCGAGTTTCTCTACAAGTGGGCCAAGCTGGATGCCGACAACCTGACCGAATGGCTGTTCACGTCGCATGCGCGGTATTGAGTGGGAAAGGCTGCGCCTCGTTTGGGGGGCACCTGGTGAGTCGATCTTGTCGGATTGTTCAGCTTGAGTATCGAGATGGTGCCGGGCGATTCCGATCGATAGCCGATGGTCTGACCGAAGGTTGTCGTGCCGTGGCGGGTGCATGCGAGATGGTCGTCGACTTCGAGGCTGCGCGCTCCCATCTGATCCCTTAATGTGGTTGCCTGTGTCGGCGTGACAGCCTCGACGCAGCAGTTGCAATCTGTCTTCAGGGCGCAAGCCGTAAACGATCGTTGCAGGATCGGCATTCCGACCTGTGAGCAGAGGTACCTGAGCCATTCTCACGCAAGAACTCCAGACGCCGACGGCGCAGGCACCGGCGTGGGCGCAGCGGCGCACGTTTGCCATCATCTCTCACCCCGATGCGGGTAAGACGACGTTGACCGAAAAGCTGCTGCTGTTCGGCGGGGCGATCCGCATGGCCGGCCACGTCAAGGCCCGCGGCGAGAGCCGGCGGACGCAGTCGGACTGGATGGAGATCGAGCGCGCCCGCGGCATCTCGATCTCAAGCTCGGTGATGACGTTCGAGCAGGACGGCATCACCTTCAACCTGCTCGACACGCCGGGGCACCAGGACTTCAGCGAAGACACCTACCGCACGCTGACGGCCGTGGACTCCGCGATCATGGTGATCGATGCGGCCAAGGGCATCGAAGACCAGACGCGCAAGCTGTTTGAGGTGTGCCGGCTGCGCGATATCCCGATCATCACCTTCGTCAACAAGGTGGATCGCGAGGGGCGGGACCCTTTCGAGCTGCTTGACGAGATCGAGAGCACCCTGGCGCTCGACGCGAGCCCGGTGACCTGGCCGGTCGGCATGGGGGTCGACTTCCACGGCTGTTACGACGTCACGGCTGCACGCTTCCTGACCTCTGAAAGCGGTCGCGGCGGACCGTTCCATCAGGCCATCGAAACGAGTGGCCTCGATGATCCGGAGCTGGACCGGCGTGTGCGCGGCGATGTGCTTGCACCTTTCCGGGACAGCGCCGCCCTCGCCGCATCGGCGTACCAGCCGTTCGATGCCGAGGCCTACCAGGCCGGGCACATGACACCGGTCTTCTTCGGCAGCGCGCTGGAAGGTTATGCCGTCGGCGAACTGCTGCAGGCGCTGTCGTCGATCGCGCCGCCGCCTCGCACGCAGCCTGCCGACCCGCGAAGCGTCGGGCCGGGGGAAGACAAGGTCGCGGGCTTCGTCTTCAAGGTCCAGGCCAACATGGACCCGAACCACCGCGATCGTATCGCCTTCTTTCGGCTCTGCGCGGGGCGGTTTCGCCGCGGCATGAAGCTGCGCCATTCGCGTACGGGCAAAGCGCTTTCGGTGCAGAACCCGATCTTCTTCTTCGCGCATGAGCGGGAATTGGCGGAAGAGGCGCTGCCCGGCGATATCATCGGCATCCCGAACCACGGCAGCCTGCGTGTCGGCGACACCTTGACCGAAGGCGAAGACCTGCGCTTCACCGGCATCCCCAACTTCGCGCCGGAGATCCTGCGCCGCGTCCGCCTGGACGATCCCATGCGTGCCAAACAGCTTCGCCGCGGGCTGGAAGATCTGGCGGAAGAAGGCGTAACCCAGGTGTTCCGTCCGGTACTGGGATCGAGCTGGATCGTGGGCGTCGTCGGCCAACTGCAGCTCGACGTGTTGGCCTCCCGCATCGCGGCTGAGTACAAGGTGCCCGTGGGCTTCGAGACCGCGCCTTACGAGACGGCGCGTTGGGTTGTCGGCGACGACGCGGCACTGATCAAACGGTTCACCGAACGCCACCGCGGCAGCTTGGCGGAGGATCGGGACGGCGCTCCGGTGTTTCTCGCGCGAAACGGCTGGGAACTGAACCGCACCATCGAAGACTGGCCGCAACTCCGGTTCCCGGCGACACGCGAGCGGGCGTGAAGCTGCCGCTGATCGCCTGGCCTGAAGACAATCTCCCCACGACCGCCAGGGATGATCGCGTCCTGGTCTTGCATGTCGACAGGCTGGTCGGTTTCACCGCCTGTGCCTGAAACCGCATGCCATCCGGTCGCCGTATCGAGCGACCGGCCGTTGTCGCCCGGCGGGAAACTGAATGGACCCTGACGGCCTCCGTCGAATGGATAGATCGGCCCGTTTGAATCAGTGATAGGGTGTTGGCCTGATTGATCCACAACTGCTTCGGTGGGACGGTCACCGTTCTATGCCGCGTTCATGGGGAATTGGGTGGAGCGCGATTTGACACCGCACTCATCCCAGAGCGTCCTTACCGTAAGAAGCCTTATCTTCGGGGCGTTGACGCTTGTCACAATTATCCCGTTGGTCGTGTTTTGGTTCTGGCCATTTTCCAGAGCGATCGACGAAGACCTAGGTTATGTCGCGCGTGCCCACCTGCTGATCGCCCGAAATCTGGGGGCCGCTCTCGACCGGTATCATGCCGACGTGCAAACGGTTTTCGAGCTGTTGAGTGCCAATATCGAGGCCGGCAGGTCGCTCATCGATGTTGAGCCGCTGCTCATCAATATGCACTTCCGCCATGTCTGCCTGGCCGAGCCGGAGGGCGGGCGTGTATTGGCAAGCTTCATTCACAATGGCCTGAGTTGCCCTGAGGTAGTGCCGGAGGGCCGGCTGGTGACTTTCCGTGAAATGGCAGCAGACGGCCAAACTCAATTCAGTAGCGTAATGCAAGGGCCCACAGGTGACCCTCTCATTTACATCGTTCAGCAAGCTGGAGATCTTCTGACCATTGGTGCGCTGCAGACCACGTATTTCGCAGATTTGGCCGAAGAGATAAGTTTCGGCCAACAGGGCCATGCAGCCATCTTTGACCAGAGTGGCAGGGTCCTCGCCCATCCCAATCAGGAATGGATGCAGGAACGGCGGGATCTGTCTGCCTTGGCGATTGTGCAGCGGATGATCGGAGGCGATACGGGCGTAGCGACATTCCATTCGCCGGCGCTTCAGGAAGAGATGATCGCCGGCTTCACGGGCGCACCGCTTAGCGGCTGGGGGGTCATGGTGCCCCAACCCATTGCAGAGCTGGACCGCGAAATCGGCTCGATCCGCGGCTCCGGGCTTAGCGTTCTGGTTTCGGGGATTGCCATTGCGCTGGTTGTGGCCTGGGTCGTCTCCGGGCTGCTCGCTCAGCCGATCCGCCAGTTGTCGGCATTTGTCCGGTCCGTCGACAGCGCGCAGCCCTCGCTGCGACTGCCGCCACCAGCGTGGTATGCGCCAATGGAGATGCGGACGCTGTCAGCCTCGTTGAACGGCATGCTGGCGCGGATGGGCCACGCCGCGGAACAGGTCATCCAGGCGCAGCTTCGCGCCGAGCACGACAACATGGCCAAGACGGAGTTCCTCGCCAATGTAAGCCACGAGCTGCGCACCCCTTTGAATGCGATCGTGGGGTTTTCAGACGCGTTGACGAATGGCGAATTCGGCGAGATCTCCGAAGAGAGGCAACGTGAATACATCCTGCACATCCATTCCGGCGCTCAACACCTGAGCGGCCTGATCCAAGGCGTCATGGATGTATCGTCCATAGAGGCCGGGTCTGTTGAGCAAAGCGAGGGCGAGTTCTTGATGGACCGCGCCATCGATGACGCAATCAACCTGGTTCGCGTACAAGCATTGGCGAAGGGTATAAGGGTAACTGCCGTCCACAACGACGGACCGACAAGGCTATACGGCGACGCGCGTCAGTTCACGCAGGTGCTTATCAACCTACTCACCAATGCCATCAAGTTCACACGGTCGCCGGACGGCAGCGTGTCCGTGGTCTCAGAGCTGGATCCATCGGGCGACGTGCGGATCCGCGTGGCCGACAACGGCATTGGCATCCCGGCCGACCAGATTTCCTCAATCATGCATCCGTTCAAGAGGGGTGAGGACTCTTACGTCCGCGGCCAGCCGGGTTCGGGGCTCGGCCTGTCCATCGTGTCCGCCATCCTCGGACGACATGGCGCTCGGCTGACACTCGAGAGCACTGCCGGAAATGGCACTACGGCTACCATTCACTGGCCCCGGGAGCGGCTGGTCGGCGCAAGCGCTACAGATCGACCCACTCGAAAGGCCGGACATTGAGACGTTGCAATCGCGTTCGCGGCACACGCTCGGCCCGACGCATTGCGCCGGCAAGCTGATTGAAGAAGCTCGAACACCCGCGGGGGCGCCCTGCGACCAACCCTATCCCCCCGTCACGCTCATATGCCGCGCCACGGCCGGGGCGCGGCGGCGGCGGTCGATGACGAAATCGTGGCCTTTGGGTTTGCGGCCGATCGCCTCTTCGATGGCGTCGATCAGGGGGCCGTCGTCGTCGGCCGCGCGCACCGGGGCGCGAAGATCGGCATGATCGTCCTGGCCTAGGCACATGTAGAGCTGGCCGGTGCAGGTCAGGCGCACGCGGTTGCAGCTTTCGCAGAAATTGTGGGTCAGCGGCGTGATGAAGCCGAGCTTGCGGCCCGTCTCTTCGATCTGGGCGTATCGCGCCGGGCCGCCTGAGGTGTAGTCGATGTCCGTCAACGTCCAGGTCTGCTGGATGCGGCCGCGCAGCACAGACAGCGGCAGATACTGGGACAGCCGGCTGTCACCGCCGATCTCGCCCATGGGCATGACCTCGATGAAGGTCAGGTCATAGCCCCGTTCGCCGCACCAGGCGATCATCCGGTCCGTCTCATCGTCGTTGACGCCCTTCAGGGCGACTGCATTGATCTTGATGGCGAGGCCTGCCTCCGTCGCCGCGTCCAGCCCCTTCAGCACCGTGTCCAGCTTGCCCCAGCGGGTGATCTCGGCGAATTTGTCCGGATCCAGCGTGTCCAGCGAGACGTTCACCCGGCGCACCCCGCAGTCCCACAGCGCTGCTGCATGCTTCGACAGCTGGGTGGCGTTGGTCGTCACCGTCAGCTCGTCCAGCGCCCCGCTTTCCAGATGGCGGCCCAGGCGTTGGAACAGCCACATGATGTTGCGCCGGACCAGGGGTTCGCCGCCCGTTATGCGCAACTTGCGCACCCCTAGGCGCACGAAGGCGCTGCACACCCGATCCAGCTCCTCCAGGTTCAAGAGATCGGCCTTGGGCAGAAACGTCATCGTCTCCGCCATGCAATAGACGCAGCGCAAGTCGCAGCGATCGGTTACCGAAACCCTGAGATACCGGATGGGGCGGCCATGGGGGTCGATCATCGGCGCCTGGCCCGACCCCTTGTCGCCGCGAGACATCATATCCATGGACATAACCTTCCCGAACGCCCGCGCTTATCTCTCCACGCCCCCCTTCGATCGGCGGGGTTAAACAGTATATAGGGGGTCTGGCGCCGGGTAGCGGAGAGGAATCTGCTCAAGATGGTCGCGACGAACAGCCGTGCGGGTGGCAGATCCCGCCGAGACGCGGTGTAGCCAGGCCCATGCGTCGGGTCGTTCTGGTCGTCTTCGGGCTGGTGCTGCTGGCGGCCCTGACGGCGTTCCTTGCCATACGCATGCTGCCGGAAGACGCCTTGCGTGCCCGCTTCGTTGCGGAAGCGGAACGGGCGCTGGGCCGCCCCGTTATCGTGACCGGCGCAGCAAAGCTTGAGCTCTGGCCGCGGCCGACCTTGACGGTCTCCAGCGTCGGGCTGGCGGGTGAGGGGCCAGAGATGGCGGTGGCTGAGGTAACGGCCGAGCTGGCGCCGCTCAGATGGCTGACGGACGGAACGCCGGCGCGGCAGCTGGTGCTGCGCCGCCCCAGGGTGAGTGCAACCACCGATGATGCTTCGGGCTTGGCCGCCCTGATGGATCTAGACGAGGACAGCCCGCCCTTGACCGTCGTCGATGGGCAGCTGCGGATCTTCGGGGCGGAGGGGCAGATCGGCGTGTTGTCCGACATCCTGCTGGAGGGGGGTGCGTCCGAAGACGGAGGGTACACGCTTGCCGGTGAGGGGCTGGTCGGGGATGCGCCGTTGACCTTCACCCTGGTCGTGAACAGAAGCGGCCGGCTTGTGAGCGGCGCGGGTATGCCCTTGGCGCTGTCGTTTGCGGCCGATCTTGTGCAGGGCAGCTTCGACGGGGCGGTTGGACCGGATGGCATAGCCGGCTCGGTCGATATCGCGACGCCGTCATGGCTGCGGTTGTCCGAAGCGTTTGCGCTGGCGCCGCTGCCGGAGCGGCTCTCGCCCGGCCGCGCAACTCTGGCCGGCAGCATTCGGCTGACGGAGGGGCATCTGGAGCTGGTGGCCGACCGGTTCGGGGCGGACGCCCTGACCGGCTCGGCGACGCTTACCGCGTCCCTGGCCGGCCCCCAGCCGCGGCTTGAGGGACGTGTGGCGATCGACGGCCTGACCGGCGATCAGATCGGCACGCTCTTCGCAGACCTCTCGCCAACGGATCCCCTGGAGGCCGGCCTTCTCGGACGCGTTGATGCCGATCTGCAGATTGAGGTCGGCGCCCTGACTTCAGGCGAGCTGACCGTGACCGGTATTGAGGCGGCACTGTTGCGGACCGGCAGTCAGGTCAACCTTTCCGTAGCACCCGTCGCGTTGGCCGGCGGCGAAGTCACGCTGTCGGCTGCGTTCGATGCGGGTCGTCAGACGCCGGCGGTCGTGGTCGACATGCAGGCCGATACCGTCGCGCTGGCACCCGTATGGCAGGACCTGGCGCCGCGGGTTGGCGTCTCCGGCACGCTTACGGGTCGGGTGGTTCTCACCGCCAGGGCCGCAACAATCGCCGAGGCTGTGGACAGGCTGTCCGGGCAGGGCGAGATTGAACTGGTCGATGGACTGATCGAGGGCCTGGACATGTCCACCGGCGCCAGCGGCCGGCAGTTCAACACCGCGTTCGACCGGCTGGTGGCAGAGGTACACGCCGAGCAGGGCGTTATCGATCTGCACAGCGTCCGTCTTGAAGCGGGAGCGCTGTCGTTCGAAGGGCTGGGCCGGATCGACCTGCCGGACATGCGGGTGGCCGGAGAGCTGTTCACCGTCGCCGGACCCGAGGGGCTTGCGTTCCTGCGCGTCGAGGGGCCACTGTCGGAGCCCCAGCTGCTTTGGCAGTCCCTGGGCCTGGGCGAGCCGGTGGACTGAGGCGATCCGTCACACGACCGGGCCTGCATGGGCATGGCGCGCGCGTGCCGGGATCAACAGCCCCACACCGCCAGTGCCGGCGGCTCGGTTGCCCGCTGTCGCGAGCGTTGGCATTCGGCGGTCGGCGGCACTCGGCCGCCTGTCCCGCCAGCGTGGCAATGGGGCTCAGCGAACTGCAGCGTCGCAGGGCCGGGGGATATCGGCCGGCTGTGCCCCCTGTGATGTCTGTGTCAGGCGCTGTCGGCCGTACAGATTCGGCCGAACAGGCTGTCTTTGAGAGCCAGGCGCTGCTTCTTCAGCGCTTCGAAGTGGAAATCGTCCACCGGCGTCCCGTTCAGTTCAGTCTCCTGGATGTCGCGATCAAGCGTGTCGTACGCCTCAAGCTCCCTGCGGAAAGTGTCGTCACTGGCCTGCAGATGGCGGATCCGTTCGGCATGTTCGGGAAGCTCATGCAGCAGGTCGTGCTCTTCGTATATCATTGGTGCGTCACTCCCG
>JANQQD010000356.1 GCA_028285185.1 Anaerolineae bacterium | reverse complement strand
TCGGTGATCATCTTCTTGCTGGCCCCGGCGATCATGCGGGCGATGTCGTTGAACCGCACGGGGCCGTCCTTCAGATGCCAGAGGATCGAGCCCGTCCACTTGCCCCCGAGAATGCGCATGCCGCGCTCGATTGCGCAGGGTTCCGCACACGCATCGCGGACCGTCTTGCGCCGCCGCGCGTCACTCAGCACCTGTGCTTTCATGCGTGCATAATCCTCGCACCGGTAGGTTACCAAAAGTATACTAGTTGATTTTCGTGTGCACGATCAACATCTGTCGAGCCGCAACGCCAACCGCCCTTTGCTTAGCAACGGGCAGACGGGACGACGGTCGCACCATGACGAACATCCTGATCATCAACGGGCATCAGCCCTATCCGTCTTCGCAGGGCCGGCTGAATGCCGCCTTGGTAGAGCGCGCGCGCACCCATCTCGAAGCCCTTGGCCACAGCGTTCACGTGACCGAGCCTGCCAAGGGCTGGGATGTCGAGGCCGAGATCGCCAGCCATCAATGGGCCGATGCCATCCTTCTGCAGTTCCCGGTGAACTGGATGGGGGCGCCGTGGAGCCTGAAGAAGTACATGGACGAGGTGTATTCCGCCGGCATGGATGGCCGTCTGGCGAATGGCGACGGCCGTTCGCGTGAGGATGCATCGCGCCAATACGGCTCGGGCGGAACGCTGGCGGGCCGCAAGTACATGCTGTCGCTCACCTTCAATGCGCCGGCGTCGGCCTTCGACGACCCGGCGGAATACCTGTTCGGCGGCCGGTCGGTCGACGATCTGATGTGGCCGCAGCACATGAACTTCCGCTTCTTCGGTATGGAAGCGCTACCCACCTTCGCCGCATATGACGTCATCAAGACCCCGCAGGTGGAGGCGGACTTCGCCCGTTTCACAGAATATCTGAATGCGGCCTTCGGGCCGGCACAGACGGAGGCCTCCCGTGTCGCAGCCTGACATCCATCTCTACACCGCCAGCACGATGAACGGCTGGAAGCCCTTGATCTTCCTGCACGAGGGCGACATCGACTATGAGCTGACGCCGATCAGCTTTGCCAAGAAGGAGCAGAAGGCGCCGGACTACGTGAAGCTCAATCCCAATGGCCGCATCCCGACGATCGTCGACCGGGGCAATGGCGGCTTCGCTGTGTTCGAATCGGGCGCCATCCTCTGGTACCTGGCGGAGAAGTACGGAAAGTTCCTGTCCGACGATCCGAACCTACGGTCGGAGACCCTGCAATGGTTGATGTTCCAGATGTCCGGCATCGGCCCGATGATGGGCCAGGTGATGTACTTCCAACGCATTGCCAAGCCGAACGGGGATGACGTCCCCTATGCCATCAAGCGCTATGGCGACGAAACCCGCCGGCTCTTGGAGGTTCTGGACACACGCTTGGCCGGCCGCGACTGGCTGGTGGGAGACGACTATTCCATCGCCGACATGGCCACCTATCCCTGGGCGCGCTCGCATTTTTGGGCCACGGTGTCCGTCGAGGGGCTGGACAACCTGAACGCATGGCTGGACAGGATCGATGCCCGGCCGAAAACACAGGCCGCGCTGCAGCTTCCCGAACCGCGTCCCGCTTTCTTCGGCAAAGGCGATGTCGCTGCCGCGGCTGCAGCGAATGCCGCACGGTTCAAGGACTGAAGGAGATCGGCCATGACCGGCTCAGCTGAAGCGGATTCCACGGCCACGCTGCGGATCGACATCGTGTCCGACGTTGTCTGCCCCTGGTGCATCATCGGGTACAAACAACTCCAGCGGGCCTTAGACGAGAGCGGTTTGGCGGCAGACATCCACTGGCATCCGTTCGAGCTGAACCTGGACATGGCGGAAGAGGGCGAGAACCTGCGTGAGCATTTGGCCGCCAAATACGGCACCACGCCCGAGGGCAGCCGCAAAGCCCGCGCACGACTGACGGCCTTGGGGGCGGAACTGGGGTTCACCTTCAACTACACGGACGATATGCGCATGGTGAACACCTTCCGTGCGCACCAGCTGCTACATTGGGCCGAGACGAAGGGGCGGCAGCACGACATCAAGATGGCCCTGTTCGGCGCGTTCTTCACGGACCGCAAGGATCTCAACGACCCGGAGATCCTGGCCGATACCGCCGCTTCGATCGGCCTCGACCGGGGTGAGGCGGCGGACGCTCTGGCCGATGGCCGGTTCGCTCGCCCGGTTCGGACGCAACAGGCCGCCTGGATGTCGCAGGGAATCCATGCGGTGCCCGCCATGGTCTTCAACCGTCGGCATGTGGCGACCGGCGCCCATGGTGTGGAGACCTATGCCAGGATCCTGCAGCAACTCGCCAATGTGGCCCGCGTCATCGAACCGCAAGGCGCGGAGGGGGGCTGACGGAGTATCTGAGCGCCTATGGATGCCTTCACGCAGCTCTGTGTCGCCGCGCTCATCTTCGTCGGCGGCCATCTTCTGCTTTCGTCGAAGACGGTGCGCGGCTCGATTGCGGCGAAGCTGGGTGAGCGAGCCTTCCGTATCGTCTATTCCGTGGTGGCATTGGCCAGCATTGTCTGGATGTCGTCCGCCTACAACGACGCGGTTCCGGGCCGGGAGGTCTATTGGCTCGGGCCGGGTGGCCAGTACGCTGCGCTGGTGCTGGTGTTTATTGCGCTCACCTTCGTGGTCGGCGGCCTAAGCACGAAGAACCCCACCATGGCGGGGGCGGAGGGTGCGCTTGAGCGGGATGACATCGTCAAGGGCATCCTGCGCATCAGCCGCAATCCGTTCCTGTGGGGCGTCGGCCTCTGGGGGATTGGGCATCTGCTGGCGAATGGCGATACGGCGTCACTGGTCATGTTCGGCGGCCTCACCGTGCTTGCCGTCGTGGGATCTATGACCATCGATGCCAAGTACCGTCGGCGCGAACCGGACGCGTTCACGCGCTTCGCCGCGGTGACGTCGAACGTTCCCTTTGCTGCCATTGTCGGTGGCCGCCAGTCGTTCGGACGTGCTGCCTTGGAATTCGGGTGGTGGCGTCTGGCGATTGTGATCGCCGTTTACGCCGCCATCATCCATCTGCATACCTGGGCCTTCGGCGTGCCCGCCTGGCCGGTCTAGCCACCCGCATCCCTACGGCACGCGGATGATCCTGAGGCCGTTGGTGGTGCCGGAGGTGCGCAAGGGGAAGCCTGCCGTCATCACGATTGCGTCCCCGGACCGGGCGAAGCCCTCGGCAATTGCCACCTCCGATGCGGCGGTGGCCATCTCGTCCGAACTCTCGAAATGGTCGACGACTAGCGCTTCCACGCCCCAAACCACAGCCATGCGGCGGGCGGTGCGGATGTCAGGCGTCAGCGCCAGCAGCTGCGTCTCCGGCCGCCGGCGGGCGCCACGGAAGGCGGTCGAGCCGCTGTTGGTATAGGTCACGATCAGGGCGGCTGAGAGAGTCTCGGCCATCTGGCGGGCGCCGGTGGTTACGGCGTCGGCCTCCATCGCGCGTGGCGGTGGCGTATAGGCGTCGATCACGCTGCGGAACTTGGGGTCGCGCTGCACCCGCTTGATGATGCGGTCCATCATCGCCACAGATTGCACAGGGTAATCCCCGACGGCGGATTCGGCCGAAAGCATCACCGCGTCGACGCCCTGATAGACGGCGGTGGCAACGTCGGAGGCCTCGGCCCGCGTCGGTGTCGGGGAGCGGACCATGGAGTCCAGCATCTGCGTGGCGATCACCACCGGCTTGCCGGCGCCGCGGCAGATGTCGACGATCTGGCTCTGCAGCACCGGCACGTCTTCCGGCTGCATCTCCACGCCCAGATCGCCGCGCGCCACCATGACGGCATCGGCCTGCGCCACCACCTCGTCCAGCTGCGCGATCGCGGACGGTTTCTCCAGCTTGGCCATCAGCCCGACGCGGCGTTGCGTCAGCTCGCGCGCCTCGACCAGGTCTTCCGGCCGCTGCACGAACGACAGCGCCACCCAGTCGACGCCGATGTCGAGCGCAAAGGCCAGGTCGCTTCGGTCCTTCTCTGTCAGTGCGGAGATCTCCAGCCGGATATTCGGCAGGTTGACGCCCTTCCGGTCGGACAGCCAGCCGCCGACCACCACGCGCGTATCGGCATAGCCGTGACCGCAGGACTCGACGCGCAGCCGCACCTTTCCGTCGTCCAGCAGCAATTCCGAGCCGTGCGCGAGCGCTTTGAAAATCTCCGCATGCGGCAGCGGCGCCCGACGTTCGGTGCCGGGTTGTTCCGTCAGGTCCAGCCGGAACGGCGCACCGGGTTCCAGCCAGACCTTGCCTTCGGCAAACCTGCCCAGGCGCAGCTTCGGACCCTGCAGGTCCGCCAGCACGCCGATGGGTCGGCCGGCTTCAGCCTCCACCTCGCGGATGGCGTCATAGACGGCCTTGTGCCCGTCATGCGTGCCGTGGCTGAAATTCATGCGGAAGATGTCGGCGCCCGCCTCGAACAGGGCGGCAATCTTCTCGCGGTCCGCTGTGGCAGGCCCGAGTGTGGCCAGTATCTTGGTTTGGCGATAGCGTCGCATCGGCGGAAGTATACCGGCTTCAGAGGAAGGGATCAGCAGTCGGTTAGACTGTGAAGGGAAAACAGATACCGCTGATCCCCGTAAATCTCCAGCGACAATAAAAAGTCTGGTTCTCCCGGCATGAAATCCGGGGCACCCGCCTGTTAGACGACGAGCGGACGCCGCCGAGGCGGGAGGGAGGGCCGAGCTCTTTGTCGGCCCTTGATTCAGCCGGCCTTCTTCAGCTCCGCCTCAAGCTCGGGCACGGCCTTGAACAGGTCGGCGACCAGGCCGTAATCGGCGATCTGGAAAATCGGTGCCTCTTCGTCCTTGTTGATGGCGACGATCACCTTGCTGTCCTTCATCCCCGCCAGGTGCTGGATCGCACCGGAAATGCCGATGGCGACGTAGAGCTCCGGCGCCACCACCTTGCCGGTCTGGCCAACCTGATAGTCGTTGGGCACATAGCCCGCATCCACCGCCGCGCGGCTGGCGCCGATCGCAGCCCCCAGATGGTCGGCGAGGCCGTCGAGGATATTGAACGCCTCCGCACTGCCCATGCCGCGGCCGCCGGAGACGACGACACGAGCCGAGGTCAGCTCGGGCCGCGAGCTGTCGCTCAGCTCCTGCCCGACGAAGCGGGAGAGGCCCGGATCCTCCGGCGCGTCAACCGTTTCGATCGGCGCGCTGGACCCTGTCGGCTCGACCGCATCGAAGGCTGTGGCACGCACGGTGATCACTTTGATCGAGTCGGTTGATTGCACGGTGGCGATGGCATTGCCGGCATAGATCGGGCGCTGGAAGGTATCGGGCGCGTCCACGGCCGAAATGTCCGAGATCGGCTGCACGTCCAACAGTGCGCCGACCCGCGGCAGCAGGTTCTTGCCGTTGGTGGTCGCCGGGGCCATCACATGGCTGTAGCCGGTGGCAAGGCCCACGACCAGTGGTGCCAACACTTCGGCCATCTGGTGATCCAGCGCCGGGGCGTCGGCCATCAGAACCTTGGCCACACCGGCCACCTGGCTTGCGGCCTCTGCTGCCGGCTTGCAGCCAGTTCCTGCCACCAGGATGTGGATGTCGCCGCCGACCTGAGCGGCGGCACCGACGGCGTTCAGCGTCGCGGGCTTCAGCGTCTCGTTGTCGTGTTCCGCAATGACAAGAATGCTCATCTGAATTGCTCTCTCCGGCGTTCCCTAGATAACCCGCGCGTCGTTCTTCAGCTTGTCCACCAGCTCCTCCACCGATGCGACCTTGACACCGCCCTGGCGCTTTGGCGGCTCCACCACGCCCAGCGTCTTCAGGCGCGGGGCGGCGCTCACGCCAAGGTCTTCCGGCGTGCTGGCGGCGATGGGCTTCTTCTTCGCCTTCATGATGTTGGGCAGGCTGGCATAGCGCGGCTCGTTCAGCCGCAAGTCAACGGTCACGATCGCCGGCAGCTTGACCCATACCGTCTGCAGGCCGCCATCCACCTCGCGCGTCACGTTAAGGGCGCCATCGGCCGGCGCCAGCTTCGAGGCGAAGGTCGCCTGCGGCCAGCCCAAGAGGGCCGCCAGCATCTGGCCCGTCTGATTGGCGTCATCATCGATCGCCTGTTTGCCCAGCAGCACCAGCGACGGGCCTTCCTGCGCCACGATGGCCTGCAGCATCTTGGCGACCGCCAGCGGCTGCAGCTCGTCATCGGACTTCACGTGAATGCCGCGGTCCGCACCCATGGCCAGCGCGGTGCGGATCGTTTCCTGGCATTGCTGCACGCCGATGGACGCGACGATCACCTCGCTCGCCGTTCCACCCTCCTTCAACCGGATCGCCTCTTCCACCGCGATCTCGTCGAAGGGGTTCATCGACATCTTGACGTTGGTGAGATCGACGCCCGATCCGTCCGTCTTAACGCGGACCTTTACGTTGTAGTCGATCACCCGCTTTACGGGCACCAGGACCTTCATCGTTCGCATCACCTCTGTTCGCGTGCCTTGGGCGACGTCATCCGGCGCTCGTGCCGGCGCCTCTCGGATTATGGGCAATGTCGGCCGAACCGGGGGCACTGTCAACGCGGGCGGATCAGGGTGGTGTGACTCCGGGAACGGGGACCGCGGCCACCGGAATGGTTGTACCGCAGGGCGCGCGACGCCATGATCCGTCGCTTAGATTGCTGTCGAATTCCCCTAGGGGCTCGGGCGCCCCTTTTTCGTGGCCGATCGGACTGGAGAGACATGGACCTCGACCTTTATGACTTCCTGCTCGCCGCCGTGATCGTGCTGGCCGTAACGGCGGTCTGCGTCTCGTTCTCCAAGCGCCTCGGCCTCGGCGGCGTGCTCGGCTTTCTGGCAGCCGGGGCCATTGTCGGACCTTTCGGCTTCGAGGTGACGACCCAAGTCGCCAAGCTGCGCCATTTCACCGAGATCGGCGTGGTCCTGTTCCTGTTCATCATCGGCTTGGAAATGGAGCCACGGAAGCTTTGGGCCATGCGGCGGTCCGTCTTCGGCTTCGGCACGGCCCAGGTCGTTGTGACCGGGGTCGTGATTGGGGCCGTGACCCTGGCGCTGGGCCAGAGCGTGGAGGTCTCGGTCATCGTCGGTCTGGGGCTGGCGCTCTCATCGACGGCATTCGTGCTGCAGATGTTGAACGAGCGCGGCGAGATGATGACGGAGCATGGGCGGTCCACCTTCTCCGTCCTCCTGCTGCAGGACCTTGCCATCGTGCCCTTGCTGGCGCTTGTGCCGCTGCTGGCGGGGATGGGCGACGCCGACGACGGGCAGCCGTTGTGGGAGCGTGCGGCCGGGGTCGGTGCCGTGATCGCCGGCGTGGTCGTCGTCGGGCTCTATGTCGTGCCGTGGGCGCTGGCCCAGACTGCCCGGCGCCGCAACATGGAGGCGTTCGGCATGATCTCTATGCTGGCCGTGCTGGCGGCGGCCTGGGCGATGGAACTCGTGCACCTGTCCATGGCGCTGGGCGCCTTCCTTATGGGCATGCTCTTGTCGGCTTCGCCCTACCGGTTTCAGATGGAAGCGGCGATCGAGCCGTTCAAAGGCCTGTTCATCGGCCTCTTCTTCATTTCCGTCGGCATGTCGATCGATTTCCGCGTGCTGTTGGACCAGCCGGGTACGGCCTCCCTCCTGGTCTTGCTGATCATGGCGATCAAGGTGGCTGTGCTGCTGGGGCTGGGCTGGGCGTTCGGGCTGCCGCGCGCAACGGCAGTACGCGTCGCGTTCCTGTTGCCGCAATGCGGTGAATTCGGCTTCGTCCTGTTCGGCGCGGCGACCGCGACCGGCCTTATCGGCAATTTCCTCTTCGCCGTGCTGCTGCTGTTCATCTCTCTGTCCATGATCCTGACGCCGCTGATCGCCCAGATGGGCTATGCGCTGGCCAACCGGCTCGCGGCCCGGGGTGACGTGGTCCCGGCCGATCAGCCGGATGCAGGCGACATTCCCGACCGCCACGTCATCGTCGCCGGCTACGGGCGGGTCGGCCGCATCGTCTGCCATGTGCTGGAGCGCACCGGCACGCCTTATGTCGCCTTCGATGTCAGTCCCGATCGCGTGTCTATCGGCAAGCAGTGCGGCCATAAGGTCCGCCTTGGCGACGTCAAGGTCCCGTCGATCCTGAAGGCGGCCTCGGCATCGACGGCCAGTGCGATCGTCGTGACGCTCAGGGATCTGCACGACGCGGAACGGGTGGTCAGCACGGTCCACAACTTCTTTCCCGAGCTGTCGATGCATGTCCGCGTGCCCAACCTGTTGAGCCGCGACATCATGCTGACGAAGGGTGTGTCTCACGCCGTGCCGATCACGCTGGAGGGCAGCCTGCAACTGGGCGTGGAAGTGGCGATGAGCGTCGGCGTGGCCGAAGCCGACGCCATCGGCGTGGTCGATGCGTTGCGTCTGGAAGACTATGCGTCGCTGCGCCTGCAGCTCTCCGGGCCGAAGCCGGCGGCGTAGCGGACCACGCCGGCGGCGATGGTGGCAGCAACGCGCGGCAGCCGGGGATTGCTGTCATCGACCACCACCAGATCGGCTCGCTTTCCGGGGGCGATGCGGCCGCGATCGTCCAGGCCGGCAGCGTCGGCGGCGTTGGTGGAGACAAGCGCCCAGGCTGCGGGCAGCGTCAGCACCCGGTCGGCCGCCAGCCTGAACGCGGCATGCAACTGCGCCGGGTAGTAATAGTCGGACGCCAGCACATCGCAGAGGCCGGCCCGGATCGTATCGGTCGCTGACAGAATACGCTTGTGGCTGCCGCCGCGCAGCACGTTGGGGGCGCCCATCACTATGTGGTCGCCGAGCCCCTTGGCCGTGCGTGCGGCTTCGTGCGTCACCGGGAACTCTGCGATCCTGCAGCCGAGGCCGTGGTAAAGGCGTCGTGTCTCGGCCGTCATGTCGTCGTGCGACAGCATGCGGACGCCCTGCGTCCGGGCACTTGCAGCCAGCCGGGCGACCGCTGCAGGTACCTCATCGGCACGCGCCGCAACCCCTTGCGCCATCGCCAGCAGAGCATCGACCGAGACGCCGCCGCGATCGGCATAAGCCTCCGCAGCGCGACCGCCTGCCGCCAGTTCTTCTAGGATTTCGGTCATGTGGTCGTTGAATGCCAGCAGACCGATCTCGCCCTGGGTCAGGCAGTCTTCGACCTCCTCCACCGCATCGAGGTTGTGCGTTTCGAACCTGAGGTGCATGCGCGTGTCCGACGACAGTTCAGGCCCGATGCGGCGGAAGGCCGAACGCAGCTCAAGAAACCGCTCACCTCCACGAAACCCGGGTTCCCACGACAAGGTGACGCCGTAGAACGCCGTGGTGATGCCGTTGGCCACGAGCTGCCTGTCGGTGTCATGCAGGGCGACATCCAGCGGAAAGTGGACACCGGGCCGCGGCATGATCTGGCGTTCGAAGGCATCGCCATGGATGTCGACGATGCCGGGCAGCACCAGGCAGCCGCTTGCATCCACCGTTCGGCCGATGTCCTCGCCGATGCCTTCGCTCTCGACCGCGGCGATCGCATCGCCATCCAGGATGACGTTGGCCGGCGTCAGGTCGTCGTCTGGGGTGAGCACGCGGCCGCCCTTGATAGTCAAGCTCATGGAGATGCTGGTCCGATTTTGACGGTCGTCAGTGATGCCGCCGATTCAGCATCGATTGCAAGCTGTTAGGCGGCTTACCACGAACGTCACAAAGCGATCACGAAAGTGCAACGCGAGAGGTCTAAACATCCGGTCAGCGCATTCGCGCTGCACCACACTTCTGGCGAACGAGGGATCTGGACATGGCAAGCAAGGCGATGGTCGGTATCGCCGCGGCTGCGGCGCTGTTCGCGTCGGCCACGGCATCGGCGGAGACGGTTCGGTTTGCCGTGACCGACATCGCCGGGCTGGAAGATCTGCAGCGCGAGTTCGGCGCGTTCCGCGACGCACTGGCCGAGGCCACGGGGCTGGAGATCGAGTTCGTGCCGGTCAACAGCCGCACGGCTGCGGTCGAGGCAATGCGGGCCGACCAGGTGGACTTCGTGCTGACCGGCCCGGCGGAATATGTGGTGTTCCGCGAGGTCACCGATGCCGAGGTCGTGATCGGCTGGCAGCGTCCCGACTATTTCGCCCAGATCGTGACCCTTGCGGACGGCCCTTACCGCAGCGTGGACGCGTTGCAGGGCGAGACTGTGACTTTCGGCTCCGTCGGCTCCACCTCGCAGCATCTCGGGCCGGCGCAGGCGCTGGCCGATCTCGGCCTGCTCTATGGTGAGGATTACGAGCCGCAGATCATCAGCCGCAACGTGGCCGTCGAGGCCCTGATCCGTGGTGATATCGCCGCTGTCGGCATGAACTTCACCCATCTTCGCCGCATCCGTGAAGCCTTCCCGGACGTCGCTTTCACGGTCGTGGCCCGGGGCCGCGACCTGCCGAACGACATCCTGGTCGTCGATCCGGAGGTGCCGGACGAGGTGGTGGAAACAGTGCGCACCGCCTTCATCGAACAACAGGACCTGCTGATGGACGGTGTGCTGCAGGGTGAGGACAATCAGAAGTATATGGGCGGCAGCTTCCTCGCCAGTGTGTCGGACGCGGATTACGACTATGTCCGCAGCATGTATCAGACGATCGGCATCGACGATTTCTCGCAGTTCGTCGGCGACTGACCGGTGCGCGCCGCCGCGGTCGCCATCGATCGCAACGCCGCGGCGGCGGGCGTCCCGATTGCCACGGCCGACCTGGAAATCGCGGATCTCCAAGTAGGCTTCGCCGACCTTCCCGTTCTGAGCGGCATCGGGTTTCGGGTCGCGCGGGGGGAAAGTGTGGCCATCGTCGGGCCAAACGGGGCTGGCAAGTCCACGTTGCTGAGATCGATCATACGATTGATCGAACCGAAGAGTGGTACTGTCCGACTGGCAGGCCAGGAAGTCTTAAGCTTGCGCGAGCGCGAGCTGCGCCGTCTCAGGGCGCGCATCGGCTTCGTCTTTCAGCGTCACAACCTGGTGTCGCGGCTTTCGGCGCTGACCAATGTCGTGCATGGCGCTCAGGCCCGCGCCGGTGGCCCCCGTACCTGGCTGCAGTCACTGGCCATGTCCGCCGTCCGTGACGAAGCCATGGATTGCCTCGCCCGCGTCGGCTTGGCCGAGGTCGCGCGGCGGCGTGCCGACCAGCTGTCCGGCGGGCAATCCCAACGCGTCGCCATCGCCCGCATGCTGATGCAGCGCCCGCAGCTGGTGCTCGCGGACGAGCCGGTGGCGAGCCTGGATCCGAGCGCGGGCGAGGACGTGATGTCGCTGTTCGCCGGCCTGATGCGCGACAGCGGGCTGACGGTGGTGTTCACCACGCACCATCTGCGCCACGCCCGCGCCTATGCCGACCGCATCATCGGCCTTGCGGGCGGCGGCCTGGCCTTCGACATGCCGGCGGGTGCCGTGACCGACGCCCGGCTGGACGGCCTGTTTGGCGTCCGCGATGGCTGACGTACCGGCAACCGCAGCGAGCCGCGCCGGACGGCCGCCCCGGTTCGAACGGCCGGGCACACTGACCTTCGTCTTCTATGTCGCGGCCCTGGCGTTCCTGATCGCGTCGATCGGCAACGTCGATCTCTCCATCGAAAGGCTAGCAAACGGCATTCCCAGGATCGGCGACCTGATGGGCCGCATGCTTCCGCCCGATTTCAGCCGGCTGCAGTCCATCGGATTGAAGCTGCTTGAGACGTTCCAGATGGCCGTGGTCGGCGCGGCGCTCGGTATCGTCATCAGCTTGCCGCTGGCGATACTGGCCGCCCGGGACCTCTCGCCGCATCCGCTGGTCTACACCGCCGTGCGTGGGTTGATCTCCTTCTTCCGCACGGTACCGGATCTGATTTGGGCGCTGATCTTCGTGATCGCCGTGGGGCTCGGGCCGGCGGCGGGAACGTTGGCACTGATGGTGGACACCATCGGCTTCTGCGGCCGCTTTTTTGCCGAGGCGATGGAGGAAACGGATAAGGGCCCCCGCGAGGCGCTGACGGCCCTGGGCGCCAGCCGCACGGGCACGGTCTTCTCCGCCGTCATTCCCCAGGCGATGCCGTCGTTCATCAACACCTCGCTGTTCAGCCTGGAAAAGGCGACGCGATCCTCTGTCGTGCTCGGCCTCGTCGGGGCGGGCGGCATCGGCATCGAGCTGAAGGTGGCGATGGACCTGTTCCAGTATCGCCAGGCAGCCACCATCATCCTGGCGATCTTCGTGCTCGTTCTGGTCGTGGAACGAGCCAGCACCTGGCTTCGATCGAAGGTTCTCTGAGGGCGGGCCGCTGAAGGCAGCCCCGCCCTCTGCCAAGCTACAGCCGAGCCAGATCGAGGCCGTCCGAATCCCCCGCCCAGGCACGTTCCAAGAGCGACGCAATCTCCGCCGCCGCGCCGTCATCGCCCATTGCCTCGTAGGTCCGCATCAGACCGAACAGGGCCCAGCCGTTGTTGGGCGCATCGACGAGACTGCGGCGGAACACCTGCTCCGCCTCGGTCGTTTCACCCGCGGCCAAGAGGGCCGCCCCCAGCGATTGGCGAACCGGATAGTACCAATAGGGCGGCTCCATATACGGCAGCCCATCCTGGATCGCCACGGCTTGGCGGAACGCCTCGACCGCACCGTCGGTGTCCCCCTCGGCCTGGGCGATGCGTCCGGCGATGACATGCCGGGCGAGGTCGAGTACCAGCGGCGCGGGCACACCGCCAGCGATCAGAGTGTCGAAGTCGGCGGCAGCCCCTATGGCGGCGATCGCCTCGCTCTCGGCCGTCGCAGCGGCGGTGTCGCCCTCCGTCGCATGGGCGATGCCGCGCATGTAATGCCAGGTGGCCTTGATGTAGGGGAAGGTGTCGCCGGGGTCCGGCTCCGCCAGAATGGTCTCGGCATCCGCATACTGCGCATAGGCGAAATACGGGGCTGAGCGGATCGCCTGCACCCACGGGATGGCGGCGGCCGCGGCGTCGGGCACGATATCGGCCAGCTTCTGCGCCGCGTCGATCGTCGTTGGGCCGTCACCGCTCATCTGGGCGGACACCAGCAGAAAATGCACGTTGTGCGGATAGTAGCCGTAGGGGTAGATGCCGTTTGCCTCGACCGTCTCCAGATACGCCTCATCGGCGGCGACGGCATCGCGGTTGGCCTCCAGCGAGTCGATGTATCGCCCGATGCGGTAGTAGATGTGCGACGGCATGTGCACCAGATGGCCGGCCGCCGGCATCAGCCCGCCCAGACGATCGGCGAAGGGTTCCGCCCGCTCCGGCGTCGTCGACGCCTCCACCGTGTGGATATAAAGGTGAATGGCGCCCGGATGGTCCGGGTTGGCGGCCAGTACCCGCTCTAACGTCGCCACCTGTTCGCCCACGCGGCCCTTCGGCGTTTCCCCGTCGGCTTCCCAATAGTCCCAGGGCGACAGGTTCATCAGCGAGTCGGCGTAGAGCACGGCAATGTCGAGATCGTCCGGGAACCGTTCCGTCACCTCGGCCATGGCGTCGGCATAGGCGACGTTCAGCGCCCCGCGATCGGCGGACAGGTCGGCGGAGTATCGTTGGGCCAGCGCGGCGATCAGGGACTGTTCGCGTTCGCTGGCGCCGCCGGCCAGCTCTTGGGCCAGGGTGATGGCAGCGATGGCCGGGGCGTTGGATGCCTCGTCCATTCCGGCGTTGATGTTGGGGCCGAGCACGAACGCCTCGCCCCAATAGCAGAGCGCGCAGTCCGGATCGATTTCTTGCGCCTTGCGAAAGGCCCGTCGAGCTTCGGCGTGATTGAAGGCGTAGGTCAGGCGAAGGCCCTGGTCGAAATAGCGTTGCGCGAGGTCGTCATCCGTCGTGATCGGAAAGCTGAGGTCGCCCAGCCCCTCCCACAGAGGCGGGCCGTCGCCGTCATCGGTCACGGAGCCCAGCGTGGTTACCATGGCCTCGGGGATCTCGCTCGTCGCCGCGGCGATCTGGACATAGGGCCGGTACGGCGATCGCCCCTGGCCCCCGACAGGTGAGCGGCAGATCGATCCTGCAAGCAGCCGGGGATCGAACAGCGCCGAAACGGTATCGCCACCGCGGTCGGCCGTGACGGCGGCGGTGCCGTCGTCTGTCGTTGTGGCGGCTAGAACGGCGGACGTCACCAGAGCTGTTGTGGTCAGAAGGCCGGCGCTCAGTTTCCAGCGGGACATCGGCACCTCCCAAGTTGGTTCGCCTGCCTTTCTTGCAGGCGTTCGGTGGTCGCATCTATGCAGCGTCCGCGCCCGGTCGGTGCCCGACTGCCAAGGCAGTTGGCGTGATCCAGCCGGGAGCGGCCGACAAACCCCTACATCGGTCGGGGTCATGCATATGATCACCGCCGCGGGGTGCCGCAAGCTGAGATTGTTAACCAATTTGATTCCATGTCTGAGCCCAATTGACATTCTTACCTACTAGTTGGTAAATACGATCATTCGATACTGTGAAACGAGGGAGCCTTCGCGCATGTCCCAGGAACTGATGTGGCTGACACTGACCGTCGCGATGACGGCGATGTTCTGGATCCCGTACGTTCTGAACCGCATGGCCGTCCGCGGGCTTGCGGGCACCTTGGCGAACCCGAGCGTGGATGCGCCGGCACAGTCCCAGTGGGCGGAACGGGCCATCAACGCGCACCGCAACGCGGTGGAGAACCTGATACTGTTTGCGGCCCTGGTGCTGACGGCCCATGTGATGGGCCTGTCGAACGGCATCACCCAGACGGCCTGCGCGGTCTATTTCTTCGCTCGGCTGGCCCACTTCGTGGTGTATGCCATGGGGGTTCCCGGACTGCGCACCTTGGCGTTCGCCGCAGGCTTCGGGGCTCAGATCGCTTTGGCGGTGACCATTCTCGGGGCGTCGCCGACGTAAACGAGGGCAGTGAGATGGACGATCGCGGTGGTGGGGACGGGCTTCAGCCCGGACAGATGACCCAGCGGGTGAATGGTGATTTCGCCCAACGTGTAGTGCTGGACACGAACGCGATGCCCTGGGTGCCGTCGCCCACCGCCGGCGTCGACCGTCGCATGCTGGATCGGATCGGTGGCGAGGTCGCGCGTGCGACCTCGCTGGTCCGCTACGCCCCCGCCAGCCGTTTTCCGGAGCATGAGCATGGCCTGGGGGAGGAGTATCTGGTTCTCGACGGCGTTTTCTCCGACGAATCCGGCGACTTTCCCGCGGGCTGCTATGTGCGCAACCCGCCGGGCAGCCGCCACGCGCCATTCACCGAACACGGCTGCACTATCATGGTCAAGCTGCGGCAGATGCGGCCCGACGACCGCACGAATGTCTTTGTAAACACCACGATTCGGGCGGCGCAGGAAACGGAGGTGCCGGGGTATCTGGTCCTACCGCTCCACGCCGACCCGATCGGGGGTGAGCAGGTGACCATGGAACGGCTCGACCCCGGAACGCAGGTCCCGGCCTATGTCTGCGAGGGCGGGGAGGAGATCTTCGTGCTACAGGGCGCCCTGGCCGATGAAGACGGCACGTATCCCGAGCGGACCTGGATCCGCAACCCAGCCGGCCACCGGCACGGGATGGTGAGCGACGAAGGCTGCACGCTCTGGGTCAAACGGGGCCATCTGGGCGGGCTCTAGGGGGCGGGGCCGGATTTGCCGGCACCGGCACCGATGTCCTATGGTTCCGGCCAAGCGCCGGACCGGACAGAGTGCAAGAATGACCGCGACCGCGGACCGTATCCTCGACGTCATGCAGGACCTGATCCAGACTCGCGGGTTCAGTGCGATCAGCTATCAGCACATCGCCGACGTGCTAAAGGTCACCAAGGCCAGTATCCACTATCATTTCCCGTCCAAGGCGGACCTTGGCTCAGCCGTCATCCGCCGCTACCGCGCCTTGCTGATGGCGATGATGGAAGAGGCGACGGGGGACGAAAGCAGATCGACCTGGGACATCCTTACCCTCTATTTCGGCCCGTATCTGGAGTTCGCCGACTCCGCGGAAAAGGTCTGCCTCTGCGGCGCGCTCGCCGGTGAATATCCGTCCCTGCCGCCGGACATGCAGGCCGAGGTCGCGGCGTTCTTCGCCGAGCAGCAGGCATGGCTTGAGCAGATGATCGCGCGGGGCATCGATCGTGGGGAGTTCCGCCGATCGGCTTCCGCCGCAGTGTCTGCCCGCCTCATGCTCAGCGCCCTGCAGGGCGCGCTCTTGGTGCAGCGCGCCGGTGGAGAGGCCGGCCTGTTGACGGATGTGACCGCCGGGCTGAAGGCCTGCCTTGTGGAATCGCCGCAGCCTTGAACGAGCCGAGACGCGCCAGCGCCAAGCTATCCCGACGCCTGCGGGAAGGTGGAACTCACTCCAGCGTGGCGCAGGCCGGGGGGGATCCGCCGGTGCATTCGCATTCTTCTGTGGGCGGGCAATAGCACGGGCCCGGCGGGACGAAGCCGCAGCCTTCGATCTGGTCGCAGAGGTCGGCGGCGTCGGTCGGCGCCCAAGTGGCAGCGCAGGGGTCGGTGGCCAGCGCACAGACCCCGTCGATCGTCGTGCAGCCCGCCTGCGATAGGCAGGTGTCGTAATCCAACCCCGAACAGTGGTCCTGCGCCATGGCGGTCGCGGGCAGCAGCCACGCCGCCAGAAGAACCGTCAACGCGCCAAGCAGTCTCTGACAATCGGTCATAGTTTCGACTCTGTGCAGTTTCCGATGGCCATCGCGCGTTCTGCGGCTGAAGGCAAGTGGCCGGCACTGTGACAGACTCTTGCGTACCTGTCACGTCAGCCCGGCATGGCGCCAGAACTCCGGCTGGCCGATCGTTTCCACCAGATAGTCAACGAAGGCGCGCACCTTTGGCGAGAGGTGACGGCGGGTGGGATACACCACGGAGATCTCTGCATCCTGCGCCACATATTGGTCGAGCACGGAGATCAGGCGGCCGGCCCGCAGGTCTTCGCCGATCAGATAGCCCGCCAGGCGCACGATGCCGGCGCCGGCCAGTGCTGCGTCGCGCAACACCGCAAAGCTGTTGGTGCGCACGCTGCCGCGCAGCCGCACGGCGTGCTCATGGCCGCCATCGGTGAACACCCATTCGCCGTGCGGGCCTTCCGGGCTGTGGGTCAGGCAGTTGTGGCGGGCAAGGTCGCCCGGCGTCTCGGGCGTGCCATGGGCCGCCAGATAGGCCGGGCTGGCGCACAACAGGCGGCGGTTGGGGGCCAGGCGGCGGCGGATCAGGCTGCTATCCTGCCGGCCGCCGATGCGCACCGCCGCGTCGATCCCGGCCTCCACCAGGTCGACATGGTCTTCCAGCACCGTCACATCCAGCGTCACCTCCGGATACCGCGCCAGGAAGCCGGGCAGCACGCCGGAAAGATGGATCTGGCCGAAGCCGACCGGGATGTGCACGCGCAGCAGGCCCCGGGGCTTGCCCGTCAGCTCCGTCACCACGGTTTCCGCCCGCTCCAGCGCGGTCACGATGTCTTTCGTCTGTTCGTAATAGGCAGCCCCCACCTCCGTCAGCGACAGGCTGCGCGTGGTGCGGTTGATCAGCCGGGCGCCGAGCTCGTTCTCCAACTGCGACACTTGCTTGCTGACGGCCGAGGCAGTGACGCCCAGCATCTTCGCCGCCGCGGTGAAGCCCTGCCGCTCGACCACGGCGTTGAACATGGTGATCTGGCTCAGCCGGTCCACGGCCTCTCCATTATTGCCGATTTGGCAAGAATTCTTTGACGGTTCATAGGCTAGTATGGAGCCACTCCGAGCGCTAAATCCCACAGTGGGAACGAGAATGCAACGGAGATGGGGACAATGACACACAATGCCATGGGCGCGAACGGCGCCCGAGATCCTGAGATCTATTACCATTTGGTTAATGATACGGTCCGCGCGGACGCAATATTGCGCAAGGCACGCGACATGCGTTCGGAGGTGATCCGTTCGATGGTCGTGGCGATCGTAACCGCTCCGGCGCGGCTGTTCGACCGCGTGGCCGAAGGCTTCGGCAGCGGCGCGCCGCACGCCCCGAAGGGCTCGCACTGATCCGCGATCGGGGTTCGCCGCAGGGCGGCACCGACGCTGCCCCATTGACACCGGGGCCGCGGGAAGACCATGCCTGTGCCGCAGGCGTGGGCGGCAAGTGGGCCGCTTGCGCCGGAGACGTGGCACTGCGGCATGAAGTTCCTCGACGAGGCGAAGGTCTACATCAAGAGCGGTAACGGTGGTGCGGGGTGCGCCAGCTTTCGCCGTGAGAAGTTCATCGAGTTCGGCGGCCCCGACGGCGGCAACGGTGGCCGCGGTGGCGACGTGTGGGTGGAGGCTGTGGACGGCCTCAACACCCTGATCGATTACCGCTATCGCCAGCACTTCAAGGCCAAGCCCGGTGCCGCCGGGATGGGCAAGCAGCGCACCGGCGCCAACGGCAGCGACGCCGTGTTGAAGGTGCCGCGGGGCACCCAGGTGCTGGACGATACCAAGGACTTCGTGCTGGCCGACCTGACCGAGGCGGGGCAGCGGGCCCTGTTGGCCCGGGGCGGCGATGGCGGTTTCGGCAATCTGCACTACAAATCCTCCACCAACCGCGCACCGCGGCGGTCGGACCCCGGCTGGCCGGGGGAGGAACGATGGGTCTGGCTGCGGCTGAAGCTGATCGCCGATGCCGGGCTGGTGGGCCTGCCTAATGCTGGGAAGTCGACATTCCTGGCTGCCACCACGCGCGCCCATCCCAAGATCGCGGATTACCCCTTCACCACACTGCACCCCAATCTGGGCGTCGTGCGGTCGGGCGAGCGCGAGCTGGTGCTGGCGGACATCCCCGGCCTGATCGAAGGCGCGCATGAGGGCGCGGGGCTCGGCGACCGCTTCCTCGGCCATATCGAGCGTTGCCGGGTGCTGTTGCACCTGGTCGACGGCAGCGCTGAGGATGTGGCGGCGGACTATCTGAGCATCCGGGCGGAGCTTGCCGCCTATGGCGGCGGGCTAGACGAAAAGCCGTCGATCGTGGCGCTGAACAAGGTCGACGCGCTCGATGAGCCCACGCGGTCGTCGCGTCTGAACGACCTGGCCCAGGCTGTCGGCGGCCCCGTGCTGGCTTTGGCCGGCGTCAGTGGCGAGGGGGTGGCGGAGGCACTGGAGCAACTGTTCGGTGTGATTGAGGCGGGGCGGGCGGATACCGCCCTTGCGGCGCCATGACCGCGGGCCTCGGCAGCGCCCGGCGGCTGGTCGTCAAGATCGGCTCTGCGCTTCTGGTCGACGAACGGTCAGGCCGCGTGCACCGGCCGTGGCTGGCGGCGCTGGCGGACGATATCGCCGATCTCCGCCGCCGCGGGATCGAGGTCGTCCTGGTTTCCTCCGGCGCGATTGCCGTCGGGCGGGAGCACCTCAGACTGACCGGCCGTCCGCTCAGGCTGGAGGAGAAGCAGGCGGCCGCCGCGACCGGCCAGATCCGCCTTGCCCATGCCTATGAGGAGATTCTGGGCTGGCACGACCTGACGGTGGCGCAGTTGTTGCTGACCCTGGACGATACCGAAAGCCGCCGCCGGCACCTGAATGCGCGCAACACCATCGACCAGTTGCTGGCGCTGGGTGCGGTACCGCTGATCAACGAGAACGATACGGTGGCGACCACCGAGATCCGCTTCGGTGACAACGACCGGCTGGCGGCGCGGGTGGCCCAGATGATCAGCGCCGACACACTGGTGCTCTTGTCGGACATCGACGGGCTCTATACCGCCGACCCGCGGCGCGACCCTGGCGCCCGGCGGGTGGACGAGGTGCAGGAGGTGACGGCGGAGATCGAGGCCATGGCGGGTGAAGCCCCGCCTGGCTATTCGTCGGGCGGCATGGTCACCAAGCTGGGGGCCGCGCGCATTGCGCTGTCGGCGGGCTGTCGCATGGCGATCGCACTCGGCACCCACAACCATCCACTGCGCGCGCTGCTCCAGGGGGCGGCGTGCACCTGGTTTGTGCCGGCGGCCGAACCGAGGACGGCGCGCAAGCGCTGGATCGCCGGCGCGCTGAAGCCCACAGGCGCACTGACCATCGACGATGGCGCTCGGGCGGCACTGGCCCGCGGCAGCAGCCTGCTGCCGGCTGGAGTCGTAGCGGTTGAGGGCGATTTCCTGCGCGGCGACGCCGTGGCGGTGCGCACGCGTGACGGCCGTGCCGTCGGCCGCGGCCTCTCGGCCTATGCAGCCGAAGACGCGCGCCGCATCGCCGGCCACAAGAGCGGCGAGATCGAAGCCATCCTGGGCTATCGCGGCCGCGACGAGATGATCCACCGCGACGATCTGGTGCTGGACTGAGAAATCCGTGCGGCGCAGCTGCGGTCAGCACCATCCGCCGTCGACGATGAATTCCTGGGCAGAGCACATGGCCGCGTCATCGGATGCCAGGAACAGCGCCATGCGGGCGATGTGCCACGGCAGCACGCGTCCGGCCAGGCACTGGCTCCGGTCGATCAGCGCCTCAGCTTCGGCGTCGACCCAGAGCTCCAGCTGCCGCTCGGTCATCACCCATCCGGGTACCAGCGTGTTGACGCGGACATTGTCGCCGCCGAAGTCGCGCGCGAGGGTGCGGGTCAGGCCGTGCACCGCCGCCTTCGCTGTGGCGTAGCAGGGGAACCCGCCGGCTGCGATCTTCCAACTCACCGATCCGAGATTGACGATCGCGCCGCCGCCTGCCTCGCGCATCATCGGAAACACGGCCTGTGCTGCGAAGAACTGGTGGCGCAGGTTCACCTCGATGCGGTCGTCCCAATAGGCAGCGGTGACCGAATCGACGGAGTGCCGGTCGTCGTTTGCGGCGTTGTTGATCAGCGCCCGGACGGGTCCGAGTGCCGCGGCGGCCTCGGCGATAGCCCCCTGCAACGCGTGGACATCGCGCAGGTCGCAATGGCGGTACCACGGGCGCGGACAACCGGCGTCCGCCAGCGCCTGGCAGAGCGTCGCAGCCGCGTCGTCCAAAAGGTCGACGAAGGCCACGGCCGCCCCCTGTTCGGCGAACGCTTGCACGAACGCAGCACCGATCCCCGACGCCCCACCGGTGATGAACACGGCTCGGCCCTTCAGGCTCGGATAGATCGCAAGGCCCATGGTCGCATTGTTCCTCCTGTCAGGCGTCCGCGCATTCGGCCGATCTTGGATCGAAATCGGAGCTGGCGGCTCCCCACCCGCGGTCGTTTCCCTTCAACTAAGCATTTTGGGAAAGAGGCGCCGAACTTGTCGCGTCCGGATTTCGTCCGGCCGCGTCGTCAGAGGTCCAGCACCCAATCCTGACCGACCAATGCGGGCCCGAAGCCGTGATGCGGCTCTTCCCTCTCCAGGCGGAAACCGGCCATTTCATAGAGGTGCCGGGCGGCGGTAAGGACGTCGACGGTCCAGAGTGTGATGCGGGCATAGCCCTTCTGGCGGGCAAAGCGCACACATTCGTCCACCAGACGTCTGCCGATCCCGAGGCCACGCGCCTTTGGGTCCACAATCAGCAGGCGCAGCTTCGCCACTTCGTCTGATTTGCGCACGATGGCGACGGAGCCAACAGTCTCGCCCTCCCGTTCCGAGATCCAGCAATACTCGCGCGCAGGATCGAAGTTGCGCAGGAACTCGGCAGCAACTTCGGCCACCATCGCCTCAATGCCTTCGCACCAGCCATACTCTTCGGCATAGAGCGTGGCGTGCCGCTGGATGATCCAGCCTAGGTCGCCGATCTGGTGTGGGCGCAGAATGTATGGGACCCGCAAGTCTTGTCCCGCGCCGAGAAGGGCCTCCACTTCCCCCATCGCGCGCACCAGGCGCGTCTGGTCCGTGGCTGACAGGCGGTCCAGCATGTCGGCCACCTGCTGGCGTGACCGACTGTTGATGGTGGCAAAGGCCTGCCGGCCTGCCGCGGTCAGCCCAATGGCGAGTTGCCGCCCATCGGTCTCGGAAGGTCGCCGGCCAATCAGGCCGCGCGCTTCAAGGCCCTTGAGCAGCCGGCTCAGATAGCCGGGGTCGAGCTCCAGCTCTCTGGCCAGTACGGTCGCCGTGGTCGTCTCATGATGGGCAAGCTCGTAGATGACCCGCGCTTCCGCCAGCGGAAAGGGCGTGCCGAACAGGCCGTCGGCCAGCACGCCGATCCTGCGCGTGTAGAACCGGGTGAATCCGCGGACGGCTTCCACATTCCGGGACAGTCCAGAGTCTCCCATTCATCACCTCCGTTGATCGCAGCGATGAAGTTTGCTTATGTCATCGAAAATCATTGCCTAAGTCAATTATCTCTTCTGTAATGCCGTTGTCGAGCTTGGTGGAGTCCGGCCGGAAATAGGAATATGCTCCGCGCATGAGGCTCATGTCCCCCGTGTCGTTGGAAGGCCCTGTCGCATGTCCACCTCCAAATCCTTCCGGATCGAGCCGGTCACGCCGGACCGGTGGGGCGATTTCGAGGCTCTGATGGGCCCGCGCGGCGCCAGTGGCGGATGCTGGTGCATGCTATGGCGCACCACCCGCTCCGACTGGGAGGCGGGGAAGGCCGGCGGCAACCGCAATGCCATCAAAGCCGTGATCGAAGCGGGCGAAGTGCCGGGCGTGATGGCCTATGACGGGGCAGAAGCGGTCGGCTGGTGTTCCGTGGCCCCGAGGGCGGCGTTTCCGGGCCTTGCCCGGTCTCGCATTCTGAAGCCGGTGGATGACGCGCCGGTCTGGTCGGTGACCTGTTTCTTCATTCGCCGGTCGCATCGCAGTCGCGGGGTCTCCACAGCCCTGCTCGACGGAGCGGCTGCGCTGGCGCGGTCGCGCGGCGCCAAAGTGTTGGAGGGCTATCCAGTGGAGCCGGCGAGCGAACGGTATCCGCCCGTCTACGCCTGGACGGGCTTTGCCGATGCTTTCCGACGGGCCGGCTTCAGCGAATGTGCGCGGCGGTCGGACACGCGGCCGATCATGCGCAAGCAGTTGGTCGACGCATGACGCGGCGAGGCGACACCAGCCCATCGGGGTGGCCATGACCGACCATGAGGCCGTCGACCGGAACGTCGCCAGGTGCCCCGGACCGGGCATAGGCACCTGGCAGAGCGTTCGTGACGCGGTGTCGGCAACGCGCAGCTTCGCCCTGACGGCCTTTGTCTTCGGGCTGTTGTTCGGTTCTGCAGCGGCGTCTCTCGGGATGCCGGCCGCTCACGCTATGGCGATGAGCATCTTCGTCTTTGCCGGTTCCGCGCAGTTTCCGGCACTGGAACTTTGGGCGGAGCCTCTGCCGCTGCTGGCGATCGCGGTGTCGACCGTGTTGGTCACCGGCCGGCATACGCTGATGGGCATGACGCTGCCGCCCATCCTGAAGGCCTATCGCCCGATCCCCCGTTACGCTGCGCTGGTCTTTCTCACCGACGCCAACTGGGTGCTGACGCTGAAGGCGGAGACCACGCCCAACCGCCTCGCCTTCATTGCCGCCAGCGGTGCCTGCATGTTCGTGGCCTGGGTTGCCGGCACGGCGCTGGGCCTGCTGATTCCCGACGCAGTGGACGCTACGACGGCAGGGGCGCTGGGTGCCGCCGGCACGCTGTTCCTTGCCGTCCTGATGATGATCCTGGTGAAGGGCAATCGGGGACCTCGTGCACCCTGGATCATCGCCGGCCTGGCATCCATCGGGCTTGAGCGACTGATGCCGGGGGCCCTGGCCCTGCCGGTCGCGGTCGCGCTCGGCGCCGCTGCGGCCGTCGTGTTGGAGCTGCGCCGCCATGCCCGGTGATGTTTCGGCTGCCATCGCCATCGGGATGATGGCCGTGATCGTGTTGGCGACGCGGCTGGGCGGGTATGCCCTGGCCAGCTGGCTCGTTCGCGGGCCGGCGGCGCAAAGGGTGCTGCAGGGGCTGCCGGGCTGTGCCTTCGCCGCCATCCTGGCGCCGGCCGTGCTGCGCGGCGGCGTGGTCGAGGCGGTGGCGCTGGTCGCGGCCCTGGGCGCCTTCCATCTCACCGGGCGAATGCTGGCCTCGATCGGGCTCGGCGTCGGGCTCCTGGTCCTGGGCGCCCATTTGTTCCAGACGGTACCGGGCTGACGGTCAGATCAGCGACCGCACGATCATCCCACTGCCGAGGCAGATCAGCACGATCAGGACGGCCCGGCGGAACCCATCCGGCGATAGCCAACGGCGGGCGCGCGTGCCCAGATGGACGCCGGCGAAGACCGGCAGGACACCCAGGGCCGACACCAGGGCCGTATCGGCCGTGAACAGGCCCAGCCGCGAAAGGCCGATGATCATCGCCAGGCTTCCCACCGTGAACGAGATGTTGATCGCCTGCACGAAACGGTTGGGCTCGAGACCGAGCGCCATGAGATAAGGCAGCACCGGCATGACCTGAGACCCCGTCCAGCCGTTGATAAGGCCGGTGACCAGCCCCGTCGGGATCTTGAGTGGCCGTTCCAGGCTTGGCCGCAGAGCGAGCCTGCGCTGGCTCAGCGCATAGGCCGAATAGGCGATCAGCACCGTGCCCAGCACGGCCGTGGGCACCAGCGGGTCGACCCAGGCCAGGAGCGCAAGCCCAAAGGCGATCCCAGGGAGTGAGGCAAGGTATAGGGGCCAGAACCGGCGGAGCGTCGGGCGGAACTGGCCCGCCGACCGCATCAACAGCACGTTGCTGGTGAGTGACGGGATGATCACGAGCGGCAGGGCCGCCTTCAGACCGATCGACAGAACGAGGATCGGCAGCGCCGCCGTGGAGAAACCCAGACCCGTGGTGCCCTTCACGAATGCGGCGAACAGGAACGCCGCCATGACGATGGCGAGGCTCTCGAGCTCCATGACGTGGCCCGTTGTCCGGGGGTTGCGGGGCCGCCGGTCCGCGCAGTCGGGAAGGCTGTGCCTCCTGACCTGCAGGATGCGGGTTTCCGATTACCCCACGCCGGCGCCCTCGTCGAGGGCGCCCTTGCCGCGAGATCGGTGCTGTCATCAGGCCGCGGGTACATACTGCTCCCAAAAGCCCTCAGCAGGCGCAATCTGCTGAACCACGTCGACCCAGGTTCCGGCCGGATCGCGCAGCAGGAAGCGGCGCTGGCCCCAGGCCTCGTCGGTCAGCGGATGGTGGATGGTGGCGCCGGAGGCAACTATCCGGTCATACGCCGCCGCGGCGTCTTCCACCTGCAGGGTCAACAGCAGGCCCTGGCCGCCGAAGGTCTCTTCCCCCGGCGGGCGTGAGGGGTGGTCGCTGGCCATGAAGGCGATGCCGGTGGCGCCGTCGCTGACCAGATAGACGAACCAGCTTGCCTCGAACGCCACCGAGAAGCCGAGCCGGCCGACGTAGAAATCCCGGCAATCCGCCAACTTATCGGTCATGATGATGGGGTAGCAGTCGACCAGGCGCATGGTCTCACATCCTTTCCTGTGGGAAGCTTGTTCAAAAAACATACTGTCTGTATGTATCTAACAAACAGGATGCCTGTATGCAACAGCGACGCACCAATGCCGAACGACACGCGCAGACGCGCGCTGCACTCTTGTCAGCGGCGCGGGAGATCTTTGCCGGGGCGGGCTTTGCGGACGCTGCGACGGAAGCGATCGTACGCCAGGCGGCCGTGACGCGTGGCGCGCTCTACTATCACTTCCGCGACAAGGCCGGCCTGTTCGAGGCGGTGTTCGAAGAGACTGCCGGCGAGATCGTGGCGGTTGTGTCGGCGGAGGCGGAGGGAGAGCCCACCGCCTTCGAAGGCCTGGCCGCGGGATGCCGCGCCTATGTCGACGCGTGCCTTGGGCCCGACATCCGACAGATCTACCTGATCGACGGCCCGGCGGTGCTGGGATGGACACGCTGGCGAGAGATAGATGCCCGCCACAGCGTCGGGTCGTTGAGAGAGGGCATAACCGCCGTGCTGGATGAGGCACCCCAACCCCCCCTGTCCGCGGAGGTTCTGACCGTTCTCGTGTCGGGCGCGCTGAACGAAGCGGTGCTTTGGCTAGCCGAGGCCGAACCCTCACCGACCGCCCACGACAATCTCTATCGCGGGATCCGCACATTGTTGGAAAGGCTGTTCGCACCGCAATGACATGCGGCCAAGGAAGGCGGAAGACTGGACAGTCGACCCGGACCGAAACTCGTTACGGCTGCTTCCTTCCGGATCTGACCGGGTTGGCGAGGGGTCCGTCCGCGCCAGCCTTCCACCGGTGAATATCGCGTCGCCATCGGCCGGACGCAAGGGGTGATCCGGCGTTATCGATCACGGGAGAGATGACGTCGAAACCAGGCGGCCAACTGAACTTCATCGATGCTACCGGCCGCGACACCCTCAACGATGCGGATCGCCTCCATCGGGTCAAAGCGCAAAGATCGTCCATTGTCCGCCAGGAACAGACGTGCGGCCACCCAAGCCGTCCGCTTGTTTCCGTCGACGAAGCCATGGTTCTTTGCAAGGCCTACCGCATAGGCGGCCGCCAAGTCGGAAGCATCCGGCTGGCCATAGCTGGCGAGAGTCATCGGACGTGCGCAGGCCGCTTCAATCGCACCGCGATCGCGAATGCCATCCGCACCGCCATGTTCTGACAACTGGCGGTCATGGATTGCGAAAATCACGTCAAGCGAGACCCAGCGCCAGCTGTCTTCGGTGCTCACTTCGCCAGCGCCCGAAGCACCTCACGGTCGTCATGCATGATGTCTTCCGCCAGAGCCATCTGGCGTGCGAATTCGGGGTCATAGGGTGTAAGACGGTATCCGCCGTCCGGCGCCTCGGTGAGATAGAGCGTATCGCCCTTCTTGACCTTCAGTCGGGCCATCGCTTCCTTGGTGAGAATCACGCCCGATGACGCGCCGACCGTCGTCACCTTGAATGTGAGCATAGAGAGACCCCGCGTTATATAACAGATATTATATAGCGCGGGGTCAGTCCGGGTGCAATCTCGGGATACTCCGCACCCAGCCTGATCATTCAGCGATCAGAATCTCCGCCGACGCACTGCAGGCGGCCGCCAGGCCCCGACTGTCCACCGCGCAGACGGTGTAGGCGTAGGCGCCCCCGCGGCTCAGCCCGCGGTCGATGAACCGCGTCTCGGCCAGCAGCAGGGGGCCGGAGGCCGGAACCCGCCCAGTGGGCTGGCGCCAGACCTGATAGCCGGCAAAATCGGCGCCACCGGCTTCCGCCCATGTCAACGCCACCGATGTCGGGCCGTCTGCCGCGGCCGCCAAGTCCTGCGGTGCAGCGACGTCCAGCACCACGACGACGGTCGGCCGGCTCTCGCCCCGCAGGGTCGACCCGTCGGACCGCTCGATGTCAGCGACGGCCTTCAGCAAGGCGCCGGCCGGCAGATCGGCGGGGATGTCGATCATGATCTCCGAGGTCGGTGGCGCGATTGCGGTCTGTGCTGCGCGTGCGACCTCAACCTGATCGTCGCCATCGATGCGGACAAGCGTGACGTCGGCCAGCGACGGCTCAGCGGCGATCAGCCGTAGCCGAGCCTCGCCGCCCGCGACCACCAGCCGGTCGTCGTTGGTCCGCCACTCAACCAGGCGTCCCGCTTCGAGGTCGCCGCGACCGCCGACAAGGCGATTGTCCGGCAACTGCCAGAACCGCGTGACCTCCCCCGCGGTGGCCAGGAACCGGGGGGCGGCCGCCAGCGCCTCCGGCGTGGTCCAGTCGCCGATGCTGAGCGCCATGGCCAGAGTCGTGCCGTCCCGAACCATCAGGGGGTGCGAGGCATCGCCCGTCCGGGCCGACAGCACCGGATCACCCGTTGCCGCATCGAAGACGACGAACGGCGTGCCGCCTTCGCCGACTGGAACCACGGCAATCAGGGCGGGCGTTACGGAGGCTATGCGTCCGGGTTCCGCAAATACCGGCAGTCCGCCATTGCCTTCGGCGCCGACGACACGGTAAGGGCCAGGAGCGACGGCGATCGCGCCCGCCCGCGGGTCGCCATACGCCGCAATGGCATCGATCGGGTCAGCCAGATAGACCGGGGCCCCACCCGCATCCGACGGCAGCTCGACCGTCACGGCGGCAAAGTCGATCTCAATAACGTCGCCGGCCGAAACATCCAGCGGCAATGCGGTTTCCGCCAGATCGCGCTGCAGGTTGAAGCGGCCGGGCAGTACGGCCGCCACAGCATCTGTTGCGATCGCCGCCGCGACGCCGCCCTGGTCATGGTCCAGTATGTAGATGGTGGTCGGTGCAGCGCGCTCTGGCACCCGAACGGTCAGCGATCCCAGACCCACCGTTTGGTTCAACGCCGACAGGTCCACTGGGCCAAAGCGATAGTCGGTTCCGGTCAGGCGAAGTGCATAGCGGCCGGGCTCTATCGAGGTTCTCCCCGGTGCGGTCAGACGGGCCCGCACGAAGTCGCGGGCATCGCCCGACCAGGCCAGCACCTCAATCTCGGCGGTGACGCCTGTAGGCGTGGTGACGGTCAGCTCGGCCGCGCTCACATTAACCATAGTGACGGCGAGCGCGACTAGAAGTACCAGAGCGGACAACGGTCGCAGCACAAGTTGCGTCAAGGTCATTGTTTCACCAAAATCCGCATGCACCAGACGCGTCCTTTCCGACTTGCCGGCAATACCACAGCATTGGGGGCCGATGGCCATGATATTGGGGCGCCGCTGGGCGTGTAAGCCGCTTGTCTACGCCTTTTGCTTGACCATCGCCACGGTCGATCCCCTTGCGCACATAGCGCATGCTCAGCGGGCCCACGGCCCCGATGGGGCAGGGTGGACACCCCTGCCACCGGCGCCCGAAGCCGTTTCGACGCCGGATGCGTCACCAATGCCGGTCGGCATCGCGACGCCCGAGACGTTCCATGCCGACCTCATCGGCCTGACCGCCGATCTGGACCTGCGGTTCCAGGATATCGCCATCCCCGCCCGCGGTTGGCCGCTGGAGGCAATGCGCGTCTATTCCGCCACGGCGGAGGCCGGCTCCGGCTTCGGCCCCGGCTGGGGGTGGAGTTATGGCGTGCGCCTGGGCCTGGACCGCGCCACCGGGCTGATCCAGACGCTGGAGATCGACGGCAGCATCAGCTTCTATGACCGGCCGGAGGAGCGCGGGCTATTCGGCGCGGCGCGCACGGGCCGGCTGGACAGCGCGGTCACTGAGCGGCTGGACGGTACGTGGACCCGCCTGTTCGCGGACGGCACGGCGGAACGGTTCGACCGGCGCGGGCGGCTGGTGGCCCGCTACGACGCCCTCGGCCTCGCCCAGACCATCAGCTTGGACGATGCAGGCCGGCCGGTCGCCGTGGAAGCGGTCGATGGCCGGTCTCTGACGATCACCTGGGACGGCGACCGCGTGGCCACCATCACCGACCCGATCGGCCGGACGCACCGATACGCCTATGACGACAGCGGCCGGCTGGCGTCGGCAACGGACCCCTTGGGCAGAAGCACAGCCTACGGCTACGACGCCGATGGCCGGCTGACCAACATGGCCTTGGCTGACGGCACGGTCATGGCCTTTCGCTATGACACGGCCGGCAAGCTCACACGGGTCGAAGGCCCGGGGCGGTTGGCCACCGATGTCGCCTTCTCCCGGCCGGACAGCGACACGCGCCGCCTGGTCGTCACCGATGCCGAAGGCCGCCGCACCGAGACCACGATCGTCATGCGGGACGACCGCGTGGAGATCGACGTCGTCAACGGCGAAGGCGAGGTGACCCAGGCCGTGATCGTCGATGGTGAACTGCGGGTCAGCCGCGCGGGCGGTGCCGAACAGGTCATGACCTTCGATGAGGCCGGCCGGCCTCAGGAGGTGCGGGGCATCGACGGTGATCTCATCGATGTGGGCGTACCCGACCTCGGGATAGGTCCGGCGGAGGAGGAGCGGACCTACACCTACGACGACCGCGGCCTGCCGGAGCAGGAGTATGGCGAAGCGGGCCGCGTGCTGACGCCGGTGTTCGACGATGCCGGCCGCATGACGGCGCTGCTGCACCCCGATGGCCTGGAAGAGCGGTTCGAGTTCGATGCCGGCGACAGGCTCCTGTCCTACACCGACGTCGCCGGCCGCGTCGCACGCTATGCCTGGGACGACGGCGACCGTCTTGTCTCCGAGACGGGCATCCGTGGCAATACGACGACGCTGGCCTATGACGACGCCGGGCTGCTGCTGGAGGTCGTGCAGCCGCCGGCCCCGCCTGTGCGCTACAGCTACGACGCTGCCGGCTTCCTGATCCGGGAGGAGCTGGCGACGGGGGCCGTCGGCTATGTGTACGACCGTGCCGGCCGGCTGGTCGCCACGGAAGATGCAGATGGCAACCGTACCGAGGCCGTCTTCCGCGCCGATGGGTTGGTCGACCGTATCACCGACCCGCGGGGCTACACTGTCTTCCTGACCTACGACGCCGACGGCAGGCCTACAGGCATCAACGACAGCCTTGGCCGCGAGATGGTGATGGAGGTCGTGCCCGACGGGTTGAGGCTGCAGGATTTCGAAGGCTGGGTCGCTGAGATGGTCTGGCGGGACGATGGCGGCGTGAGCGCTGCTGTGGCCTCGCCGTCGGGGGAAACTGCGACCCTGCACGAGCCAGGGCCGCTTGCGCCGGAACGCCCCGATGACGCGCCGCCGCCGATTATCCCCGAGGTCGAAAGCCGCGTCGACGAAGCGGGCCGTCTGGTCGAGGTCGTCGAGGCTCCTGGCGTGGTGCACCGCCTGAACTGGTCGGACGGCGGCGATCTGCTGCGCATCGAGCCCGCTGGCGGTATCGCCGTTGACGTCGAATACGATACCGTGGGCCGGCCCGTCGTCATGCGCGCTGCCGACGGCCAGACCTATTCGCTGACCTATGACGAATTCAGCCAGATCGCGACAGAGACGGACGCGCTCGGCAACACCGTCACCTATGCCTACGACCAGTACGGCCGCATCGTCGAAGCGAGCGCGCCAGACGGCACCTGGACCTGGGCTTACGACGCCTTCGACAACATCGTGCGCGAAGTGGCGCCGGCGGGCGCTGTAGTCGAGCGGACCTATGACGACCGGCAGCGCCTGGTGGAGGAGCGGTACACCGATGGCACCGCTGACCGCCGCACCCGCTATGAGTACAACGCGCTGGGGGACGTCGTCCGCACCATCCACCCGCATGGCGTGGTGGAGGAGTTCGAGCGCGATATCCTGGGCCGGCTGGTCGAGATCCGCGTGGCCGGGGTGTCTACGCGGTTCGACTATGACCTGCGCGGCCGGCTGAGGGCGATCCATCGGCTGGGCGAGACCGAGACCTTCGCCTATGACGCCGACGGCCGGCCACTGGGCGACGATGGCCGCGTCGCCGGAACGTCGACCATCGCCTTCAATGGGGCCAGCGGACCCGAGGTGACGGAGCGGGATGCCGCCGGCAGGCCGATATCGCTTCGCCTGTCCGACGGCACGGTGCACCAGCTCTCATGGACTGCCACAGGTCTGCTCGCAGGACTGGTCGATGAAGGCGGTCGCCGCTGGGCGTTCGAGCACGATGAGCTGGGCCGGCTGGTAGCCGCCGGCCCTGCGGATGGGCCGGCGGAACGGTTCCGCTACGACGATCTCGGCCGGATCGCCGGTGTCGAGAGGACAGGTGGCGGCATCCTGGCCATCGCGCGCGACGACCAGGGCCGCGTGATCGAGCAGGCGGCCGGCGACGGCCACCGCGTGGTGCAGGAGTACGACGACTTCGGTCGGCTGGTGGCGGTGGAGGATGATCTTGGCCGCCACACGATGGCCTATGACGCAGGCGGGCGGCTGGTGTCCGTGACCGATCCTTGGGGCCGCACGCTGACCTACCGCTACGATCCGGTCGGCCGCCTGTCGGCGATGGTGACGCCCGAGGGCGAGACCGTCACCTATCGCTACAACGCGATCGGCGACCTTACGGCTGTGACGGGCATCGACGGCATCACCGCGGCCATCGAGAATGATGAGGCGGGCCGTGTCGAGGCCGTTGCGGTTGGTGACGCCGTCAGGGCGGAATTCATCTATCGCGGCATGGGGCTGGAGCTTGCGGCGCTGGAAACGGTGCTCGCGGGGCAGTCCCTCGGCCAGCGGCTGGAACGCGGCGATGCAGACCGCGTGGTCGGGCTGGAGACCGATGAGGGCCGGTGGGCCTTCGATTATGATGATCGGGGCCGCCTGGCGGCAGTCACCCGGCCCGACGGCGCGGTCGACCAATATGCCTACGACGCCTCGGACAACATCGTCGACTATGGCGATGGCGTCGCCCGCACCTATGACAACGCCTGGCGGCTGACGGCGATCGGCGACCGGCCGGTCACCCATGATGCCGACGGCAATCTGACAGCAGTCGAAGGTGGGCCAGAGTTCCTCTACGACGCCGTCGGACAGTTGACGCGTGCGGTGGCGCCGGATGGAACCACCGTCGACTACCGCTATGACTATCTGGGCCGGCTGGCGGAACGGCGGGCCGGCGACGACATCCGCCGCTATCTCTGGCATGCCGACCGGCTGATCGGCGTCTATGACGGCGAGGGCGTGCGTCAGGTCTGGATCGAACGGCCGGTGGGCGACCTGGGGCTCGCGCGCATCCACACGCCGGAAGGCGTCACCGCGATCGCGACCGATCTCGCCGGCACGCCGGCCGGCATCCTTGGGCCCGACGGCGCCGTCGACCGACCGGCGATGCAGCCTTGGGGGCATCCGCCTGCGCGCGGCCCGCCGGATCTGCCCCTTGGATACAATGGGGCACCGGTCGACCCCGATCTGGGGCTGGTGTTCTTCGGGGCCCGGGTCTACGCCCCCGATCTCGGCCGGTTCCTGACACCCGATCCCGCGGGTGTGCGCGGCGGGGCCAACCCTTACGCCTATGCCCTGAACGCGCCGATCGACCACGCCGACTTGACCGGCCTCACCTCGATACCGCGCAGCTTCTTCGGCCCTTCCAATATCCCGCCCCGGCCCCGCGGCTTCACGCCCAACAACGGCACGTTGCCTGGCGTTGCGAGGCAATATGTGGACGATCTGCTGCTGATTGCGCAGTCCGGTGGCAATTCCGCCCGCGACATAGCCAGCAGGCAGATTGCGCTCGAAGCCCTGCGCACGTTGAGGCGTGGGGGCAACCTTTCAGTCTCCCCGTTCGAGTCAGGCCGGGGGCCGGGGAATGCCGGACCCTGGGGCCATGTGACCGGCCGTGACGTGCGCCGCGCTCACGTGTTCCGGGAGGCGATCGACGAAACGATTGATACGGCGGTGCGTCGTGGTGGCATGGTGGGAACCCAGGCCGAGCGCGTACGCGCAGGTGCGGCCGTGGCGGCCCATGAGCTGCGACACGTGGATCAGGCCCACCGGGCGCCCGGCATTCGCCCCTTCGGGCCGCGTTTCCCGGGCGGGCACGTTGCGCATGAGATGGAGGCCTATTTCGCCCAATGGCATCTGGACCCGCGCATGGCGGGCATGCGCGGTGGGCGCACACTGAGCTTGCGCGAGCTGATCGCCCATGTAATGCGCGTTCATCCCAGCGGGATGGGTCACCTGACCGCCGACCAGGTCGTCGATGTCGTTCGCCACTATCGGCCCGATGTTGCCGAGGGTGTGGTTCGCGGCGCCTACGCGCGGGCAAGCCGACAGATCCAGGCCGAGCGGGCTGCCGCCCAGGCCGCACGCCGGGGCGCCGGCGGTGTGAGACCCGGTGCCCGGCAGTCACCGCAGCCGCCGCGGCGCGGCGTGGCACCCCGGGCGCCGACGGGTGGGCGCGGCGTATCGCCCCGGCGGCCGACACAGAGAATACCGGGCCTGGCAGACCCGCCCACGCGGCCGGGTGCAACCGGCCCGCGCCCGACCACAACAGGCGGCAGCCGGCCGCCGGTGACCCGCGGCGGCGGTCCGCGGCCTCCGAGACCGACGACGGGAACAAGGCCCACGGGTGGGGCCGGTCCTGGCCCGTCCACAGGCGGTCGTACCCCCGGATCGACCGGCACGCGGCCTACGCGTGGGCAGCCGCCCCGTCCCACCACGGGCCTGGGTGGCCGGACGACACGGCCGACCTCCGCCGGAACCCGCACGGCCACGCGTGTGCGCGTCGGCACAGGCGGTCGCGGCCCGGTGGTTCACCCGCCAGGCGTCTCGGTTCGGCCCACCGGCTGGCAGTCAGCCTTGGGGAAGGTCGGCAGGGTGGCCGGGTTTGGCCTCGGTGTGCTGGATCTTGCCTGGAACTACAAGAGGCTGTGGGATGGCGATATCGGCTTCGCCGAATGGGCGTTCAACCATGTCTTCGGCATCGGCCTCATGCTGGGGTTCGTGCCGTGGCCCGTTGCCGGGTTCGTCCTCGCCATTCAGCTGGGCAAGGCGTTGGGCCAGTGGCTGGCCGATTTGGTCAACCAGTTCCTGCGATCCGACCACCCGCTCGTACCCTGGCTGATGGGCCTTCTGAGGCGGCTCGGCCTCTTGAACGCCAATGATCCGACCTTCGTGGCCATGCCGCCCCGCTGGCCGCCGCGGCTGGGCTCACCTCGCCCGGCCTCGCTTTCGCCGGGCGTCACCGTGGCCGGCGGTACCGTGTGGCTGCCGGAACCGGCATCGGTGCGTGTCACGGTGGTGAGCGCCGACGGCCGCGTGGTCCGCGAACTTGGCCGCGTTTCGGCGTGGCGGGGGCCGCTGCATCTCGATTGGGACGGGTTGGATGCCGATGGCCAGCCCAGCCCGGATGGCACGTACCTTTTGGTGGCCGACGCCGCGATGGGTGAAGACGGGCCGATCGACCTGCCCGCATGGTCACAGCAGATCACCGTCGACGCCACACCACCGGCCCCAGCGATCGAGGGCGCGGCGGTGAACGACGCCGGTGTGCTGTCGGCGACCGGCGCCGGACTGGAGCCGGCTGCGTGGACCCGCTGGAGCCTGATCGATGCCGACGGCAATTGGTGGCTGCTTGCCGAAGGCACAGGCACACTGGCGTTCGACACCGTGCAGATCCCCACCGGCGGATCGGCACGGCTGATCCTGGAGACGCGCGACGCCGCCGGCAACTGGGCCATGGCCGAAACGGCGATCGAACTCGGGGATTCGTCGGGCCAGGACGTCGTCGTCGCCCCGCAGGTGTCGCGCCTGACCTCGCTGACGACGGTCACGGAGGGGTGGGAGACGGCAGACCGGTCCCCGGCCCTGATCGACGGCCCGGTCTCGGTCGGCACGGATGCCGGCGAGACATGGACCTGGCAGGAAGACGCGGGGCCATTCGGCGGTCCGGTTCATGTCTCGACGGTCGATGGCGTTCCGGTACGGACCGCCACCTTGGCCGAACCGGTGTTCGTCGGCCAGGGCGACCGGCTGGTCCAGTATCTCCGGCTGGATGTCGATGCACCACCGGTGGAGATCGTGCTGGGCCTCTATGATGACGCCGAGCGGCTGGCCGGCGCGGTGTCTTTCGGCACCCCGTCGATCGACGTGGTGACGGGCACGGGCGAAGCGCCTGACAGGCTGGATGACGGTCTGCCTACGGGCATCTGGCTGCGCGTCTCACTGCCGGTAGAGGACCTGGGCTTGCCGACCGGCCTTTTGGGCGGGCTCTTGTTCGCCGCGGCCGGTGGCGACGTCTTGTGGGGCCCCACCACGCTGGCGGCGAATGACGAGGCGCCAACAGTGACGCGTCTCGGCGAGAACCGGCAACAGGTCGACGAAACCACCGCGCTGCGGATCGAAGCCGGGTTCCCGGACGAGGGCTCAGTCGACATAGCCGTCGAGACGGGCGAGGGCGAACGGCTGCCTGTGGCCACGGTCACGGATGGTGCCGGGCCGCGCCGGATCGACTGGCCCGCACTGCGGTCCGTCGACGGCGCCGTCGTGGTGTTCTCCCGCGAAGGCGACGATGCGGCCGAGCTTCGTGTGCCGGTACCCGATGCATCGGGCACGGCGGGCCTGGTTGCTGAAATCCTCTTCCCGCCGGAAAGGGCGGTTGGGCGCCAGACGGTACCGATCTTCGGCCGTGCCGGGGGCGAGGCGTTCGCCCGCTACGTCGTCGACTACCGGCCCGCGGGCGCCGGCGAGGATGTGCCTTGGTCCGTGCTGACGGACAGCTCGCGGCCCAGGACGATCGATCGGGCGCAGATCGCCAGCATCGTCGACAGAACGACCGGCGCGTCGCTGCGCGGCACGGTCTATGGAAACCTGGCCTCGATCCATCTGGGGTCGGCCAACCACCGCTTCGAGTTCCGGCCCGCGGACCCGCTGGTGCCGCCGGACCGGCTGGTGATCCGGCTGCGCGTGTTCGACGAGGCGGGTGCAGTGGCGGAGGACCGCGTTACCCTGTCCGTCGGTGAGGTGGCCAGTTCGCCGCGCCAGTCCCGGATCCCGAGCCCGGACGGCGGTGCCCATCTGACGATCCCGCCCTTCAGTCTGCCCGACGGCCAGGTTGCGGTCGCCATAGAGCGCGCACCCTTGCCGTCGCTGCCGGAGGGGGCGACGGCCGCAAGCGCTGCTTACGCCATAGGTCCGGCGGATCTGGCCCTGACCGGGGCTGCGACCGTTCACATCGCCGTCGAGGCGTCGGATGAGGTGGCGCTCTGGCGATACGATGCTGACCACGGATGGATGCCGCTCGCGACGGAGACGTCCGAGGAAGGTCTCTCGGCACCGCTCACCCGGTTCCCCTCAGGCATGGTCGTCGCGGCATTGACAGGCATGTCCGACCCGCTGGCGGTGCTGTTGGCGGCACCGCCCGCGCTCACGGGGCGCGCGATCCCTGGTGCTACGGTCGCCCTGGAAGACACTGAAGGCGCGCCGATTGCGGAGACGACAGCGGGACCGGATGGCCTCTTCACCCTTCCGCGACCGGAGGCAGGGGCCCTTAGGCTGCGTTCGTCCACCGGCGGAGCCTTGGATGTCCCGGCCTGGGAGGACGCCTCCGTGGACGGGGAGGTGGAAGTCGATACGGCGACTGCCGTGTCGCCAGCGGCGCCGGCGGCCCCGCAGGTGACCCGCGCCGATGCCAACGAGCCCCTGTTTACGCACGATTTCGAGATGCTGGTCTCCGAACCGTGGAGCGGCGAGGGTGTCCTGGAGCTGGGAACCGTGACGGCCACGACGGCGAGTCGCGCTACGCGGCTGATCGACGGGCCGTTGACGCTCGATCCTTCGGCGGTCCTCAGCTTCGCTTATCGCCTGTCGCCGGGGGCCACGCTGGACCTGATCGTGCGGGGCGACGGTGGGGTGGACGTGAACCGGCTGGCCGGTGCCGACCCGCTGCCGGTCGAAAACGGCGCCTTCCGGCCCGTCATTGTGCCACGCCTGATCGACGATGGCGCCTGGCACATGCGCGTGATCCCGCTTGGTGCGGTCCTCGGTAGCCGACATCAGCGGGTCGATGCGGTGGATTTGGGCCTGCTGCGCGCACCGGCTTGGCAGACCTATTTCATCGACGCGATTGCCGCGGAAGACAGCGCGCTGATCGATGCTGTCCGGCTCGGGCCGGGGCTGGTGACGGCGGAGGAGGCCTTGTCGGTCCGCCTTCAGCCCGCCGACGGTGCTGCGGGAGCGCTCGTGGCGCTGGGCGACGCAGAGCCAGTCACTACCGATACCGGCGAGACCGAGCTGTCTCTGCCGGCGCCGGTGGAAGGACTGCACGCGCTCACCCTTCGGTCGCGGGATGCCGAAGGCGGCGCCGGTCCTGCGGTCCGCTGGCCCGTGCTGGTTGACCGCAGCGTCCCGGCGATCACCGATCTGTCGCCCACGCCGGAGGATGCCAGCGGCCAGTCTGCGGTGTCGGCCGTGGTGACCGATGCCGGTATCGGCGTCGATCCGGCAAGCATCGCCATGACCATCAACGGCGACGCCGTGCCGTCCGACCTGATCGATTTCGACGCGGCGACCGGGCGTGTTGCGCTGGTGCTGAACGACCTTCCCGACCCGCCGCGGTTGGAATCGGGCAATGTCATCACGGCGACGATCACGGCCGGCGACTTGCTGGGCAACGCGTTGGCAGAGCCAGTCTCGTGGCAATGGACCGTCGATGTCGACACGCTGGCCGTCGGCCCGCTGACGCGCCTGACCTTCGATGGCGGATCGCAACCGGCCTGGGCGGAAGACGGAACGCTAATCTACGTCGCGCCGACGGCAGATGGTGCCTCGGTGCTGCGCTCGCTCGATCCCGACACGGCCGAGGTAACCGACCTCACACCCGTCGGCGAGTGGTCGAGTCCAGACATCGACGGCGGCCGCATCCTCGCGGTGCGCGACGACGAGCTGCTGCTGCTGGACGGTGAAGGCTTCGGAAACGAGACGTCGCTGGGCAGTGATCTTCGCGATCCGGCCTGGCTGGCGGACGGCCGGTTCGTGGCCGCGCGCGGGTCTGCAGTGATGCTGGGCATGCTGGACGGCCCGACCGTCGCCGCCTGCCGTGCGGAGCAGGGGGGCACTGTCCATCGGCCGAGGCCCGTCGACGCCCGGACCGTCGTCTTCGGGCAGCAGGCCTACCACCAGACGCTGTGGCTCTGTGATCTTGAGACCGGCACGGTGCGCCCACTGAGCCAGGCGCCGGACGATCCTGACACGCGAGACTATGACGCCGATGCGTCCGGCGGGCTGATCGTGCATGCCGACGGTGCCGCTGCGCCGGGCCTGTGGCTGACCCGGCCCGACGGTGGCGACCGCAATCGGCTGCTGGCCGCCGATCGCCCCGGCGAACGCTGGCCCAGCTTGGAGCCCGACGGCACCCGCATCGCCTTCCAGTCCGACCGCTCGGGCATCGACGAGATCTGGATGATGTCGTTGGGCGAAGCGCCGGAGATCACGCTTCAGACGACGGTGTTCGATCCAGCCCAGGGGCCGTTGACCGTCACCGTGGCGCCGGAAACGGCCGTGGAAACCATCGTCACGATCGTCGGGTCCGCGGATGCGATCTTGGCTGTGCTGCATGACGGCGTTCTTGAAGAGGCGGCGGAGCTGACCTGGTCCGGCACCGACGAGAACGGTGCTGCGCTGACCGACGGCGCGTATGAGGTCGTCGTGACCGTTGCCGATGGTGCGTTGCCGATCACGGCACGTCGGTCGGTGGCCATCGACACGACCGGGCCGACGGTCGCGGCCTATCGGGCGCAGGACGGACTGCCGATCGGTCCCGAAACACCGCTTCCCTTCGGTGGCCGTTTCCGGGTTGCGGCGGAAGACGGACCGTGGGGGGCCGGCGTTGCCACCATCGAACGGCAGGTCGGAGACGCCTGGACCGCGCTTGCCGATCCGGGCCAGGCGCGCCTGCCGGCGGGCCCCCTGTCCCTGCGCGCCATCGACCGCCTGGGCCATGTGGGGCCGGTGGTGGAACTGGCGCTGCCGGTGATCGTCGCCGAGCTTGAGGAGCCGGAGGCTGCACTGCCAGCCGTGGTCGAGACGGTTGAAGACGCAGCCGGCGAACCCGCTGACGACCAGGCGGACCGTACCTGGTGGTGGCTGCTGTTGATCCTCCTCGGCCTTCTGCTGGGCGGCGGTGCGGCCTATGCCCGCCGGCGATCACGGATGCGGCGCGGCGCGTGATCGGTCTTCAGTTCGTGTCGAACAGCGATGGCGCCGGCGTCAGCCGCGGCGGTCGCGTGGGATAGCGCGAGGCCGTCGCGCGGGGGTCGAGGCTGACACGCACCAGGGCCACCCGATAGTCGCCTGCATCGCCGGAGAGCGCGATGGTCACCGCATCGCCCTCGGCCAGCACCAGATCCTCTTCGGCGGGCAGGGCCTCGCCGCCATTGACGGTGACCGTCACGGCAATGCCGCTGTCCCCAGGCGGTGGCGACAGGTCGAGGCGATAGACACCGTCGGCCGGGACCGTGATGCCGAACCGGTCGATATCGCCGTCGTCGACGCGCCCCTCCACGGTCTGGCCGACGGCCAGCGCGGCCGGATCCGCATCGTTCGGCTCGAACCGGTCGTTCGCTGGCGTGATGTCGAAGCGGACGCCGATCGGGCTGGGCGATCCCGTCTCGTTGGAACGCCAATAGGCGCCCCGCAGCTGAACGAAATACGGTCCGCCGGCCGGCAGCCAGAAAGGCCCTAGGCCTTCCTGAAGGCCAGTGCCGTCCGCATCCAACAGACGCGCATAGGGCGCAGGGAGGTCGCCTTCGCCCAGCATGAGGGTGATCGTCAGCCGGCTGTCGACGGCCGGTTCGAACCGGAAGACGTCGTGGTCCCCGATCGGGGTGAAGGTGACATCGAACGGCTCGGCAAGGGGCGGTGACGACGCCAGGTCGATCGTATCATTCGGTTCGAAGGCGTCGCGGCCGCCGAGCGCCTCGACCGCGACGGTCACCGGTTCCGGCGAGGCCCGCTCTTGCGCGTTCCAATAGGCGCTGCGCAGTTCGAGGAAGACGGGGACGCCCGCAATCGTCGCGACATCCCAATCGCCGTCGCGCAGCACGGTCCCGTCGGCCGCCAGCCACCGGGGGTGGGGGCCGACATGCACATCGGCGCCGTCCACGACACGGGCGCGCGCGGTCCCGTCTTCGGTTGGCAGGAAGGCGATCACGTCGCGGTCGTGCCGCGGCGTCAGATGGATCGTTATCGGCTCGCCGAACCGCCCGGGTCGGGCCCTCGCGATCGTTCCGTCCGGCTCCCACCCGTCGGGCTGTGGCGTGAACCGGACCAGGAGCTCCACGATCTCGGAGGACGCTCGTGCGCCACTGTCCCAATAGTTGCTGCGCAGCTCCAGGAACACTGGTGCGGCATCCGTGCTGCCGAAGTCCCACTCGCCGTCGCGCAGCACCGCGCCGTCGATCGCCAGCCAGCGGGGATGGAGCCCTGAATGGGTCTCCGGGACCTGCAGTCGTTCAATCTCCAGAACGCCCGGCGCAGGGGGCGTGAGGCGGAAGACGTCACGGTCAAGCCGGGGCGTCAGCGCAAAGGCGAACGGCTCTCCGAAGGGTACCGGCAAGGCGGTTTCCGCAGTGTTGTTGGGTTCGTGGTCGAACGGCGCGGGCTCGAACGCCGTGGTCAGGACGATCGGCGTGGCTGAGGCCTGGCCGCTGCTGTCGAAATAGTTGGAGCGCAGTTCCAGGAACACGGTTTCTCCGGCGCCGATGCCGTAATCCCATTCGCCGTCCCGACGAACCGTACTGTCGGCGCTGAGCCATCGGGGGTGGAGCCCGGCATGCTCCGCGGGCACGTCGGTTCGCTCGACCGTCACAGTGCCGCCCATATCCGAGGTGATGGCGAAGACGTCCCGATCCAAGCGTGGGGTCAGGGCAAAGGCGAACGGTTCCCCGAAGGATGTCGGCCGCGCCGTCTCGGGCGTGCCGTTGGGCTCGTCGTCGAACGGTTCCGGCGTGAATGTCGGGGTCAGGACGACCGGCGTGGCTGAGGCCTGGCCGCTGCTGTCGAAATAGTTGGAGCGCAGTTCCAAGAACACGGTTTCGCCGGCATCGATGCCGTAATCCCATTCGCCGTTCCGCAGAACCGCACCTTCGCCGCTGAGCCATCGGGGGTGGAGCCCGGCATGCTCTTCCGGCACGTCTGTCCGCTCTATGGTGACGGTGCCCGCCTGATCGCCGGTGAGCGCGAAGACGTCCCGGTCCAGCCGCGGCGTCAGGGCGAAGGCAAAGGGCTCGCCCAGCGGCACGGCGCGGGCGGTGTCGGGCGTGCCGTTGGGCTCGTCATCGAATGGCTCCGGCTCAAACTCGGCGGTCAGCAGGATCGGGGTGTCCGACTCGTTGCTGCCGCTGTCGAAATAGTTGGAGCGCAGTTCGAGAAACACGGTCTCGCCAGCCGCGATGCCGAAATCCCATTCCCCGTCGCGCAATGCTGTCCTGTCGGCGTCCAACCAGCGTGGGTGGAGACCCCGATGCTCCCCTGGCACCGCGATCCATTCGATCGTGATCGTGCCGTCCGCGTCCGCCGTCATGGCGAACACGTCGCGGTCCAGGCGCGGGGTCAGCGTGAACTGGAAAATCTCGCCGAAGGTGATGGCCTCGGCCGTTGCCGGCGTATCGTTGGGCTCGCCGGCTGCGGGGGGCGGTGCGTCGTCCTCAGTCTCCGCCGGCCCAAGGATCGTGACCTCGTCAAGCGCGGCGTCGTCGTTGCCGACCCGGTATTCGCCCCGGATCCGCAGGGTCTCGAGGTCGCCCAGAACGGCCGACAGGTCTTCGTCGCTGGCGGGCGTTCCGTCGGCCTCGTGGGTCCAGCCTTCAGCCTGGAAGGGGACGCGATAGTCCGTCCAATCGCTGCCGGGATTCGGGCCGGCGTCGAAGCCGAGCGTCATGTCGGCGCCGGAGAGCAGCACATCCGGGGCGTCGAACTGCGCGTCGGTATAGTCCTGCCGCAGTCGGTATTGCAGCGCCCCACCTGCGACAGCCGCGAGCACGTCCTGGTCGATGGGTGGCGCCTGCCAGTACCAGGTCACATAGGCGGCACTGTCCTTGCCGGCGATGTAACCGTTCCCGGTTTCGGCATCTTGGCGGTGCTCGGGCATCGTCCCGTCCCCGTTGCCGACCAGCCGCCAGCCCTCATCACTATCGTCGAAACTCCAGAGCGCGAGAATGGGGTCTGTGCGCAGGTCCTGCGCGGCGGCTGATGCCGGCAGCAGGGCGAACACGGTGGCGAAGGCGATCCACTTGGGCCGACGGCCGGGCTGGAACGGTCGCATCAGCACCATTGCGGGTCATCTCCGTTCAGATTTTGGATCGCGACTTTAGCAAATTGGCGATCGGGTGGGCCACGGGCGTTGCTGCCTAACCGGCAGGCATATCGGCGAGGGGATTGCGCGATTCATGGTCATCCTCACCGGCCGGAGGCCATGTGGCAGCGCCTGTCCCTGTGGCACGCCCCTTGCGAAGACACTGGCATAATGCGCCTAGGGTTCCGGTCGCCACGCGATGTCTGGTCCGAGAGGGGCACTCCCGGCTGGCGCGTCCGCGCTGGCCGGAGCCACGGCGGGAGAAAAACCCGGGAGACTCGATCGGCGACGGCCGGTCCGCGTTCAGCGGCCGAGGCTGTTGCTCCCCGAGCCTCCGACGTCTGGGCTTCGCCGATCGGGTCCCTCAAGAGACCGGCAGGAGAGGCGTTATGCCCGCAAGTTCCACCATGACCCGGATTGCAGCGGTCGCCGCCGTCGTTCTGGCGTTCGGCAGCAACGCTGTGCTGGCGCAAGAGCGCACCAGCTTCCGCATCGCCTGGTCCATCTATGTCGGCTGGATGCCCTGGGGCTATGCCGCCGATGCCGGCATCGTCGACCGCTGGGCGGACCGCTACGGCATCGAGATCGAGGTCGTGCAGATCAACGACTATATCGAGAGCATCAACCAATACACCGCCGGCTCCTTTGACGGCTGCGTGATGACCAACATGGACGCACTGACCATCCCGGCCGTCGGCGGTGTCGACAGCACGGCGCTGATCGTCGGCGATTTCTCCAACGGCAATGACGGGATCGTCTCCAAGACCGCCACGACGTTGGAGGAGCTTGCAGACACGTCGATCAACCTCGTGGAACTCTCCGTCTCCCACTATCTGCTGGCGCGGGCGCTGGAGAGCGTCGGATTGGCGGAACGGGACCTGACCGTGGTGAATACCTCGGACGCCGACATGGTTTCTGTCTTCACCTCCACCGACCAGGTGAGCACCGTGGTTACCTGGAACCCGCTCTTGAGCGAGGTGGCAGAGGTCCCCGGCGCCACACGCCTGTTCGACTCCAGCCAGATCCCCGGCGAGATCATCGACATGATGGTGGTGAACACCGAGGTGCTTGAGGCGAACCCCGATTTCGGCCGTGCTCTGGTCGGTGCCTGGTATGAGACCATGGCGCTTATGGCTGCCGGTGACGAGGCGGCGATCGAGGCCCTGACGGCGATGGCGGTCGCCTCCGGCACGGACCTCGCCGGCTACCAGGCTCAGCTTGACAGCACGCAGATGTTCTATGACGCAGCCGACGCCGTCGCTTTCACCACCAGCCCCGATTTGATTCAGACCATGGATCTGGTGCGCACCTTCTCAGCCGAGCATGGGCTGATGGGCGGCGGCATGGACTCCGTCGGTATCGCGTTCCCGAGCGGTGAAGTGCTGGGCGATCCCGAAAACGTGACGCTGCGGTTCACCGACACCTTCATGCAGATGGCAGCGGACGACGCCCTTTAAGGGGTCGGCAAAAGGAGCCGCCGCGCCGTGCGCAGGCTGGTCAATCGGCGGCCGGGAACGGCGGGGGCAGCCTATCTGGCCGCTCTCCCGTTCGTGTTGCTGGTTGCAGCGTATCTGGTGGGATCGGCCGCGCGGCTGGCGGAGAATCCCAACGACAAGCTGCTGCCTGCACCGTCGACCCTGGGTGCTGCCATCGAACGGGTGGCGACCCAGGAAGATCTGCGCAGCGAGGACATCATCCTGTGGACCGACACGGCGGCAAGCCTGGAGCGCCTGGGCAAGGGCATCGCCGTGTCCGCCGTGATCGGCCTTGCCTTCGGCATTGCCGTCGGCCTCATTCCCTATGTCAGGGCCACCCTGGCGCCGTTCGTGGCCGTCCTGTCGATGATCCCGCCGCTCTCGGTGCTGCCCATCCTGTTCATCGTCTTCGGCACGGG
>JANQQD010000339.1 GCA_028285185.1 Anaerolineae bacterium | reverse complement strand
GTGTCGTCACTGGCCTGCAGATGGCGGATCCGTTCGGCATGTTCGGGAAGCTCATGCAGCAGGTCGTGCTCTTCGTATATCATTGGTGCGTCACTCCCGTTTTTAGTCGGACCATCGGGCAGCTTAGGACGCAGCAAGTTGTCCGGGCTGTGACTCAGGTCAAAGACACGGGTCATTCGGGGGCGTTCGCAGGGACCATTCGCCGGTCGTCAGGCGCGTCGTCGGCCGCTAAGCTGCCGAGCGATCGTGCGAAACCGGACAGGGAGCGAACCGGACCATGAGTGATGCCGAACCGGTGGTGGCGGCCACAGCGCCGATGGCCGTTGAACTGAAGGAAGGCGAGAGCGTGTGGTGGTGCGCCTGCGGGCGCAGCAAATCTCAGCCCTTCTGCGACGGATCGCACGCCGGTACCGGCTTCTCACCGCAGGAGTTCGTCGCCACCCGCAGCCGCACCTATTACTTCTGCTGCTGCAAGCGCACCGGCAAATCGCCGATCTGCGACGGCACCCACAACCGGATCTGACGCAGCCCCAGGCTACCGTGTCCATCCCGGCCCGGTTGGCGGCGTGGGCGGGTCCTTGTGCTTGGCCTACAGGCTCGCCGAGCCGAAGACGCTCAGCATATCCACCACGATGCTGTGCCCCTGGCGTTCGGCGATAGCGCGGGCGGTCAGGCCGTCAGCATCGGCCAGCGTGGCATCGGCGCCCAGATCCAGCAGCATGTCGACCATGGCCGCATCGCCACGGTCCGCCGCGAATATCAGCGCTGTGCGGCCCCGCTGCGGATCTGTGGCGTCGACTTCGGCACCCGATGTGATCAGCAAGGCGGCCGCATCCACATGGCCATTGGCCGCGGCGACCAAGAGCGGTGCCAGGCCTTCGCCGGCCGGGGTGTTGGGGTCGGCATCCGCCGACAAGAGCGTGCGGACCATGGCCGGGTCACCCCGCAGGCTGGCCAGCCCCAGCGGTGTATACCCCTGGTCGGACCGCGCTTCCGGATCGGCCCCTTCGTCCAGCAGCACCTGCATGGCGGGGCGGCTGCCGACCAGTGTCGCGGCCAAGAGAGCAGTCAGGCCGCCATTGTTGACGGCCTCCAGCGCGGCACCCCTTACCAGCAGCTCGGCCACGGCAAGGGGTGAGGTCCGCCCGCCGCCGGCGGCCGCGAGAATCAAGGGCGTGTCCCCCTCGTTGCGGGAGCGACGGTCGAGGTCCGCCCCACCATCCGCCAGAGCGGCGATCATGTCGGTATCGCCCATCAGGGCCGCCACCATCAGAGGCGTATAGCCGAAGGCGGGGTCCTCTGCCTCCGGATCGGCGCCGGCAGCGAGCAGCCGGCGCGCGACTTCGGCATGGCCGGCGTTCGTCGCGTACATCAGCGCCGTCCAACCCACCACGCTCTGGCGGTCGACATCGGCGTCCAAAGTCAGCAGCAGCGCGACGAGTTCGGTCCAGCCGCCATTGGCGGCGGCCATCAGCGGCGTGCGTCCGTCTGTCCGGTCGGTGGCATCAACATCCGCGCCCAGGTTGAGCGCGAAAGCCGCCTGGTCGAGTCGGCCCCCGTCCGCCGCCTCCAGCAGCACCCGGTCGGCCACGATGGCCTCCGCCGTCCGGCTCGGGCCCAGCAGGCCGCCGCCGCCGACATCGCCGCAGGCGGCGAGCCATGGCAGCCAGCAAATGCCGATCAGCGCGCGCAACCGACGGCCGGGCGTCATCTCCGTCCCCATTTGTGTCTGGTGGGTTGAGTTTGGCACGCCGTCTCGCCGGTGCCAATCCGTACGCGTTGGTTGAGGTGCCGCGCCGGCTCGCCTAGTCTTGCGGCCACTGCCGGGGGCGCTTTTTGGGGAACGGTCTGCTCGGCATTGGCATCTGAAACTGTGATTGCTCTTCGTTCCGAAGCGGTAGGCTTGGATCCGGGATCGTCGCGCACGCGCCTGCATGTGCGCGGCGA
>JANQQD010000326.1 GCA_028285185.1 Anaerolineae bacterium | reverse complement strand
GGCGATGGGCTCGGGCAGGGGGCCGGAATTGCCGATGCAGGTGGTGCAGCCATAGCCCACCAGATGGAAGCCCATGGCGTCCAGATCGGTCTGCAGGCCGGCCGCTTCCAGATAGTCGCTGACCACCTGGCTTCCGGGCGCCAGCGACGTTTTCACCCAGGGCTTCACCCGAAGGCCCCGAAGCCGCGCCTTGCGCGCCACCAGCCCGGCGGCCATCAGCACCGACGGGTTCGACGTGTTGGTGCACGACGTGATCGCCGCGATCACCACATCGCCGTGCTTGAGGTCGTAGTTGGTGCCTTCCACCGGCACCTTGCGGTCCGCCTGATCTGCCGGCACGCGCAAGCCCGTCGTCAGCTCGCCATTGAAGGCCGTCGCGGCGTTGGAGAGCGACACCCGGTCCTGCGGCCGCTTCGGCCCGGCCAGTGACGGTTCGACATCCTCCAGCGCCAGCTCCAGGGTGTCGGTGAACACTGGGTCCGGCGTGGTGTCGTCGCGCCACATGCCCTGCGCCTTGGCATAGGCTTCCACCAGCTCCACGCGATGGGGGTCGCGGCCGGTGAAGTCGAGATAGCGCAGCGTCTCCGCATCGATCGGGAAAAAGCCGCAGGTGGCCCCGTATTCCGGCGCCATGTTGGCGATGGTCGCGCGGTCGGCCAGACGCAGGTTGGTGAGGCCCGGCCCGTAGAACTCCACGAACTTGCCGACCACGCCCTTGGCACGCAGCATCTGCGTGACGGTCAGCACCAGATCGGTGGCGGTGGCGCCCTCGGCCAGTTGCCCGGTCAGCTTGAAGCCCACGACCTCGGGGATCAGCATCGAAATCGGCTGGCCCAGCATCGCCGCCTCGGCTTCGATACCGCCCACGCCCCAGCCCAGCACGGCCAGGCCGTTGACCATCGTGGTGTGGCTGTCGGTGCCCACCAGTGTGTCGGGATAGACCACGGTGCGGCCGGTCTGGTCGGTTTCCGTCCACGCGGTCTGCGCCAGGTATTCCAGGTTCACTTGGTGGCAGATGCCCGTGCCCGGCGGCACCACCCGGAAGTTGCTGAACGCCTTCTGCCCCCAGCGCAGGAAGGCGTAGCGCTCGCGGTTGCGCTCGAACTCAAGATCCACATTCTGCTGGAAGGCCTGCGGATTGCCGAAACTGTCCACCATCACCGAATGGTCGATCACCAGATCGCAGGCCGACAGCGGGTTGATGCGCTGCGGGTCGCCGCCCATCGCCACCATGGCCTGGCGCATGGCCGCCAGATCGGCGACGGCGGGCACGCCGGTGAAATCCTGCATCAAGACGCGCGCCGGCCGATAGGCGATCTCGCGGTCCGAGCGCCGCTCCGCCAGCCATCCGGCAACCGCGCGGACATCGTCGACGGAAACCGTGCGCCCGTCTTCATAGCGCAGCAGGTTTTCCAGCAGCACCTTCAGCGAGAACGGCAGCGTCGAGAGATCGCCGAGATGCGCCTCGGCCTCGATCAGGCTGAAATAGTCGTAGCCTTCGTCATCGATCTGCAGAGTGCGGCGAGTCTTCAGGCTGTCATGTCCGGTGACGGTCACGGGGATCCCCTCCTTGCCGTCGGCCGCCCCCGCGCCCACGATCGTGGCGCCGTCCCCCAAACGGCGGAGACTTCGGGCGTTACCGACGCTTTCCTTGAACTGCTGCGCACTCTAGCCCGCATTCCCCGGTGGGGCCATGGCCTCTTGCGCCGATGCGTCAGGTTGCATCGAATGGGCAGGCTTGATGCCGCGGCCCGTTCGACGGTTGAGATATTAGAGACTTGGCAATCTTGACGTCATACTTTGCTCTAGTAGTTGGATAGGCGACAGATCAATCGGAGGCTGTATCGATGCCGCCGGCTCTTGAAGCGCTGCGGTCGGAGCGGGACCGGTTCGCTGCCATGGCATTCTGCTGGGCGGACCTGCTGGTGGAGCTCGACCGCACCGGCACGCTCGCCTATGTCGCCGGCGCTGCCGAGACGGTTACCGGCTACACGTCCGATGATCTGTTGGGTCGCCCCTTGCGCGACCTGGTTATGCCGGCCGACGGGCCCCTGATCAGCCAGCTTTTGAAGATCGCAGCCAGGCGCGGCCGGATCGACAGCCATCCCGTGAATCTTAGGCGACGGGATGGTTCGACGGTGCTGATGCAGCTTTCCGGCTATGCGCTGGACGAGATCGCCGAGCATATCTTCATCGGGCTGCGGTTGAGCCCGCCCGGCCGGCCGGCCGGCAACGGCAAGCCGGTGCAAGACGACGTCATGATGACTGATCTTGAGGCCTTCGCGGACATCGCCGGCCAGCAGATCAAAGTGCTGGGCCCGGATGCGGCGAAGTCGGCGGAGATGACGCTGATTTCGTTCGGCGATTTCGAAGCCCTGCGCGACCGTCTGGATGCCGACACCCACGATACCCTGGTTCAGTCGCTGGGCCTTTATCTGAAGTCCAATGCCGTGACGGCCGACCTGGTCGCCCAGGTGGATGAAGGGCGATTCAGTCTCCTGCGGGCGCGCGATGTCGGCGTTGACGATCTGCGGTCGCACCTCACCGCCATCTCCCGCCAGATCGACCCCGCCGGGGCCGGTCTGCAGCCAGAGGTGGCCACCGTCAGCCTGGACGACAGCGAGAGTGTCGACGAGATCGACCTGGCCAAGGGGCTGCTCTATGTCATGAACCGCTTCCGGCATTCCGCCGGCGACGCGATCAGCCTCAGAAGCCTGTCCACCAATATCGGCGACTTCGTCGTCGAGGCGGCAAGCGAGGTGAACAGCTTCAAGTCGATCGTGGCGGAGCGGCGGTTCGATGTTGCCTTTCAGCCGATCATCAGCCTCAAGACCGGCCGCATCCACCACTACGAAGCGCTATGCCGGTTCCACGACAGCGCGCCGGGCGAGTCGCCCTATCGGTACATCCGATTCGCCGAGGAGACCGGGCTGATCCACGAATTCGACTTGGCCATGGCCTCGAAGGTGATCGACTGGCTGCGCAGCAAGCCGGTCAACCGCAGCGGCTATGATGTGGCCGTCAATCTGTCCGGGCAGTCGCTGCAAGAGGCGCGGTACGTGCAGCCGCTGCTGAAGCTCCTGGGCGACAACCCTTGGGCCCAGGGCAAGCTGATGTTCGAGATCACGGAGTCAGCGCGGATTTCGGATCTCACGGCCGCCAACGCCGTGATCCAGAGCCTGCGCCGGCGCGGCTATCAGGTGTGCCTCGACGATTTCGGCTCGGGCGCGGCCAGTTTCGAGTACCTCAGCTATCTGGACATCGACGTGATCAAGCTGGACGGCAAGGCCATCAAGAGCGCGCAGACCGCGGTCAAGGGCCACGCCTTCATGTCGGCGCTGGCGGAGCTGTGCGGCAAGCTGAAGATTCAGACAATCGCGGAGATGATCGATGACGACCGCGGCCTGGATTTCGTCGCGAGCTGCGGCTGCAACTATGTCCAGGGCTATCTGTTCGGCCGGCCGGCCGGCGACATCCGGCAGTTCGACCCGCTGCCCAACGCCAACCTGATCCGCCGGCTGCACTGGCGGGCCGCGGCCCGATAGGGGCGGCGCTCTCCAAATGTAGTTCGGCGTCAAGCGAAGCGCGACCCGACGGTTAGCCTACGAACCGTCTCGCCTTGTCGGGTTTCGGCTTCGCCTCAACGCCGCCCTACTCGGCGGGCGCGAGATAGGCCGTCAGGAACACAAGAGCCCTCTCGACCTCTTGTGCCCAGAGCGGCCAGACATGGCCGCCGTCGGTCACCCGCAGCTCCACCGGCAGCCCGGCATCGCGTAGCGCGACGAACAGGGCATGGGCACCGCGATCGAGTTCGAAATCGTCGTCGTCGCCGACGGTCAGCATGACGGGCGGCGCATTTCCGCTGGCGGCAAGGGGCTCGATCTGCCCGAACACATTGGTGCGGTTGAACCTTTCGGTGTCCAGCGGCGTTCCGTACACGCCGCGGAACAGCGCGACTTGCGTTTCGGAGACGTCTTCGGGCGTTGCCATGTCCGGAAAGATGGCGCCGCTCAGGCTTGCCGCCGCGGCGAACAGGTCGGGCCGGAAGAACGCCAGGCGCACTGCCCCGTACCCGCCCATGGAGAGGCCGCCGGTGGCGCGGCCGTCACGCGCGGCCAGGGTGCGATAGGTCGCGTCCACATGGGCGACCAGGTCTTCGGTGATGGCGGTTTCATAGTCGCCGGGCCCGCCGATATCGGCGCTGTTGACGTACCAGCTATTCCCGCCATCAGGCATCACGATGATGACCGGCGGCAGCATGCCCTCGGCGATCAGCCTGTCCACCGGGTCGGCAATGGCGGCGCCGCGCAGCCAGTCCCGCTCGTTCCCGCCCAGCCCATGCAGCATGTAGATGACCGGATAG
>JANQQD010000321.1 GCA_028285185.1 Anaerolineae bacterium | reverse complement strand
CAGCCCTATCTCGGCCAGGTCGCCACCCGTGCCATACTTCATCTTCGAGCATGAGAAGGCCGGCTATGTCGCCCTCATCTGCATCGGCATGGTGGAGGTTTCGAGCTGCATCATTTCGCCCAGCACCTTCATCGTCGACGAAGGCGTGGCTCCCGTTCCCATCGCCCGCGACACCGAGATCGGCCGCTTCGAATTCGGCGGTTCCACCCACATGATGCTGTTCCAGAAGGACCGTGTGACGCTCGCCGACTGGGCGGTCCATGCGGTCGACCACAGAAACGATCCCCAGCCCACGCCCATGGGCACGGTGATCGCAACGGCTGTCGGATAGGGGCGGCGCACCGGTCGCTCCTCTGGCAGGCATGGCCGACGGCTTCAGGGCCTGTCGATACCTTCTGGCGCTGCAAGTCACGGGAAGCAGGCAGGCTCCCCTGCCGCCACCGGCCGGAATGTCCCGACGTCTCCGCCGCCGATGGTCACCTGGTAGTCGTGGGCCGGCAGGAGGCCCAGGGCGAAGGGAACCGAAGGGACACCGCCGCAATCCGTCGTACAGATCAGGTCGCCGGTGGACCCTGTGACGATCCGGGCATCGATGGCGATCACCGCCGGGCTTTCAGTCACCGTTGCGACCAGCCGTGTCTCGGGCACCGTGGTGCAGGAGGAGCTGAAACAGCCGAAGATCATGTACGAAGCGGCGACCGTGCCGTCTGCCGCCGTCTCGAAGCAGACACGGCCCTGGTTTTCGTGGACCGTCAGCTCTTCCGCCCATCCGCTCGCAGATCCGCCCAATCCGCATGCTACGACCGCTGCAAAGAGCCTGATCACGCTACGCGCCGCCATGGTCCGGTCCTTTCCGATCGGGTGGCTCCGGCCCCTTGGTTTCGCCAGGCGCCGAAACCGGTTTCGACCCGTCAGCTATCCATCGATTGCCGCCGATCTTCAATACCTCAATCCCCGGGCCGGCGGGTCACGGCCGGCGGCTTGATGAAGTGACCGTTGCACCTGCGGACGGTCTCGGCGACCATCAAAGTTCAGGGGCAATAAGGGGGACCTCAGGATGAAAGGCGCCGGGATGTTTCTCGCTGTTCTCTTGGCTGTGGAGGCAGCGGGAGGATCCGCAATAAATCCGGCACAGGCACAAGACTGGCACCTGAATTCCGGCAACCATTTCTATGAGCTATGTCGCAGCGATGCCGGATCGGCGCCCTGTGAGCATTACGTCACGGGCGTTGTGGATATGCTGTACCTGGCGCTGGATTACGAGCTCTCGCAAGGCAGGACGGATTTGGGCCAGCTGTGCCTGCCGGAGGATATCACGGTCACGCAAGTCACGGACGCGGTCATGGCCCACATGGAAAGCTTTCCGGACGACAGGCATTGGAGGTTCATCCAGGTCGTTGTCCAGGTGCTTACGGCGGCCGGATGGTACGGTAACCCTTGCGACGGATAGCTGCCGTCGACGAGCCAGCCTCCAGCCTCCACGATCTTGCCGACCGCGGGCAGGTGTAAGCGAAATCGTGACCCGTGCCCGGTGTCCGCCCGGCGCGGGCGTCTGCGGCGCTTTGCGGCAGTTGCGCGGTTTGTCGCAGCCGTGAGATGTCTGCACCATCTTGGGCCGTCCGGTCTTCGTCGGGATTTTGCCAATGCGTCAGGTCTTCACGTTTCTGCGGCGTGGCGTCGCCGTTGCCGCCGCGTTCGCCGTCGCGATACCCCCGGCGTTCGCTACGACAGCCGGCACGCCGGTCCAGACGGCGCAGGTGGCGGACTGTCCGGCCGACTTTCAGGCTTACGGGCCCGGCAACGAGATCGTCTGCGCCTGCCCAGTCTTCGCGGCGGGCGGCGTGCTGTTCGCGCCCGATGGCCGGGTTTGGGGCACGGCCACCTATACCAACGACAGTTCGGTCTGTGCCGCCGCCCAGCATGCCGGGATCGGCGGCACGATCCGCGTACGCGGCCATGACGGCTGCGGCAGCTACCGTGGCAGCCAGCGCAACGGTGTGGCGACGGAAAGCTATGGCGCCTGGGGCGGCAGCTTCCACTTCCCCGATGTGACGCCGGCCCGCTGTGACCAGAACTTCGAGGTGGCCCAGGCCCTGCCCGCATGCCCGGCCAACCTGATGGGCCGGCCGATCGGCACCCGCGTCGACTGCACCTGCCCGGCCGACGCCGGGGGCACCGTGTGGGGCACCGGCCCCTATACCCATGACAGCGCGCTCTGCGCCGCCGCCCGGCATGCCGGCGTGATCGGCCGCGCCGGCGGCACTGTGGCGGCGGTCACCGCGGCGGGCTGCGACCGCTACGAAAGCGGCACCGCCAACGGCATCGCGGCTGAGGCCTATGGCCCGTGGGAGGCCAGCGTCTATTTCCCGAGCGCCGGCAGCGCTGCCTGCCCGGCTGCCCCGGCCCGAACGACGTTCTCGATCCATTTCGTCGGGTTGCAAGTGCTGTCGCGCGCCAACCGGTTCTTCGTTGAGGATTCCGACGCTGTGCTGGGTTCCGCCTTCGTGGTGGAGGAAGACGGTTTTGCCCGCGAGGTCCACATGCTGCCCGACGATGAAGACTTCTATGAAGGCCTGCGGCAGGGTGCGGTGCGCGAGGGCAATGTGATGGTCTGGCGAGGGCCCGCGCAGTCGGTCGACCTCTACGTGATGCTCTATAAATACGATCCGCTGCTGCCGGGCCTGATGCGCGTGCTGATCGGCGCGTCGACGGCCATCAGCGGCGCGCTGATCGCGGTGGGCAGCGGCGGTGCCGGTGCTGCCGCCGGGGCCGGTGTCGCCGTGGCGGGGCAAGAGGTGGCCAGCATCGTGCAGGACGCGCTGTCGGATGACACGATGGCGCTGGGCACCTTCATCCAGCCGCTGGACCTGGTTGGCTATGGCAGCCCGGACGGCCTGCAGACCTACAACACCGGCAGCATCTGGTACCACTTCGCCACAGAGCACCGGGACAACGGCGCGCACTACCTGCTGTTCTGGCAGTTGCGGTAACGGCGGTGGCTGGGCGGCCACGATCTATGCTGACCGATGTTGACTAGGTCGACGAAGCCTCGCTCGACCAGCGATCATGAACAGTGGGGCGAGGGCAGGCGCATGACCCGCCAGGATGTTCGGAAGAGCAAGCGCTTGAGCCAGGTGTTGCGGCATCAGCCCGACCTGATCGGCATCTCGCTGGACGAGGGCGGTTGGACGAGCGTGCCGGCGCTGCTTGAGGCGTTCGCCCGTTTCGGGGAGCCTCTGTCGTTCGCCGAGCTTGAGGGCATCGTCGCGGCCAGCGACAAGCAGCGCTTCGCCTTCAACGCCGACCGGTCGTTGATCCGCGCCAACCAGGGCCATTCGGTGACGGTCGATCTGGGGCTGGCACCGGCCGTGCCGCCCGACCGCCTTTACCATGGGACGGCCCGGCAGTTCCTGGCGAGTATCGAGCGGGACGGCCTTCTGAAGATGTCGCGCCACCATGTTCATCTCCACACGACCATCGATGTCGCGCTTGCCGTCGGCGCCAGGCGTGGCAAGCCAGTCGTCCTCACGGTCGACGCCGCGGCGATGCACCGGCAAGGGCACGCATTCTACGTCAGCGAGAATGATGTCTGGCTGACCGACACCGTCCCGCCGGACTACATCACCGTGCTGGCAGACCCGGGTGCGGCGGGCGGGGCCTGAGGGGCGTGCCGTCGATACCTCTCAGCTGACGGACCGCATGCGACGGGACATGGTGGGGTGCAGCTAGCGCTGGACGACGAGCTTCGTGAGGGCCTTAAGCGCAGCGGCGCTGAAAGCGCAGGCCAGGAACGGGAACCAGAATCCAATGAAATTCCCCACCCGTTCCATCTGCAGGTCGCCACTGACCTGACGGAAATCTTGGATGATGAGAACGACCTCCCCGACGGCGCCGACCAGCGAAACGGCTGCAGTGAGGGCCAGCAAGACGGTGATGACGTGGGCGCAGCCTTCGAAGGCGGATGTCTTGGCAGGCTGAGGAGTCACCGACGGCGATGGCGTATGGTGGTCATGTTCTGCGGACGGAGTCATTTTCAATTAAATCTAGAGCGAAGCGTCATCACTTGCGATAGAAGATCTGCCAGTCCGTATCAACGCGGAGACGGGCGGGATCGATCCTCGCCGCCGTCTGACCTACTGGGTCACGTCGATCGGGATGGTGACGTTCACCGTCAGCGTCTCGATGCCGGGGTTTTCGTCGGCGATATCGGCGTTGGACAGGTGATGGAAGGCCACGCCCAGGCGCGTGCCGTTGTCGAAGCGATAGGCGGCCTCGACGCCGGTGCGGAACTGCAGCGCCGAGCCCAGGTCGCGGGCGTCGCCCTGCTCGTAATAGCCGATGGCGG
>JANQQD010000308.1 GCA_028285185.1 Anaerolineae bacterium | reverse complement strand
GGCGATTCCAGCCCCATGATCAGCATGTGCTCGGCCATCCAGCCTTCGTCGCGTGCCATCACCGAAGCGATGCGCAACGCCAGGCACTTCTTGCCGAGCAGCGCGTTGCCGCCGTAACCCGATCCGTAGGAGATGATCTCGTAGGTCTCGGGGAAGTGGACGATGTATTTGCGGTTGATGTCCGGCTCGCACGGCCATGGCACATCCGCCTGACCCGGCGCCAGCGGCGCGCCGATGGAATGCAGGCAGGGGATGTAGAAGCCGTCGTCGCCCAGAACGTCGAGCACGGCGGTGCCCATGCGCGTCATGATCTTCATGTTGACCACGACATAGGGGCTGTCCGTGATCTGGATGCCGATCTTGGCGATCGGCGAGCCGATCGGCCCCATGGAGAACGGGATGACGTACATCGTCCGCCCGCGCATGCAGCCCTCGAACAGGCCGCGCAGCGTCGCCCGCATTTCGGCCGGCGGCGCCCAATTGTTGGTCGGGCCGGCATCTGCCTTGTTGGTCGAGCAGATGAAAGTCCGGTCTTCGACCCGGCCGACGTCCGACGGGTGCGACCGCGCCAAGTATGAGTTCGGGCGCTTCTCGGCGTTGAGACGGATGAACGTGCCGGCGTCGACCATCATCTGGCAAAGACGGTCGTACTCCTCTTGGCTGCCGTTGGACCATTCGACCCTCTCCGGCTGGCACAGCTCTACGCATTCGCCGACCCAGGACAACAGCTTCTGGTTACTTGTCGGGGCGCCTGCCAAGGCGTTTGCGGTCATTACCAATCTCCCGTTGGGTGGGTGTCTGTGCCTCTGAAAGGCGCTGGGGGAAACCCGCTGTCGCCGCATGGCCAGCAGGCATGGACACGATGCGGTAGGGAGGACATGACGATTGTCACCGTTCGCACTGTGCGCACAGTCCTGTTTGATTGCTCGGCTGAGCGGTCAACTAGCCTCACGAAGTACCGGACCTTGCTACCGGGTGGGCCTGGTCACGTCTGTATGACCGAATGCCCGGCACACGGATGCTAGCCCAGTTTCTCCAGATAGATCGGGATCGCATTGACCCTCGTCAATCCGCGAGGCGTTCTGAATCGTTTTAGCACCGGAAGTGTCAGTTTGAGACGGTTTGACGACCCTCTAGTGGGTATTGTGGGTCTGTATAGCCGTGTGTCGACGGATGGCCCTGCGGCACAAGGCCGTCCACCAGCGCCTCATCTTCCCCGGTGAACGCATAGTCCAGCGCTGGCGGATAGTCGAGCCATTGATCCAGCGTGCGCGGGCCCGCGATGACGGACGTGATGAAACGGCTGTTCAGCACCCAGGCGGTGGCGAACTGCCCCGTGCTGATGCCGCGCGCTTCGGCATGCCGCTTGATCGTCTGGGCAATCTCCAGGTTCTCCGGCCGCCATTCGGTTTCCATGATGCGCTTGTCCTGCAGCGCGGCACGGCTGTCGGCGGCTGGCGCGATGCCCGGCGCGTATTTGCCGGTCAGCACGCCGCGCGCGATCGGGCTGTAGGGCACCACGCCCAGGCCGTAATAGCCACAGGCCGGCAGCAGTTCCACCTCCGGCATGCGCTTCAGGAGGTTGTAGTAGGGCTGCAGCACCACCGGCCGGTCGATCCCGTGCTGATCGCAGAGATTGCAGATCTCGGCAATCCGCCAGGACCGGAAGTTACTGAGGCCGAAGTAGCGGATCTTGCCGGCTCTCACCAGGTCTCCCAGCGCCCGCACGGTCTCGGCCAGCGGCGTCGCCGGGTCTTCGCGATGCAGGTAGTAGACGTCGATATGGTCGACGCCCAGCCGCCGCAGGCTGGCTTCGCACGCGGTCACAAGCCAACGGCGCGAGAGGCCGCGTAGGTGCGGTCCCTTTCCCATGGCGTTGCCGACCTTCGTGGCAAGGATCCAGAAATCACGGTTGGTGGCGATGGCGCCGCCGGTGATCCGTTCGGACTGGCCGTCGTTATAGACATCGGCCGTGTCGATGAAGTTGACGCCGATATCGGCAGCCGCGTCGATGATGCGGTGGGCCTCGACAGGGTCCGTCCGCCCGCCGAACATCATTGTGCCCAGGCAGAGCGGAGACACCTTCAGGCCGCTGGCCCCAAGGCTGCGGTAACGCATGGATCCGATCCTTCGCTTTTACGTCCTGCCGTTGGCTGTGCCTTGCCCGGCCCGCTTCTGCCGCGCCAAGACAGACTTAAAAGCGCCGGTCTGTCGCCGGCGCTCCAAGGCAGGTGAGGAAGAGGCTGCTGATTTCGCCCGGTGGGCCGGCTGGCCGCCGGCCCACCGAAGGGTTCCTCAAGCCTGCGCCAGCGAGCGGCCCTTCGAGCCCAGATCCTCGAACGCTTCGTCCAGGCGGGCACCCAGGCCCAGCTCAGCCTGGCGCAGCCATTTCCGCGGATCGTAGAGCTTCTTGTAGGGCGTGCCGTCGTCCGGATCGATCTGGTATTTGAACGCCTTGGCGTTGTCGTCGACGAACTTGCCGACGGCTTCGGAGAAGGCGAACTGCGTGTCGGTGTCGATGTTGAACTTGAAGACGCCGTAGCCCAGTGCCTCGGTGATCTTGTCCTTCTCCGAGCCGGAACCCCCATGGAACACCAGGTTCAGCGGGTTCTCCGGCGTGCCGTGGCGCTCGGTCACCAGATCCTGAGAGCCTTTCAGGATCGACGGGCGCAGCTGCACGTTGCCGGGCTTGTAGACGCCGTGGACATTGCCGAACGAGGCCGCGACCGAGAAGTCGCCCAGCGAATTCAGCTTGTCATAGGCCTGCAGCACGTCCTCGGGCTGGGTGTAGAGCTTGGAGTTGTCGGCACTGTCGTCGAATTCACCACCGATGCCGTCTTCCTCGCCCCCGGTCACGCCCAGCTCGATCTCCAGCGACATGCCGATCTTGGTCATGCGCTGCAGCACGCGCGCACATTCCGACAGGTTGAAGTCGATCGGCTCCTCCGACAGGTCCAGCATGTGCGAGCTGAACAGCGGCTTGCCGGCTTCCTGGAAGAACGCCTCGCCGTGGTCCAGCAGGCCTTCCACCCAGGGGATCAGCTTCTTGTTGGCATGGTCGGTGTGCAGCACGACGCAGACGCCGTAATGCTCCGCCACCATATGCACATGGCGGGCGGCGGACACCGCACCCAGAACCTTCGCCAAGCTGCCGTCCGGGAAGCCCTGGCCGGCATAGAACTGTGCGCCGCCGTTGGAGAGCTGGATGATGACATCGGCCTTGTTCTTGGCCGCCGCTTCCAGCACGGCGTTGATCGTGTTGGACGAGGTGACGTTCACGGCCGGCAAGGCGTAATGGCCTGCCTTGCAGGCTGCAACCAGCGTCTCGTAATCCTTGCCGGTGACAACGCCGGGCTTCAGCCGAGCGGACACAGGGGCATCAAGGGCCATCGGGTAATCCTCCTTCGCGGACTTCCGGCGGGGCGGGCTGTCGGGCACCATGCCGGCGATACAGATCTGGCAAAATGGCCGCCCAACGCTCTCGGACGGGGTGAATCTGCGTTTCGAGCCGGCTTCATCGGCACTTTAGGGGATGGTCGCGTGTAAAGCCATGGCCCAAGTCGACCAACCGGCGCTTCCGGTGTGAAAGATCTAACGGGGAAGGCAAATGACCGATCTCAATCCAAGCCGCATACGAGGGATCTCGTTCGGGTGCGTCCTTGTCGCCGCGATCTTGTTCGCTGCCGCGCCGGCCGGTGCATGGTGGGAGCGGTCCAGCGACCGTGGTGGTCTGTCGGAAGCGCTGGCGGCAGGGGACTATGCGACCGCGACCCGCATGCTGCGGCGGCTTGCCGATGATGGAGACATGCTGGCGCAGTCGCTGCTGGCGGAACTCTATCTGAATGAGAGCGGGCCGACCCAGAATCTGAACTTGGCGATCGCATGGCTGGAAGAAGCGGCCGGACAGGGCAGCATCCACGCCATGCTGCGCCTAGGTGAGATCTACAAATGGCAAGGCGCCATGCTGACCGGCGGTGAACTCCACAGCGCCTGGCCGACGGCGGTTGAGTGGTTCGCCAGGGCGGCTGAGGCGGGGTCGGCGGACGGGGCCTACCAGGCGGGCAACATCCATTCGCTTGGCATGATCTCCCGTCTGTCGGAAACGGTCAGTCGGGAAGAGGAGGATACGCTGGCCCGCCGGTACCTGGAGCAGGCGGCTGCGGCGGGGCATCCGAAGGCGCAGTTCCGACTGGCATTGATGGATCGGCGCGAACCCGGCCATCTCGACCGGCTGCGCGAAGCTGCTCAGAGCCAGGACGGGATCGATGCACAGGGCATGCTGGCCGTGGCGCCCGGGTCGCTCCGCCACGAGATCCCCCCAAGAGAACTCTATTTCTGGAGCCTCGTCACCCAGCGCAACCTCGAGATGACGGAAAACCTCTGGGTGCCCATCCTCGATCGGGCGACTGCGGAAGGCTTCGCGGGTTTCGTGGAAGAAGCGGCGGAGCCGCTGTCCGCCGCGGAGCGTAGCGAGGTGGAGGCTGAGGTCGATGCCTTCGTCGCCGATTGGATCGACCCCAGACCCCGGTAGCGGGCTCGGCAGTTGCCGCTACAGCACGAAGTCGCCGGCCGTCAGGTCGTGTTGGCCGATGAGCATGATCGAGATGTCCGCTACCGCATCGCCGTCCTGGTCGCCGTAGATCGTCGTGTACACCGTGCCCAGCTGCTGGTAACGCAGCTCTCCGGCTGTGCCGCTGAAGGCAGCGTCGCCGATCCAGTCGAAGGCGGCGTTGGGGCCGCGGCTGTTCAGGTTGGCGTCGATCGGCAGCAGGTTGATCCTGTCGGCTTCGGCCTGACTGAAGTCGTGAATGACGCCCAGCGCCCAGCCACCGTCTTCGTCGTTCTCGCTTTCGCCGTCCCAGCCGAAGGTGAAGGTGTCGGCGCTGCCGCCGCCGTAGAGCTGGTCGACGCCACGGCCGCCCAACAGAATGTCGAAGCCGTCGCCTCCCTTCAGCGTGTCATGGCCGTCTCCGCCCCTCAGCATGTCGTTGCCGCTGTGGCCTTCCAGGACGTCGTTGCCGTCGTCGCCGACCAGGCGATCGTTACCGGCCCCGCCCCTCAAGGCGTCATGGCCGTTTCCGCCGATCAGAAGATCGTTGCCGCCCTCGCCGTACAGATGATCGTTGCCGCCGTTGCCGGTCAGCTTGTTGTCGGCGGCGCTGCCGATGATTGTGTCAGTCTGCTGGCTGCCTATCACGTTCTCGACGGAAATGAGCGTGTCGCCGGCGGCGTCGCCGTTGTAGCCCTTGCCGGTCGTCAGCGACACCCAGATGCCGTAGGTGGACGTGGTGTAGGAGGTCGTGTCGATGCCGGCCCCACCGTCGAGTACGTCGGCCCCGACGCCCCCGAACAGGAAGTCGTTGCCGTTGCCGCCCGACAAGATGTCGTCTCCGCCGCCACCCCCGGCCGGGTCGTCGCCATTGAGACTGTCGTCGCCATCGAGGCCGAGCAGGATGTCGTCGCCGGTCGAGCCCATGAGTAGGTCGTCACCGTCGCCGCCGACGACGAAGTCATCTCCCCCTCCGCCGAACAGGTGGTCGTCGCCGCTGTGGCCATACAGATAATCGTTGCCATCGTAGCCGTACAGCCAGTCATCTCCGCCGAATCCGAAGATGGAATCGCTGGCGTTACCGCCGGCGATAGAGTCTCCATTGTTAGTTCCATAGTAATATGGCATGATTACGTCTCCTTTCTTATTGCATGCAGCTCCTACTGCATTTCGTTTCAATGGCATTTTTGCTAATTACCAGCAGTGATCGGGCGCACAAGAAAGAATGGCAATATATTGATTTCTGGTTCCCTTTGTTTGTCTTCGATGTGTCCGAAATGGGATCGGCGCCGATCGAGATGGCGCCTGGGAGGCGGCGATGTCCGCGCGCGGACGACATCAACCGAGGCCATGCCGGTTCTTCCGCATGGTCCGTGCCCTGGTAACAAGGCGCGATGCTTGCGAAACAGTCCCCGGGGGGAATGGCCCCCCGACCAGGATTTGGTCGGGGGGGCGATCCACAAAGCTAGAGGACGATATCGGCGGCCGTCAGGTCGTGAATGCCGGCAAGCTGGATGGAGATGTCGGCCACGGCGTCACCGTCCTGGTCGCCGTAGAGCATGGTCCAGGAAGAGCCGAGCTGCTGATAGCGCAGCTCTCCGGCTGTGCCGCTGAAGCTGTCGGTACCGATCCAGTCGAAGGCGGCGTTTGGACCGGGGCTGGTGAGGTCGGCGTCGATAGGCAGCACGTTGATCCGATCACCTTCGGCCTGGCTGAAGTCATGGATGACGCCCAGCGCCCAGCCGCCGTCTTCGTCGTTCTCGCTCTCGCCATCCCAGCCGAAGGTAAAGGTGTCGGCGTTGGCGCCGCCGTAGAGCTGGTCGACGCCGCGGCCGCCCAGCAGGACGTCGAACCCGGCACCGCCTTTCAGAGTATCGCTGCCGTCGCCACCGCCCAGTGAATCGTTGCCGTTGCCGCCCAGGACGGTGTCGTTGCCGTCGCCGCCGGTCAAGCTGTCGTTGCCGCCCTTGCCGTCCAGGTAGTCGTTGCCGGCGAGGCCCTTCAGGGTGTTGGCCCCGCCATTGCCGAACAGCGCGTCGGCATGCTGGCTGCCGGTGATGTTTTCCACGCCGCTCAGCGTGTCGCCCTGGGCGTCGCCGAAGAAACCCGTTCCGGTCGTCAGCGACACCCACACCGTGCTGCCCGATGCGCTGTAGTCGGCGGTATCGATGCCGCTGCCGCCATTGATCGT
>JANQQD010000286.1 GCA_028285185.1 Anaerolineae bacterium | reverse complement strand
GGGCGTCAGGCCGTGTCTTTCGGGGAATGAGCCAATGCCGATCGAAGTTCTGATGCCGGCCCTGTCACCGACGATGACGGAGGGCACGCTCGCCAACTGGCTGAAGGCCGAGGGCGACGAGGTGACCTCAGGCGACGTCATCGCCGAGATTGAGACAGACAAGGCGACGATGGAAGTCGAGGCGGTGGACGAAGGCATCCTGGGCAAGATCCTGGTCCCCGCCGGAACGGAAGGCGTCGCCGTGAACACGCCGATTGCCGTGATGCTCGGCGACGGTGAAGACGCTGCGGCACTGGATGGATACGCCCCTGGCGCCGCCCCGGCACCGGCGGCGGCGGCCGAGGCGCCCGCGACCCCAGCCGCAGCGCCGCAGGCGGCCCCGGCCGCCCAGCCTACCGCAGCACCGGCGCCGGGCGCGGCACCTGGGGCCCGAGTCTTCGCAAGCCCGCTTGCGCGGCGCCTGGCCAAAGAGAAGGGGCTGGATCTATCGCTGATCCAGGGCTCAGGGCCGCATAGCCGGATCGTAAAGGCGGATATCGAGGCAGCCGTTGCCGCCGGCACTGGCAAAGCAGCACCTGCAGCAGCCCCGGCGCCGGCGAAAGCGGAAGCCCCGGCGGCTGCGGCGCCCAGGCCGGCGCCGGCCGCGGGCATGGATGCGCGGGCTTATGCCGATGCGCTGGGCATGTCGTACCAGGCCGTCAAGAACAGCACGGCCCGCAAGACCGTGGCGCGGCGGCTGGCGGAATCGAAGCAGACGGTGCCGCATTTCTATCTGACGGTGGACTGCGAGCTCGACCGGCTGCTGCAGCTGCGCAAGGATCTGAACCAGCGCGCCGGCGACATCAGTGTCTCGGTGAATGACTGGATTATCAAGGCCGTAGCGCGCACCCTTCGCAAGGTGCCTGAGTGCAACTCGTCTTGGACCGACGATGCGATTCTGCTTTACGACCGGGTCGATGTCTCCGTTGCCGTTGCCACCGATGGCGGGCTGATCACACCGATCATTCGCGACGCCGATACCAAGGGCTTGGCAACGATCGCGACCGAGATGAAGGACCTAGCGGCCAGGGCACGTCAGGGAGAGTTGAAGCCGGAGGAGTACCAGGGGGGTGGCTTCACCATCTCCAACCTCGGCATGTTCGGTGTCCAGCATTTCGGTGCCATCATCAATCCGCCCCAGAGCTGCATTCTGGCGGTTGGCGCGGGCGAGCAGCGCCCTATCGTCAAGGATGGTGCGCTTGGCGTCGCGACGGTGATGAGCTGCACGCTGGCTGTCGACCATCGCTCGGTGGATGGTGCCGTCGGGGCCCAGTTCCTGAAGGCGTTTAAGCGCATCGTCGAAGATCCGCTGACGATGATGCTCTAGGTCGGCCGCCGGGCGGCATCCAGTCCAACAGTCGAGGAACTTTCCCATGGCCGAGACCAGCTTCGACCTGATCGTCGTGGGCTCCGGACCGGGCGGCTACGTGGCCGCCATCCGTGCTGCCCAGCTCGGCATGAAGACTGCCGTCGTGGAACGTGAGCATCTGGGGGGCATCTGCCTCAATTGGGGCTGCATCCCGACCAAGGCGCTGCTGCGGTCGTCGGAAATCAGCCACCTTCTGCACAACCTCGACCAGTTCGGCTTTTCCGCCAAGGACATCAGCTTCGATTTCGGCAAGGTCATCAAGCGGTCGCGTGCCGTGGCCGGCCAGCTTTCCGCCGGCGTGAAGCACTTGTTGAAGAAGAACAAGGTCACGGTGATCGACGGCCACGGCCGGCTGAATGGCGCTGGGCGTGTCGACGTCTCGCCGGGCGGTCAGACGCTCACGGCCAAGCACATCATCATCGCCACCGGGGCTCGGGCACGGTCTCTGCCAGGGCTGGAGCCGGATGGAAAGCTGATCTGGACCTATAAGGAGGCCATGGTTCCCGAGGCCATGCCGAAGTCGCTGCTGGTGGTCGGTTCCGGCGCCATC
>JANQQD010000277.1 GCA_028285185.1 Anaerolineae bacterium | reverse complement strand
GGAGCCAGTGCGGGCGCCCCAGGCTGCGCAGCAGGATGGCATTGAACGTCATGGCGGAGGCCCGGAAACCGATCAGCGCCAGGATCTGAACCAGCGGGACGGTATCGACCCATTGATCACCCAGCAGCAGCGGCACCAGATCGGGGGCGACCACGGCAAATCCGGCGAAGCACGGGAAGCCGAGGGTACTGGACAACAGGATCGTGGAGCGGAGCAGATCGCCGAGTGATCTCTGATCCCCCTGCAGACCGGAAAAGGTCGGCAGCGCCACGGCGGTCAGCGGCTGGGTCACGCCCGTCTTGATCATGTCGATCAGCCGCCGAGCGGCGTTGAAATGCCCGAGCGCCAGAGGGCCCATCACCAGCGCGATCGCGATACGCGGCACCATCTGGTCCACATACCCCACCAGGCGGATGGCCAGGACGCTCAGATTGAATTTCCAGAGGTCGCGGAAATGCCCGCGCGACTGCCGCCCTTCGGGCCAGTAGCGGCTGAGCGGCCAGGCGATCGCGAGCTGCACAGCAGCCTGGGCCAGCTGTGACGCGATCAGGCTCCACACGCCATAGCCGGCAAGGGCCAGGCCGACGCCCAGCGACCCGCCCGAGACCACGGCGGCGGACGACGCCGCGGCCAGCGTCTTGTACCGAAGGCTGCGGCGCAGCAGCGCTTCCGGCAACGAGAACAGCGCGCGCAGAAGCAGGATCGGCGAAGCGGCGATAACGAGCGCCGTCAGGCGATCCTGATCGAAGAGGAATGCTAGCAGCGGTGCTGAGGCCGCCATCAGCCCGGTCATCGCCAGACCGGCGCCGGCGAGCGTCCAGAACATCGTGTCCTTGTGGCCGGCATCCAGATCGCGCTTCTGGATGATCGATTCCAGCACGGCCCCGCCCACCAGGACCTCGCCCAGCGTCAGCGCGACCATCACCATGCCCAGCAGGCCGTAGGCTTCCGGCCCCAGAAGACGGGCCAGGATCGAGAAGATCACAAGGGTGGCGATCAGCCGGAACCAGGTCGAAGCCGCAGACCACAGGATCGCCCGCCCCAGCCTGGTCCCCAACGGCTGGGGCGCAGCCGATCGCGGAAGTTCCGACGGGGTCAGTGAGTGGCCTCCATGGCCGCCGGTGGAGCAGCAGAGCCGGAGACCTGCGCCAGGCGGCGCTCATGCCGGCGGACAATGCGTCGGCCGACCATTCTCTCGATGGGTTGCAGCGTGCGGCCCAGGCGATGGGTGAAGCGTCGGCTTCGGCCCAGGAGCGGAATGCGCTGCAGTTGGGGTATCACGACGCTCTGTATCCTGCGCCAACTATAGATGCGGCGCTTCGCTTCGAAGAAGTCGGTTTCCTGAAGCTTCCACTTGCGCTGGAAGGCCTCGAGGCTGAGACCGCCCCAGGCGTCGCTCCACCGCAGCAGGAAAAACTCCCAATCGTAGGACCGAAGCGGCCGCCCCGGGCAAGGCAGCACAAACGTGATCACGGCGCCGGGTTCGAAGACGATCTTGCCGCCGGCCTGATAGACGCTCAGCGACAGGTCGAGATGCTCCTTGCTGGCCTTGAGCCGCTCGTCCAGCGGCCCGATCGTGTCGAAGATCTCGCGCCGCACCAGCACGCAATGAAACTCGCAAGTGCCGGTCTCCACCCGTGACAGCTTGTCCTTCCAGTCGTCCAGCCGATCCAGATGCAGGTTCTGGATTTCCAGGATCTTGCGCCCTGCCGGCGTGTCGGCGGCGGCGAAGAAGTCTTCGGTCGACGGCAGGTCGGTGAAGGCACCCCCGGCATGGTGGATCACGTCGTGGACCGGATGGCCTTCGCAGGTCAGCGGCGTAACGACGCTGGCACCGGTCTCTTCGGCACAGCCAAGCAGCGCATCGAGCCAGCCATCGGTGTAGATCACGTCATTGTCGGCGAACACGACGTAAGGCGTGGTCACGTGCTGCAGGCCGATATTGCGGGCCTGGTTCGGCGACAGGTAATGCTCCACCCGGATAAGCCGGAATCCGCGCTCGGCGGCCTGCCCCTGCAGATAGGCTGCCGTTTCCGGAGGTGAGAACCCGTCCACGTAGACAAGGTCGAACGGTGTGGCCGTTCGGGCATAGAGGCTCTCCAGGGACTCATCGGTCATGCTGAACCTGTCCCTGGGAGAGACGACGATCGTTACGATTGGCGCTGCCATGCCGGCCTCTATCGTCTTCATGCGGCGGGCGGACTGCCTTCGCCCGGCTCACCCGTGGGCACCCAATTCTATACGCAAGAACCTGTCGTATTGATAAATCGGGTCGGCGTCCGGGTCACTGGGACATCACGCGCTCGTAAATGGAAACCAGCTTGTCGCCCGCGGCGGCAAGATCGTAGTCCCGGATCACTTTCGCGCGACCGGCCCGCCCCAGCAAAGGCCAGGTTTCCGAAGCCCCAAGCAAACGCAGCAGCGCATCGGCCAGGGCATCGGCGTCGTGCTCCGGCACCAGATGGCCGCTTATACCGTCTTCCACCAGTTCCGGAATGCCGCCATGCAGCGTGCTGACCACGGGCAACCCCATGGACATCGCTTCCTTCAGCGTGTTGATGGGGGCGTCTTCATCGCCCTGCCGCGACGTCACGCTCGGGGCGACGAACAGGTCCGATCGTGCCAGCAGGTCGGTGACGCCGGCTTGCGTCAATTCGCCCACCAACCGGACGCAATCACCCAATTGCAGCTGCCTGATCCGGTCGACCAGATCGTCATGCAGCGGCCCGTCCCCTGCGATCGTGTATTCTATGTCGTGCCCATGACGGCGAAGCGTGCCCATTGCTTCGATCGCGTAGCGTATGCCTTTCTTCTCCACAAGCCGACCAACGGTCGCGATCCGGATAGGCCTCCCGGTCTCCATCGTCCGCTCGCGGAACGGAAATCGCGAGCCGTCGATGCCGGAGTGCAGCACGTCGATGCGGTCTTCCGGGCAGCCGAGGGAGATCGCCTTCTGTCGGAAGTACCGGCAGTTCGCGACGAAGAAGTCGGCTTCCTGAAACACCCGGTCATAAACGTGCCGGCCATTTTCCTTCACATGCTTGCTGATGTCGAAGCCGCGAAAATGCACGACGATCTTGCCGCTCAGACCGGCCACGCGACGGAGCTGCAAGGCCGGCTTGGCGAGCGTTCCGAACTGGCAATGGATGATGTCGAAGGGCGGCTGACGGCGCAGCGTGCGGCTTTCGTACAGAAGACGAAGGCTGGCCGCGCGACGTCCGAAGCGAAACGGATTCAGGGCCTGGGCGGGAAGCGTGCCGATCAACCCCCGCGCCACCATGACCGGTGCGTGGACAAGACGGCCCATGGCGGTTCTCGGCATCTCCAGATCGAGCACTCGTTTGTCGAGGTCGTAGGCGCGGATGTCGGCGTGCATCTGTGCGCCGATGCCCGGCTCTCTGACGAACGGCATGATGCTCAGCTCATGCCCGCGTTCGATCAGCTGGACGGCGAGGTTGATGACGAAGGTCTCCGACATGGCCGGAAACCGGTGGACGAAGAAGGCCACGCGCACGCCGTCACCTACCCCGTGCGGAACTTCCGTTCGCCACCGGTGTTCCAGTGGCTCCGGACCAGTGGTGGGAGGCGTTGGGGGATGCTGTCAGGTTCGCACAGCCTGCCCTGGTGCGGCCGAAATACTGCATCTCAGTCCGGGTTGTCGCATCGCTTCACCGATGCCGTGGTCTGGGTCCGCAAGGCGCATGCGCCAAATGGGTGCAGCGGACCATGCCACACCGGGACACACTCTACAAAGTGCAGCCGCGTCACGGCGTAACGCCGGATCTGGGAAGGGGCGCATACCAGGGCATGGCTGCGACCTAGAGACGCGCCGAGACGCCGATGATGGCGAGGTTGCGGTCGAACTCGCTTTCGGGATCGTCCGACGTGCGCGTCGTGAACTCATAGCGGGCGAAAGTGGCCAGCATCCGGTTGACGATGTATTCGATGCCAGCCGCAGCCCGGAATGTCTCGTCGGTGCGGTCTATCCCCTCGAATTCATCGATCCGGTACGAACCATCCACGTCGATCAGCAAGTTGCGCAGCAACTCGTGCGTTGCACCGACGCGAAGTTCCGTTCGCACGCGACTGGTGGCCCCGCCGACACGCGTCGCCTCGTCGCGGCGGATGACGGATGCGCGTAGCCCGGTCAGGGCCGTGACGTTCCAGTCGATCCCGGCGTTGAGCGCAAGCCCCGTAAAGTCACCTTCCGCCGGATCCAGAAAATCCTGATGGAACACGCCGACGCCGACCTCCCCGAAGACGATTCCGTTGAAATCGAAAGCGCTGCCGGTCAACGCCGTGAACGTGTTGGCTTCGTTGTCGTCGCTCTCACGCGAGGTGAAGCGCAGTGCAGAGAACTGTCCTTCGATGAAGGCGTCGACCTTCGGTGAGACCTCGTACGAAACACGCGCAATGCCGCTATAGCGCTGACGGTCTTCGTCGTCTTCCTCCTCCGGCAAGAAATCCTCCAGCCGGACCTCGCCCGTCAGCGTGAAGGATACGCGGTTCAGGGTATAGTCGGCGCTCAGGTCCGCCTCGAAGAGGTTGCGCTGCAGTGGCTCGTCCAGATCGGCGTCTTCCGGATCGGATCGGGAGACTGTCTCGCGCTGGAATCCGGCCGCCGCCCCGACCTGCAGAGACGAGTCGATCTCATAGTCGACGCTGGCGTCGAAGCCGAACTCTTCGTTGCTCTCCGATCTGTTGTCGACATATTGCGTGAACCGGCCGAACGCCTCTGCCCTGACCTCGATGCCCTCGAGCTCCTCGCGGACGCTTACCGAAGGCTCGACGACGAAGGCGATGTCGGCCCGCACGATCTCGTCATCGGCGAAGATGTTGTCGTCCAGCTGCAGCTCCGTCGACAACGACGGGAAGAACCGCCAAGGCCGTGCCGGCAGCCCGATCGGATCGAACAATGGCCGGGCCCTTTCGCGGATGGTCTCGGCACGCGCCGGCTCGTCCTGCGCAACGGCCGGGGCGGAGACTGGCAGCGTCACCAACAGCGCGGCCATGGTCAGGCAGAACGGCTTCACGCCGCGAGACGCATGAGTCCCCATTGCACCGGATCCGGTCATCGCCAAGCACCGCCGTCCTGGTGGCGCCTGCGGCGGTGATCAGAAGAACCGCTCGAAGACGTTGATGACGTCACCGGGCTGCACCACGGCATCACGGGGGGCCCTGGCCTCCGACGGTTGTTCGCCGCGGCGTTGACGGGTGATCGACACATAGTCCTGCTCGGCGCGATAGGTAAAACCGCCCGCGATAGACACCGCCGTCAGCACCGTCATGCCCGGCTGATAGGGGAACTGTCCCGGCGCCGCAACCTCGCCCAGCACGAAGATCGGGCGATAGGTATCGACCTGGGCGCTGACATTCGGGTTCACCAGGAAGCCGTCGGCAAGGCGCTGTTCGACCTCGCTCCGGAACGCCTCCAGCGTGAGCCCACGCGCCGGAACTAGGCCGATCAGCGGCATGGACACGTCGCCGCCGTCGCTCACGGCGAACACGCCGCTCAGCGACTCCTGACCGAACACGATAACGTTGATGCTGTCGCCCGTATCAAGCCGGTACGCCCCGTCCCCGCCTTCCTGCAGCGGCGGCAGAGACGATCCAGGCGAACAGGCGGCAAGGAAGACAAGTAAGAGAACGATCTTGATGCGCTGGCCCGTCATGAGCTCCCAATCCCGCAAAGAGGTAGGCCACCGGGGCAGCAGAATAGCCGATTGTTCGGAAATATCACGTTAATTCGCTTGTGCTAATTGCGCTCGACAGTACTGCATGACGTCATGCTTCGCCCGCCCGTAGGCAGGGTGAACAAGGGTGGATGCCGGCATCGCGCAGGGCGGACTTTGAGTCGTGCCCAAGACCGCGCTCCCCTCCACCTCAACGAACCGCGTCATCTCGTCCTCGGCTGGAGGCCCGGTCGCCTTTTCCGCAAGACCGGCGCGCCGCGTGGGGAGTATACGATGCTGCAGTGCCAAAAAGGATTGGCGTCAACCAGAACGGAAGCCGGGATTATGAGCCAGCAAGACACTGTCCTTGTCACCGGCGGCGCCGGCTATGTCGGCAGCCATGTCGTCCGCCATCTCATGGATGCGGGCGTCCCCCTGGTCGTCGTAGACGATTTCACGACCGGATATCGCTTCCTGCTGCCGCCGGAGGTGCCGTTGGTCGAAGGCGATATGGCCGACCCCGCGGTGCTGGACCGCGCCGTCGGCGATCACGGGGTCACCGCCGTGATGCATTTTGCCGCCAGCACCTTCGTGCCCGAATCGGTCGAGCGGCCGCTGGAGTATTATCGCAACAACGTCACCAATTCCGCCGAGCTGCTGCAGCGATGCATCGACGCGGGCATCCGCAACTACATCTACTCGTCGACCTCCGCGGTCTATGGCGTGCCGGAAGAACTGCCGGTCGGCGAGCACGCGCCCACCTTCCCGATCAGCCCCTACGGCTGGTCGAAATTCGTCGTTGAGCGGATCCTGGACGACGCGGCCAATGCCTATGACCTCAATTATGTGACCTTGCGGTACTTCAATGTGGCGGGCGCCGACCCCAAGGGCCGCACCGGCGAAACCAACCCCCACGCGACGCACCTTGTAAAGAAGGCCTGCCAGACGGCGCTTGGACAGCGCGGCGAGCTGCTGATCTATGGCGACGACTATCCGACGCCCGACGGCACCGGCATTCGCGACTATGTACACCCCATGGACTTGGCTGAAGCGCATCTGAAGGCGCTGTCGCGTCTCGTCGACCAGGGCGGGAGGTTGACGCTGAACTGCGGCTATGGGCACGGGTTCTCCGTGCTGGAAGTGGTCGAGGCGCTGGAACGGGTCGCCGGGATGAGCCTGCCCGTTCGCCGGACCGAGCGGCGGCCCGGCGATCCCCCGGCCATCTTTGCCCGTGCGGAGCGAATCAAAGAGGCGCTCGATTGGCAGCCGAAATACGATAGCATCGATACCATTGTCGCCACGGCTTTGGACTGGGAACGCAAGCTGGCGGCGATGCCGGAGATACCGGCCTGACCGGCGGCCCGGCCGTCGTCGAAAATCGGGCAGACACTTTGTCGGATCGGAAGGGGACACCATGCGCATCTTGATGACCGGGCATCGTGGCTATATCGGAACCGTCGCGGTTCCGCTGTTCCTGGATGCGGGGCACGAGGTCGTCGGCATGGACAGCGACCTCTACCGCAACTGCACTTTCGGCGACGATATCGGGCCTGCGGGGCGGATCGACAGCATCGACAAGGATGTGCGCGATGCCGTCGCGGAGGACTTCCGCGGCTTCGACGGGGTCGTCCACCTGGCGGCTCTGTCGAACGATCCGCTCGGCAACCTGAACCCGGCGCTGACCTTCGCGATCAATCACGAAGCGGCCGTCCATGCCGCGCGCTGCGCCAAGGCTGTCGGGGTGCCGCGGTTCATCTTCTCTTCGTCGTGCAGCAATTATGGTGCGGCCGGCGACGACATGATCGACGAAACCGGCGCGCTCAATCCCATCACGCCCTATGGCGAGTCCAAGGTGATGGCCGAGCGCGACCTCGCCGAACTGGCCGATCGGGACTTCTGTGTGGTCAACCTGCGCAGCGCCACGGCCTATGGTGTATCGCCGCGGCTGCGCTTCGATCTGGTTCTGAACAACCTGGTGGCGTACGCCTTCGCGACCGGAGAGGTCTTCCTGAAGAGCGACGGAACACCCTGGCGCCCCATCGTCCATATAGAAGATATCTCCCGCGCGTTCCTGGCGGTGCTGGACGCGCCGGGCGATGTGGTGCAGGCCCAGGCCTTCAATGTCGGCAGCACGGCTGAGAACTACCGGATGAGCGAGCTGGCGGAGATCGTGGCCGATGTCGTGCCCGGAAGCCGCGTCACCTATGCTGAGGATGCCGGTCCGGACAAGCGGTGCTACCGCGTGGATTGTTCGAAGATTTCGCGGCTCGTGCCGGGCTTTCAGCCGCAGTGGACCGCGCGATCGGGCGCGGAGCAGCTCTATCAGGCGTACAGGGGTACGGACCTGCGGCAGGAGGATTTCGAGGGCGTACGCTATCAGCGCATCGCGCAGATCCGGGCCCTGCTCGACAGCGGCGCGCTCGATGTCGGGCTTCGCTGGAAGGATTCGCCGCAACGGCCTGCGGCGACAACCGCCGTTGCCGAGTGACGTCCGGGAAAGCCGGAGCTTCCCGTGATCGCGTTTCAGCGGCGGCTGCTTCATCAGGTCGAGCAACTCTATTTCGCGCTCGGCATCTTGCTGATGGCGGGATCGCTGTCGTTTCTGCTCAGCGACCTGGGCTCGCTCGGCGCCTATACGGTTGAAGGCGCGATCGAAGGCAACCGGCGGTTCCAGCTGTTCGCAGGCGTCTTCTACGGAACGGCCATAATCTATCTCGCCGCCAATGCCCAGAGAGCCGCCGCTCTGCTCCGCCGCAACGGGTGGCTGGTTGCCTTCATCGCGTTCGTGCTGCTCTCCGTCCTCTGGTCCGACGAACGGGCGCTGACGATCCGGCGCGGCATCGCGCTGTTCGGCACGACCGCCTTCGCCCTGCATCTGGTCATGCGCCGCCCGCGTGACGAGTTCATCGAATTGATCGCGATGGCCTTCGTCGCCATGGTCGCCATCAATCTCGCTTTCGTCGTCGCGCTTCCCGGTGTCGGCATCGACTTCAACCGCGGCGGCGACTGGCGCGGCGTGCTGCAGCACAAGAACGCCTTCGGCACCACGATGGCCTTGGCAGCCCTGGTCTTCGTGGTGCAGCAGCGACGCGGCGGGTTGCGGGGCTTCATCTACCTGGCGATGACCGTGGTGGCGCTGCTGATGGTCTATCTGTCGGGTTCGCGGACAGCCTGGCTCATGGCGTTCGGTGTGTTCGTCATCGGCATGCCGTTCTTCGCGGTCCTGCAGACCGGCCGCCTGTCGGTGCCCGCCCGGCTTCTCCTGCTGTCGGTCTTCGGGCTGGGCGGCCTCGTGCTCGTGCTCAGCAGTTTCTTCGGTGTCGCGCTCACCGCCATCGGGCGGGACGCGACCTTGACCGATCGCACGATCATCTGGGACCTGGTGATCGATCTCGGCATGCAGCGGCCCTTCTTGGGCTATGGTTTCGGGGCGTTCTGGCAAGGCGATGCCGGCCTTGTCATTGCCGAGCTGTTCAGCAGCATCGGTCACGCCCACAACGGTTATATCGATCTCTGGCTGTATCTCGGCTTCGTCGGCGTCGCGGTGTTCCTGCCCAACCTCGTGCTGCTGGTCGTGCGGTTGATCCGGGAGGCTACGCGCTATCGTGGGCCGGAGATCGCGTTCTTTCCGCTTTTCGTCGCAATGATCCTGGTACACAACACCGTTGCCCGGTCGTTTCCGGAACACAGCAGCATCGTCTGGGTACTGCTGGTGGCGGGCCTGGCCTATACCAGCCTGCCCTATCCGGACTGTTTCCGACGGCGGATCCCGGGCGACCGACAGACGGCATCGGGCAACAGAACGGCGGGCTCCGGCCCCGTTCTCGTCACGGCGCGGGGCTGACCGGCCGGTTATAAGGCCGTCAGCGGCGTCGGCAATGCATGGCGCAAGGAGAGGTGACATGGCCAGCCGGCGTGACCTGCTGCATCGGGCGATTGCGGTCCCGGCCGCCGCAGCGGCGGGCGCCGCGGTGTCCGCTCCATCTCCGGCGGCGGCTGCCGGCGCTGAGGCAGAGTGCCTGAGCCTGCGGGACCCTGAATTCGGCGCCGTCGGTGACGGGCAGGCCGATGACAGCGCCGCATTCGACCGCTGGCTTGCAGCACTGCAGCAGCGCGGCCGGCCAGGCGCCATTCCGGCCGGGCGCTATCGCGTGCCCGCCGTTACGCCGATTTCGACCACAGGGCCGCTGATTATCCGAGGGGCCGGGCGCGATCTTGCCGTGCTGGACGGCGAGGGCAGCGTGCCCAACAACATCTTCAATCTGCGCCACAGCGTGTCCGTCGACGGCGTCACTTTCGCCAATTGGCGCCGCGTCTTCGTGATCTCCGACGGGTCCGATGCCGATACCGGCCATCGCGCCTTTCCGGAGCACTTCCAGTGGACCGAGGATATCGGGGAGTTCCGGCTGACGGGCTGCGCCTTCCGCGGAACCACCCAGCCCGTCTATTTCTGGTCCGGCGGGCCGTATCACGAACCGACCATCAACACCGAAACCGAGCCGACGATCCACCGCATCGTCCTGACGCATAACATCGTCGAACGGGCCTGGGGCGGCTTCTACATGGCCGTGCTGAACCTCAACGATGTCTGGATCGAAGGCAACGAGTTCCTCGACATCGACGCGACGGAGGCCGGATACAACGAGTCAGGCCGCGCGCCGCTGTTCGGATGTGCCGGCCAGGCTGTCGAACTGGGCCGGGATCGCGGACTCTATGAGCGCACGACCGGCCGGTTCTATATCCGCAGCAACGTCTTCCGGAACATCCTGGACCGCCGTCATGCGGCGTCCACCGGCCGCTTTCCAGAGGTACAGGCGATCAACATCGTCGGCGCCACCTATTTCGAGATCATCGGCAACCATCTGGAGAACGTGTACAGCGACCCGCCAGACGTCCCGCCGGCCACGGTGATGGATTGCGAAGGCATCTACCTAAAGGCCGTTCACGGCAAGATCGCGCACAACGACCTGATCAATTGCGGGCGGGGCGAAGCGTCGATCAACATCAAGGGCAGTACCTACGACAGCCGCGGCGAGATCAAGCAGACCGGTGCTGGAACCCATATCTTCATCCATCACAACACTCTGATCTGGGACCACCCGACCTGGGCGCGCGAGGTGACGGCGATCCGGCTTGGCGGCGACCACCACATCGTGTCGAACAACTTCATCTCAGGCTATGGGCACCCGCATTCCGACTATGCGCCGATCTACGAACCGGACCAGGGTGCGCGCGACAACATCGTCATCACCGACAACATCATCCGCGACAGCCGCTTCATCCACGGCATCGCGCTTCGCTGTGGCGGCAGCGGCCGGACCATAAGGGGCAACATCATCGACGGCCTGGACGGTGCCGGACAGGATAACGACCGCGATACGGTCGGCATCCTCTTGCGTACGCGCGCCGAGGGCGTCGACATGTCCGACGTTCTGATCTCCGAAAACCAGGTGAGGCGCCTGACCGCGCGGCCGGACCGCCGCACCGTCGGACTGCAGGTGTGGGCCCATGAGGCGGCGTTCCGCGATGTCGTGATCGGCAGCAACATGCTGGCCTCCGGTCTGGACTGCGGCATCCATGTGCGCGGCATGCCGTGCGAACGCGTGACAATCATCGGCAACCACCTGGCCGGTGCCGCGACACCGGTGGATCTAGGGGCCTCAGTCGCTGGACTTGTCGCCCATGACAATCACGGCTGGCTGTCGGCCGAGGCCAGGTCGGAGGCCTTCACGATCGCCGGCTGGGGTCGGGCACGGCTGCGCCTCCCCTTGCCCCATGCACGGCCCGGCGACGGCATACGATGGGCAGCCGACCACGATCTGGACGGTACGCTTGTCTCCGCCCAGGCGACCGGCGAGGGAGAAGTGACGCTGACCCTGTTGAATGCCGCGCAGGAAGATCTCGCGATACCTCAGGTGACCTGGTCGCTGTCGGCGGTTCGCCACACCTGACAACGCCGGGCGTTCAAGGATCGGCCTATGGCCGGCCCGTCGTCAGAAGGCGCTCATATCCAGCGGCCATGCGCTCCAACGTAAACAGCGCGGCTATGCGATCGGCGGCCGTCGCCAGGGCCGCGCGGCTGTTGGCGTCGGCGGCAAGGGCCACAATCGCCTCGGCCCATGCCCTCGGATCGTCGTGGGGCAACAGGACCGCACCGTCGGGTCCGTCGTCCGGCTGCACCACCTCGCTGATCGTCGGGATATCGCTTGCGACGACTGGAAGGCCAGCATGCAGCGCCTCGACGACGGCCAGCGGCATGCCTTCGAACAGCGAGGGCATTGCGAACATATCGAACGCGCCGAGAATGTCGGGGATCTCCTCCGGCGGGCGGGCGCCCAGCCAGTGCATTCGCGGGCCCATCGGCTGGGCCAGGGCGCGTAGTTCGGTCTCCAGAGGGCCGGATCCGGCGATGGCCACATGCAAATCGGGCACCGAGACCATGGCTTCCAGCAACACGCGCTGGTTCTTCTGCTCCGCCAGGCGGCCGATGGTTCCGACGACGAACCCGTCCGCCGGCAGCCCCAGATGGCGGCGGGCGGCCGAGCGATCGAGCCGCCGTGGCGGCAGGGCGACACCGTTCGGGATAACGGTCAGGATCCTGCGATAGCGGGCCCCCTGTCTGCCGAAGCTCTCGGCGACGGCATTGGAAACGGCGACGACGCGTGTGTACAGGCCCAGCCGCGCCCAAAGCCCGTCGGCGATGCGCTTGGGGCGCGAAATCGTCTCGATCGGGTAGTGGTGAGAGACGGTGCGGACCGGCACGCCTGCCAGCCATGCCGCCAGGCTGCCCAGCAGGTTGGCGAGTGGCAGAGAGCAGCAGACGGCGTCGGGCCGCGACCGCCGCAGCAAGACCAGTAGGCGCCAGAAGATGACCGCATACGCCAGCGGCCCGCGGGCGGGATGGCGCAGCAGCACCTGCGCGTCGGGGTCGCCCTCATAGGCCGGTTGCTGCAGATAGAGAAACCACGAGATGGCCGCATGCCCGCGCGCCCGCATCTCGCGCGCGAGTTGCAGCTGCAGAAGCTGGGCACCGCCGGGATCGAGCTTCGTGCCAAGGAAGACGAATGACTGGCCGGGCATCCGGTTCCCTAGATTGCCGCCGATCGCGATCGTGCCGCGCCGCAGCGCGAACGGGCGCGGCTGCATCATTCGAGCGATCGCAACGCCACCTTCGGCCGATACCGGGCGGGGGGCGCCAACTGAACACGGGCGAATCGGCTTGGCAAGCCGATCGCGATCTGTTGCACTGCAACTTGAGGGAGAAATCGGGCCATTGCGTCGGAATGTCGTGTCACACTCCGGTATATAGGTCTGGCCGATATTGTTTTTGACCGAAACACCCGATGTCTCTAAGATTGTTTGTAATTCAGCGTGTTGAACAACGCGTCCGCAGCGTGAGGCTGCGGCCAACGCCGCTAAATGCGGCGACAATGGGGTAGAGATCGCGGCGATACGGGCGTTCGTCGCAATGAAGGGGGGCAGAGGCAGACTCTCCGCAGCACAAGAAGTGGCGCGGGTGGTCGGATCGTGAGCGTGCACATGAGCTAATGCGGCTCGCACCGTAATCCGACATACCGGATGTTCCGCTTGGCCCAAAGGGCTGGGGCCGGATGGTCGCATGGTGGTGAGTTTGGCAAGGAGGGTGTATTGACGGCATCATCCATGCGGGTCCGCCCGGAGCCGGCGCCTGACTCCTTCGCCTATGTGGGCGAAAATATCGCCCTTCCGATCCCCGAGGATGCGGCCAACGATCCCGCACCGCGGCGGCGTCTTTCGAATTGGGGGCATCCGCGACGGTCCCCGTTGCCCATCGCCATTGTCCTCGTGAAGCTGACCGATTTCGCGGCTGCGATCGGCATCGGGCTCTTGTACGCCAGTGAGTATGTTCGTTTCGCCGGCGATGCCGTTGGCTTCCGCGAAGCGTTTCTGCTGCTACTTCTCGGCTCCGCTGTGTTCCTGCAGACGCTTCGCAAATGCCGGCAGTACGACAAGGCGGAGCTTGCGCAGGGCCGCAACGTCTTCCGGCCGCTGGTGCCGGCCGTCGGCTTGTCGGCCGCAACGGTGGCGATCGTCAGCGTTGCCATAGGGCAGCCGGTGCTTTTGGCGTTGACCGCCTTGATCTGGCTGTTGGGCCTTCTGGGCGTGGCCCTGATTGCCCGCGGGTGCCTAATGTGGTTCATCCGCCGTTGGCAGACAGCGGACAGTCTCGCCACCCGCATCGTCGTCGTCGGTGCAACCGAGGTCGGCCATCGCGTCATCCGCGCGGCCCTTGAGGCCGGCGACGGCTCGGTGAAGATCGTCGGCGTGTATGACGACCGCAAGGACCGGTTGCCGCCGGAAGTGCTCGGATGCCCGATCCTGGGAACGGTCAAGGACCTGATGACGAGCCGCAAGGTCGATCAGGTCGACAGGATCATCATCGCCCTGCCCTGGTCCGCCGAAGCACGGATCCTCGCCATCCTGAAACAGCTGCGCAATGCGTCGCCGGATATCGCTCTGGCGCCGGATCTTGCCGGCTATCTGTGCCAGACGCGGTACGAGCTGGAGCCTGCGGCCCTGCTGCAGCGCCCCGTCACCGGCACCTACTGGCTGTTTAAGGCATTCGAAGACCGGCTCTTGGGATTGCTGCTGCTGTTCGGCGCAGCGCCCCTGATGCTGATCATCGCGGCCCTTATCAAGTTCGACACGCCCGGCCCCGTCTTCTTCGCACAGTCGCGTTTTGGCGTGCACAACCGGGTGATCCGCGTCTTGAAGTTCCGGACCATGCGCCATGAGGCGCGGGACCCGCTGGCTGTCAAGCAGACCGATCCGAACGACGAGCGCGTCACCCGTATCGGCCGGTTTCTGCGCCGCTACAGCCTCGATGAGCTGCCGCAGCTGATCAACGTCGTGCGCGGCGAGATGTCGCTGATCGGGCCGCGCCCCTATGCGTTGCGCATGAATGTCGGCAGCCGTTTCGCCAAGGATATCCTTCTGGAATATGCACTGCGCCGGCACGTCAAGCCCGGCATCACCGGCTGGGCCCAGGTCAACGGCCATGCCGGACCGGTGCTGGACGAGGGGCAGTTTCAGGCAAGGCTCAGGTACGACCTGCACTATGTGGAGAATTGGTCGCCGGCGCTGGATTTCCGCATCCTGTTCCGCACCTTCGGCGTGGTTCTCAGCGGTCGCAGCAACGCATAGCGCCCCTAGCGCGCCTCGCGTACAGGCACCGCGATATGGGCGGGAACTGACTGTCTTGGGCCGCAGATGCCGACCGGCTTGTCGTCCATGACCCGTCGCGACACGGATACCGGCGAGGGCCCGATCTATACGGTCGCCATTCCGGTGCACAACAAGGCGCCCCACCTCGCGCGCTGCCTTGCCTCGGTCTTCGCTCAGACGGAAGGCCGGCTCGAGGTCGTGGCTGTCGACGATGCCTCGACCGATGAGAGCGCCGATGTGCTGGCGCAATTCGGCAGCGAGCCGCGGCTGCGCGTATTCCACCGCACAACGCCCGGCCCCGGCGGCTATGCCGCCCGCAACCTGGCCGTGGAGGAAGCGCGGGCGCCCTGGATCGCCTTTCTCGACGCCGACGATGAATGGCTGCCGGACCACCTGGCACGCATCGAGGCCGTCCGGACGCAGTCCGGTGACGATGTCGGATGCCTGTTCGCCGGCTACGACAACCTGGAAAATGGCCAACCCTGGCGCGATCCCTATTCCCGGCTGCACGGCGATGGCGAGCCAAGGCAACTGGACCTGAGCACCTATCTGGAGAGCTGGCTTCAGCTCAAGGACAGTCCGATCTGGACGTCCTCGACCGTTGTGCGGGCCGACATCCTGCGCGCTACAGGCGGGTTCCCTGCCGGCCGGTGCATTCGTGGCGGCGACAAGGATGCCTGGCTGAAGGTGCTCTCGCGGTCGCATGCGGTCTATGTCGGCGAGGTCGGCGCCCTCTATCACCGGGATGCCGATAACCGTGTGGCTCGGGCGATGCCGGCCGATCGCGAACACTGCATCTGCGCCACCGTCCGCGACCTTCTGGCGGAAGAGCGCCGCGCTTCCGTCCGCCGCCTCTTGAAGCGTGTGGCGAACATGGAAACGCTGGGGTATGCCAAGCTGATCGCTCGGGTGCGCCGCCCCGCGCCGGTTGTCTTCCGCCGTTTCCATATACTGATCGGCCCGCTGCAGTTCGGATTGATCCTGTGCCTTTGGATATGGCCCGGTCTGCCGCGGTCTAGGATTGCGTACGCTCTGCGGGGGATGTTCCGGCGGCGTCAACCGACTGGAAACCCTGATGCGTGTAGGTCCGGATCGGGATGTTGAGGCGACTGCGTCCAAGATGGAGACGGAGGCCGTTTTGGCGGTTGCCACGCGGCCAAGCTTGAGCCACAGGGTTTGGCTGCTACCCTGAGGTGAGAGCCTTCGGCTGGGCGGCGGCATCGGTTCGGCACCGGATCCGTCGACACGCCGGACGAGAGATGGCGGCAACCGGCTGCGCGTTCGTCCAACGGTCGCAGATCCGGCCCTGCCGCAGGCGAAATGGGGCATGCCGGTGCTACGACAGCCGCAGCCCAGCGGGATTGGCCACGATGGATTGGATTGCGGCTTCGGTGAAGCGACTGCTCGGCTCGATCGGCCCGACCGGGGGCGACCACCGTGGCGTATCACCATCGGATCAGGCGGACACCGCGCCCGGAAACGGCGCAGCCGGAAGCGAGGGGCAGGCAGCCGCACCCGATTTGGCGGACGCCGTGTGGACCCAGCCCGCCGACGGCCGCCTCTCTGCCGACGCGCTGATCGACCTGTTCGAGGATGAGGAGACCGCACCCGAGGTCGAGCACCCCATTTCTCTGACGCCGGTCGGCACCGAGCGCGTCGCTGCCACCGCACAAGGCAGGAAGCTGGAACGGGTCTCCAGGGCGTTCACGCCCAGCCAGCCGAAGCGGGTTCGTTCGGATTTCGCCGGCCGCAGCAGACAGCTCGCCACCATCGTCGGCGCCATCGAAGATCAGCGCTCGCATGTCGTTCTGTTCGCCCATCGCGGCCTTGGCAAGACATCGCTGGCCAATGTCGTCGGCTCGGAAGCGAAGCGCAGCGGGTACCATGTCATACGGTATGCCTGCAGCTCGGAGACCGATTTCAGCGCCCTGTTCCGGAGCATCGTCGACAAGATACCCCCCGACCGTATCGAAGGGGCAGGCACGACCGGGCGCCGCGGCCTGCCGGCACGGCTTGTGCCAAGCGAGGCCATCGATTTCTGCAGCCGCATTTCCAAAGGCCGCATCCTGATCATCATCGATGACCTGGATGCGATTCGGGATGCCACCTTCCACCGCTCGCTGGTGGAGACGATGAAGGGCATCTCGGATGTCGGTGCACCGCTGACCTTCCTGGTGCTGGGCGTGGCCCACGACCTGGAAGCCTTCTTCGGCGAAGACGGGCGGATCGAACGGAACATCGTGACCGTTCACCTGCCGCATATGACGCAGCGGGAACTCTCCTCGATCATCGATTGGGGGCTGGATGTCTCAGGCCTCACGATCGATCCGGAGGTCAAGAAGCTTGCGGTGATGCTGTCGCGGGGGCTTCCGTTTGTTGTCAGCTCGCTGTGCCTGCACGCGGGTTGTGCTGCCGTGCGCGCGGAGCGTGATGAGATCGGCTCGGAGGAGTTCGCCTACGCGATGCGCCGGCTGGTCGACCAGATCGACCCGCGCGTCATCGATGCCTATCGCCGGGTGACGCGCGCGGAATCCCACACCTTCATGGTCGATATCCTGTTCGCGGCCGCCGCCGCCAGGATGGACGAGCACGGCCGGTTCACCATTCGCGATGCCGCGGCCATCCGCCTGGGCGACGGCCGCAAGGCGGTACCGGAAGCCGTGATTGCGCGCGTCTTCGACGGTCTTGCCGACGACGAGGGCGTGCTGGAACGGCATACCAGCAGCCTGCAAGAGGTCAGCTTCGGTTTCCGCAGCGAGCTGATGCGGCCCTATGTGGTCATGCGCCAGAGCCTGAGATACGGCCTATTCGATCCCGCCGGATCGGAAATCGGTTGACGGACGGCCGCCGTCGGGAAGGCTGCGGGTGGCCACCAGCATCCGGTAGATGGCGTGGGGGTTCGTGATCAGATAGCGCATGAACAGGCGCCTCGGCTCCTGCCACATGCGGTAGAGCCATTCCAGGCCTGCACGCTGCATCCAGTCCGGTGCCCGTTTAACCGTGCCGGTCAGGAAGTCGAACATGCCCCCGCAGGTCTTGATCCAGGTAACGCCGGTGAGATGCGGGGCCTGGTCGACGGCGAACTGTTCCTGCCGTTCCCGACCCATGGCCACCCATAGGACATCGGCTCCGCTGGCAACGACGTCGGCGACGATCGCTTCCGTCTCTTCCGGCGGGAAGTAGCCATCGCGACAGCCGGCGATCTTCAGGTCCGGATAGAGGGTGCGGACTCGGGCAACGGCCGCAGCATTCGCCTCCGGCTTCGCCCCCAGGAAATAGAAGGACATGCCCGCGGCCTCTGCTGCAGCGGCCAGGTCGTGGAACGCATCCGTCAGCGCCACGCGTTCCGGCAGCGGTGTCCGCGTCAGCCAGCGGCTGGCGAAGACCAGCGACATCCCATCGGCCACCATGATGTCGGCGCGGTCTGAGAGCGTGCGAAAACCGGCCTTGCGGGCATAGAGCGAGAGGGCCTGGCCGTTCGCATCGAAGACAAGCTGCGGCGCCAGCCGACGGTCGGCCGCGACATTGCGGTGCCAATCCGCCACCATTCGCTCGGCGAGCGACTGCCGCGACAGACAGTCGATCGTCACCCCGCCGATCAGCACGCGCTGCGCACCATCCGTGTCGCTGGTCGCATGTCCGGCCGGTTCGGGCACCAACGTCATCGGGGGCTTGCAGCCTACCGCGAAGCCCGCTGCGGCACCTGGGCCAGCACGGCGCCGACGGCGGCGGAGGTTGCGGCCCGCAGTTTCTCCAGGGCCCGCGCCAGCTGCTGGCGCGGGGTGCTGCGCCACCGGGCGACCATCATCACCGCGTCGACAAGCCGTGCGAGCAGCAATCCGTCCGGAGCCGTCAGCAGACCCGGCGAGTCGAGGATGATGACCTCGTATTCCAGCCGGAGCCTGCGGATCAGTTCCGCCATGGCCGGTCCGCCGAGCAGTTCGGCGCTGCTTGAGCTGCTGTGCCCGGCCGGGACTACCATCGCTCCGCTTGCACCGTCCTCGGTGACCGCAGCCTCCGTCGTGCTCTGGCTGGCCAGCAAGTCGGTCAGGCTGCCGTTGTCGCGCAGCCGCATCGTCCGGGCGAGCTTGGAGTTGCGGACATCACAGTCGACCAGCACGGTGCGGTGGTCGGCGCGGGCGAGTGCGCGGGCGAGCAGCACGGCCAGTGTCGTCTTGCCCTCGCGCCGCCGGGGCGAGGTCACCAGGATCACCAGCCCGTCGCGGCGCTGCTTGGTCGCCAAGGACACGCTGATGAAGAGATCGCGCATCGCATTGTCGACCTCACCGGCATTGGGCGACGTCAAGGCCGCCCGGAACCGCCACGGTGACCACCCCTTCGTCAGGCGCGGGACCGCCCCGAAAATGCTGACGCCCACATATTCCTGGATCTCGAACGGCGTCCGGAACGTGGTCGACAGCAGCTCCAGCGCCACGGCGACGGCCACCGCAAGGAAGGCGGCGAAGAGGGTCGCGCCGGCCATCATCACCGCCTTGCTGGGACCGATGGGACTGATGGGAACGCTGGCCGACGAGATGATCCAGGCATCGGGCTCGTCGATCACCAGCTGTTCGGCCGTACGCGTGCGGTTGAGGAACGTCTCGTACATCGATCGGCTGGCTTCGGCCTCCTGCTCCAGCAGCCTGAGGTCGGCGGCTCCGGCATTCACCTGCTGATAGAGGTCCTCCAGCTCTTGGAGGCGAGCCTGCAGAAGAGACAGCTCCTGGGCGGCCGCATCGGCTGTGACCCGCAACGACTCCACCTCGCTGCGCACAGCGTTGCCCAACTGCCCCTGGAGTGAGGCGATCTCGGCATCGATGGTCTGAACCAGGGGATGCCTGGAATCGTACTGGCCGGCCAACTCGGCCCGCTGCTGCAGAAGGACAGCAAGGTTCTGCTGCAATGCGCCGATCACCGACGAATCCAGCATGCCGGTAACCGCATCGGCACCCCGCTCGCTGTAGATCGCGAACACGCGGCCATAGAGCGCCTGGGCGGATTGCAGTTCGGCACGCCTCAGTGCCACCTGCTCGTTGACGATCGACAGCTCTTCATCGATCCGGGCGGGATCCCGATCGCCCAGCGCGGACAGTTCCCTGCGATAGGCTTCAAGACGGTCTTCGGCCGCCTCGGTCTGCTCGCGCATGCGCGCCAGGCTCTCCGTGAGCCACTCCTGCGTCTCCCGCATGGCGTTGAAGCGGGCTTGAAGCTGCTGGGTGATGTACTTTTCCGCAAAGGCGTTGGCGACCGTCGCCGCCAGCTCCGGGTCCTCCGACACGAAGCCGACCCGGATCACCTGCGAACGGCCGACCTGAGAGACATCCAGTCCCTGCAGCACGGCGTCGACCACCCGGTCGTGCCGGCGCTGGGCGACCGCCTCCGGCGACAGCGCTTCCCCCGCCATCTCTTCTTCGGATAGCCCGAGCCAGACCAGCAGCCCTTTAAGCGCCTCTCTGGCTTCGCCGATAGCGACGGAGAGGCCGCTCGGCTCCCGCAGGGCGGAGTTGAATTCCGGTATCGCTTCCAGGTCGAGGTCATCGACGACGCGTTCGGCGACGCCGCGCGAGCCGATGACCTGGATCTGGCTTTCCGTTGCAGGCGCATTGGACCGCAGCAACTGGATAACTGGATCGTTCGATGCAGCGCTCGCCTGCTGCGGGTCGAACATCAGTGTCGTCCTGGCTTCGTACTGGGGTGTGATGCCGGTGATCGCGGCGAGCGCCAGTCCCATGCAGGCGATCGTGATCAGCACCACCACGATCTTGCGACGCCACAAGACGCCGAACAGCTCGCGAACGCCCAGGCTCTGTGGCCGCGGGGCATAGAAGGACTCGCCAACGGTTTCGGCCGGAGGCGCGACATCGGCAGCTCGATATACGGACGTTACCATGATCTCTCGTCTCAAGACCCGCTGCGGTGAAGGGGAGCCTCACCGGTTCTCGGCCCACTCGCCCGCAGGATGCATCCAGGATAGCACCGTAGGGCTGGCAATGGTGCCGGCATGCTAACTCCCGTTCGTCTCAGTGGTGCGGCGGTCGGGAAGCAGCACATCGAGGTACCGTGCGCTGGCGGCTTCCATGGTGAAGTCCTGCGCCCTGGTCTGTAACAGCGCCGTCGCTGGCGGCGCATCGAGGGCGTGTGCGATCGCCGCGGCCAGCGCGTCCGGATCGTCCACCGGCACGAGGCCGCCATAGGCCCCACCGTTCAGCGTTTCGCGGGGGCCATAAGGGCAATCGGTCGCGACAACGGGCGTGCCGCAGGCCAGCGCTTCGACCAGCACGTTGGGGCTGCCTTCCCACCGCGACGACAGCGCCAGTACCGCAGCGCGGCGCATGTACGGCAGCGCATCGATGACGAAGCCGGGCAGACTGACATCGGCCGCGATGGCGAGAGACTGCACCAGCGCCTCAAGCCCTGCCCGATCCGGACCTTCGCCCAGGATGACCAGTCTCGCTGCGCGATCCCGCCGTACGCGCGCGAAGGCGTCGATCAACAGCGGAAAGTGCTTCTGCGGGCTCAGCCGGCCGACCCCGAGCACGACGGGCGGCGCGCCCGCGGCGAACCAGGGATGATCGACCGGCACATCCCAGCGCCGGGCAAAATCGGCCGTCACGACCGGGTTGTTGATGACATCGATCCGCGAGCGGCTGACCCGCGCAAAGGCGGCACAGTCGTCGGCCACGCCATCGGAGACCGCAATGATCGCATCGGCGCGGCGGTAGAGCAGCGGCACCAGGCGATGGGCCAGTGTGACGGAGAGATCGGCCGAGGCATGCCGGTCGATGCTGGTGGTGTTGCGTTCGCTGACAGCGATGCGCGTACGGGCCCGCGCCAGCAGCCCCGCCAGCACGGCGGCAACGTTGACGTGGACTTGGGCAGCGAGCAGCGCCCGCGGGCGCCGACGCTTTAGATAGCGGGCCAGCGGCAGAATGCTACGCAGCGTCCGCCGGCAATCAAACGTCACCAGAGGCATGCCCTGCGGCACGATCTCACGCAACGCCCCCTCAGCTACAGCCACGACCAGCTCCACACCGGCCCCTTGTGCCTGCATGCCGGAAGCGAGGTTGAGCATCATCCGCTCTGCGCCGCCGCCGTTCAGGTCGCGCAGGAAGATGGCCACGTCCGGCCGAGGGCCGGTCTTGGCATCGTCCGTCACCCGGTCCAGGACCGAACGGGACCGGCATCGACATGCAGAAAGCCGGACTGCGGGTAATGGCCGACCCCGCCGGCCTGCATATCCAGCGCCAGGTCGCGCAGATCGCCCAGATCGTAGCCGGGTACGAAAAAGTCGGCAGCCTTGCCCCGCATGTGCAGGCTGTTCGGCGCCACCCCTTCGCCATTGGCAGCCAACATGGCATTGGTCCGGACGGTTCTGTAGCCCGACAGGATGTGCAGCGGACGCCGGTCGACGGCTTGGTGGATCGCATGCAAGAGCGCCAGCAGATCCCCGTCCATGGAAATCACGGCGTTCTCTCGCCAGTCGCGCATGAACCGGTTGAAGCGATCCATCGCGGCCGGTTCGAAGAGCCCCAACCCCGTATGCGCGGCCTCGAACACTTCGCCGGTATGACGGTTCTCCAACGTCACCCGGCGGCGATCGTCGGCCATCAGCCAGAGC
>JANQQD010000275.1 GCA_028285185.1 Anaerolineae bacterium | reverse complement strand
AGGGAAAAGTTGGGGAAGTTTGGCGGAGAGGGTAATGGCCAGGACGGTACAGGATGCGGCTTTGGACTCGCGCACTGCGCGGGCACGGCTGGCGGTTCGCAAGAAGCCCTATTGGCGGACGATCCACCAAGGAGCGCATCTCGGCTATTACCGCGGCCAGCGTGGCGGCTCATGGTCGGCGCGTCTGTTTGCCGACGGCCGCTATCACGAGACCAAGCTCGGCACCGCCGACGATGTGGGCGACGCCGACGGGGTCTCCGTGCTCAGCTTCCGGCAGGCGCAGGGGAAGGCGCATGCCTGGTTCGCCGAGAAGGCGCGCGCGAACGCGGGGATCGAGCCCGAACCGTCCGGTCCCTACACCGTCGCCGATGCGGTCGGGGACTACCTCGCCTGGCACCAGCAGCGGCGGAAAGCCCATGACCGTACCCGTGCGATCGTTGACGCGCATATCCTGCCGCCGCTTGGCTCCGTCGACGTCGCGCGGTTGACTACGCGACAGATCCGGAGCTGGCATGAGAAGTTGGCCACCCAGCCGGCGCGGCTGCGCTCGCGCAAGGGTGCCCCAGCGAAGCATCGTCCGATCCGCAAAGACAGCGAGGGCTTGCGCCAGCGGCAGGCGACCGCGAACCGCATCCTCACGGTGCTGAAGGCGGCCCTGAACCATGCGTGGCGCGAAGGGCGTGCTGCGACCGATGCCGCGTGGCGGCCGGTCCGCCCGTTCCGCGATGTCGATGCCGCCGTCGTCCGCTACCTGACCGAGGCGGAGTGCACTCGGCTGGTCAATGTGTGCACCGAGGATTTCCGGAAGCTGGTCCAGGCCGCTCTCCTGACTGGCTGCCGTTACGGCGAATTGACGGCATTACGGGTGACCGACTTCAATCCCGATGCCGGGACGCTGACGATCCGCGCCAGCAAGAGCGGCAAACCGCGCCATGTGGTGCTGACCAGCGAAGGCCAGCGCTTCTTCTCCGCAGCGACCGCGGGCAAGCCAGGCGATGCCCTGATCCTCACCCGCAGCAATGGTGAGCCCTGGGGGCGTTCGCATCAGCATCGGCCGCTGAAGGAAGCGTGCGCCGTGGCGAAGATCTCGCCGGCAGTCAGCTTCCACATCCTGCGCCATACCCATGGCTCCACCCTCGCCATGAAGGGCGTGCCACTGCCGGTGATCGCCAAACAGCTCGGCCATGCCGACACGCGCATGACGGAAAAGCACTACGCCCATCTGGCGCCGAACTACGTCGCCGACACGATCCGGGCGAACTTCCCAGACCTGGGGATTGTCCAGAGCAGCAACGTGGTTGTGCGGAGCCGATAGGCCGTGATTTGGCGGTATGTCGAACCAGTCTGTCTCCACGGCGGCAGTGTCGAGGTTGACGCCAATTCTCAACTGCCCCTCCGATGTCCGAATGGCTGCCGCCAGCTCGGACCACTTCGCACAATCAATCCGTCCGGCCGATACCCCCGCTCTCGCAGTGTGCCCGCAGCGGCACTCGTCACGGAACGCAAATCCTGCCATGTCCGATCCAGCAGTAGCGGGAGGATTTCTGGAGCGGCTCCAACCTCGATGTCAGCCTCCTCGATTCTGGCCGTGCGGGGCTCACCATCTGGATCGGCCAGTTGCTCAGTGTGCGGCCGGATGAGTTCTGCTACTGGTTCATAGTAGTCGCGCCAAGCGACGTCCGGCATCTTCAGCTCAATAGGACTGAGGCCTTTCGGTCCATCCGGCTCCGGGTCACGCCAATAGTAATGGAGGATATCGTTCTTGAAGTAGGTGATTGCACCGATATGAAGAGCGCAGCGTTGACCGTCGACACTGACAAGCCTCTGCGCTTGCTCTTTGGCTTTCGTTTTTTCTTTCGCACCTGGAGTGTTGGCTCTCGCCTTGCACTCAAATGAGTACCACGCTCCACTGGTCGTGCTCTGGCCGACAAGATCGGGCCTGGACCTACTCGTCAGGATTCTGGGGTTGAGCTGATCTTGGAACACGTCCAAATGCAGCAGCCAGGGCGTATTCAGCAGTTGGCTCGCAAAGAGCTTACAGACCACCATTCCAAGGAAATAGTTGATAGCGCCCTTTTCGGTCGGATCAAGTGATTTGAAGGCGGCCGTCCTCTGAAATCGACGTCCATATAGACCAGACTGTTCAAGAGCCATTCGAACAAGCGACCATCGGAATATCGCCTCATATCCCGAAGCTGATCCATGCTTGAAGACATAATGAAGATTTGGCCTGCCGAGAGTTATTGCTGCCCAGAGAACGTCATCCCATGTTATTTGGAGTTGACCCCAGCGAGTTACGCCTTGGTTGGCGGGGAAATCTTGGCTCTCATAGCTGATCTGAAGACTGTCTCCCCGAAGTTTGACCGACATTGGCGATGGTTCCTCGCGCGCAAACAGATCAATGTATTCAGCGACTCTGGAGAGTCCTTTCTGTTGCCGCCGATTCTGTCGCTCCCGTCACCCCTTTGCGCCTTCACTCATCCTCGAACCCGAGTTTGCCGGGGTCCAGTTTGAGGTCGTGGATGTTAGCGCGGACGACGTCGACCACGTCATCGGGATAGCCGTCCGGGGCCGAGGCCTCGACCTCAAGGGTGAGGTGCAGGGTGGCACCCGGTGGGCGGCCGAGTTCGAACAGGATCTCCTCGGCGATCTTAGCGACCTGCAAGCCGGCCTTGTCGGGATCGAGCGGGATCGAGCCGTAGAAGCGGCGCGGCTGCCTCGTCCCATCCTCTGGCGACCGCTCTTCCCCACCAGCGCCGGGCTGTTCTCCGCCGCCGCCAGACGGCTCGCCTGTTGCGCCCTTGGTGTCCGGCGGGACCTCCTCAGGGAGTACCGAGCGCCAGACCAGTAAGCCGCTGGTGATGCTCGGGCCGAGGGTCGTTGCCCAGCGCGACACGCCTTCATACTTGCCGGACTGCTCGTTGTAGCTCAGGGCAAAGGCGACTGGCGCGTCGATCTTGCCGACCAGCTTCTCGATCGCCAGCGTCAGCGTGGCGTCGTCCCTGAGCCGTGGCAGATAGACGTAGGAGGCGAACCAGTCGAGCAGCGTGGCGACCTCGATATGTGGCCTGTCCTCGTCCCACACCTTGCGCAGCTCGGTCATCAGCGTATCTGCGCCTAGCGCATCGAAGATGATCGTCGCTGCCCTCAGCTTATCGTAGACGACCTGGGGGATCGGCCTGCCCGGTGCTCGGTTGGCCACGGACGAGTGCTCGAGAGCGAACCCGGCGGCCGGCCCCGAGCCATTGCCGCCATCCTGCGCCGGAACCGGATGGAGCACGTGCGACCAGGTGCTACGGACCCGCTGCGCCAGGGCGTCGGCCGACTGGCGCATGCGCGAGCCTGCGTCGTCGAACTGGGCGCGCGTGAGACCGTCGGCCATCTCCCTGTCTTCGATGATCGATTTCCAGGCGAGAAACTTGCGCGCGATCTCGCGGCAGGTGTCGAGGCCGCTCTCATCGGCGGCGACGAAGACCAGCGCGTTGCGGAACTTCCGCTGTCCCGAGCCGCGCCGTTGCAGCGCGTCGGCCACGATCTGTTTAGCCGGTGTCGTCTCGGTGCTCTTCAGCGCGTGCGGGTGCGACGGCGGGACGATGACAAGCGCAATGGCCCGCGCATCATCCACGTCGATCAGGGCGGCCGGCGAGGCGTGCACCCTGTGGAATCCGCCCTTGTGGCCTTGTTCCTTCCGCAAGACATCGGTAATCACCGCATCCGCATCGTCGTTCGCGATCTCGTTAGCGCGCTCGTCGGCGATCCGGTTCAGCGTCGGCTGTGTGGAGAACCAGTAACGGTCCCCTTCGCGGTAGAGGTACGCGGAGCGTTCCGACAGCTCGCGCAGGGCATCCCCGAACAGCGAGATCTGGTCGCCCGGCTGCGCGCAGGCGAGCCGCAGCGCTGGTCCGGTCAACCCGCCGCGGGACGATCCGCGGTGCGGTGCGGTGGCGAGGAACACGGCACGAGCGGCGCGGGTGGCCACGATGACATCGCCGAAGCGCTTGCGCGAGGCTTCCATCTTCGCCGGCAGCGCCATCTCGCCGTCGACCTCGGCCTGAAGGATGGGGCCATATGAGCGGTCCAGCGGCTCCAGGATGGCCGTGCGCACCTTGTCCTCCGACAAGGGCAGCAGTGCCAGCGTGATCAGGGGCGCATTGCTCTGTCCGCGCCAGAGGGCATAGATGGCGTTCGCCATGATCTTTAGGATGCCGCGGGTGCGCTGGAACTTCTCCAGCGTTGACCAGTCCTCCGAAAACCGCTTCAGCAGCTCCGGATGGATCGGGTAGGCGCGGCGCATCTCCTCCCGATAGGCCGCCTCGCGCACATTGGGCGGGAAGTCGGACGTGCTGTCGCGATAGAGCTTGCTGAATGCCTGGACCGTTGCGTCCCGCGCCTTCTCGCCGTCCTCGTCGAGCGGCTGGAACAGCCGCCGCCGCACGATCTCGAAGGTCTCCATCCCGGTCGCCGGGGTCCAGGCGGACTGGATGCGGCCGAACAGCTTCTCGAGCCGCGCCAGAGCGTCGGCGCCGCCTTCGTCGCCGACCTCCATGCCCGACTCCGGCAACGATCCGACCACCAGCGCGCCGGGAACCGATGCCGCGGCTTCCGTCAGCGACTGGATGAAGGCATGGAAGGCCTCGTACCGCTCGCCCGTCAGCTGCTTGGCGAAGGCGACCACCTCGTCCATCAGGATCAGGCAGGGTGCAGCAGCCTCCAGTATCCGGACTAGCCGTTCGGAGCCGGGGTTGGTCCAGTTCGCCTCGGACTCGGCGATGTGGTCGACGGCGTCCCAGCCGCCGAGGCAGTGGGCGATGTACCCCCAGACGGTCCGCACCTCGCGGCCGCCGCCGGCATGCATTACCTCGCTGGGTCCCTTGTGGGTGCCGACGAAGACGGCGCGCCGGACGTCCGGCAGGGCGGTCAGCCCGGCGGCCTCGAGGACGCCCTTGATTCCGCGCAGTGCTGCCGGCTCATATTCCGACTTCAGGGCTCCGGCCAAATGGTAGAGGGCGAGCAGCGTATGCGTCTTGCCGCCGCCGAAATTGGTCTGCAGCCCGATCACCGGATCGCCGCCCTTGCGAGCGAAGCGCTCGGCTGCGGAGCGCAGAACCCGGCTCAACCCTTCAGTCAGGTAGGTGATGCGGAAGAAGGCGAGCGGATCGGTGTATTCCTCTGGCCCGATGCCCTGATCGACGTGGGCCAGGTTGGCCGCGAACTCCGCGTCGGTGAACCGTGCCTCCAGCACGTCCGGGTGCGGCTGGGAGACGTCGCGCCAGGGGCGAAGCTTGTCCGGCAGCGGGGGCTCGTCGAACTGCCGCTTTTCTTTGGCCTTCTCCTGCGCTGCGGCCGGGTTGGCGCGCTTCTGCGCCTCATACAGCTCGTCGACGATCTTTACCTGGGGCTTGGCGCCGACGGCGTCCAGCATCTCGCGGATGGCGTCCAAATAGCGAAGCGCCTCGCGGTCCTGCATCATCCCATCGAAATGCGAGACTGCGTTGCGCGCATCCAGCGAGAGCGAGATATAGCTGCGCGCCTTGCGCAGCCGTGCATCGTGCCGGAACACCTCGCCGTAGTTCTCGAGAACCGTCTTCAAGAGGGCGTAGGCGTCGAGTTCGCCGCTCGGATCGCCGCCGCTGGCGCGGCTCGCATAATGACGCCAGTGGGGCCCGTGGCGCTGCTTCATCCGGTCGGCGACATAGGGGCCAAGGCCTATCCGCAGCGCTTCCAGCGCATGATCGACCTTCTGCTTGGCGCTGAAGGGATCGTTCATGATGGCGCCTCCCCGAAATCAAGCTGCGGCTGCCTCGGACCGGATGTTGCACGATGATCGAGCGCGGCCTGTTCGAGGTGCGGAAACTCCTCAGCCAGCAGGTTGTAGGCCTGCGCCTCTTGCGCCCAGCCCTTCTTCTCACAGATGTCATAGAGTCGGTAGGCGAGCGCTCGTGCCGCCTCTGCGTCATCCGGGCTCATCTCAGCGACCAGCCCGGCCGCAACGGCCGTGCCACCGTCCTCTGCCTCCAGCACCCGGATCAAATGCTGTGTGCATTCCCAATGGGTCAGCGTCCGGTCTTTGCCGGGGCGCCAGTCCGCTGGCATGCCTTCGCGGCAGACGAGCCGCGCCACGCCACCCTTGGCGAAGAAAACCCCCGCATGTTCGAGATCGCCGAGGCCGAGAGCGTAGGCGTTCGCCATGTTGATGGCGTCGCCGGATTTGCCATCGCCGGTCCCGAAGGTCTGGAACCAGTCGATGCAGAAGCGGGTCGCAGTGTCGTAGTGGGCATCCTCCTCGCCCAGGATTTCCTCGCGCACCTCGTTGATCAGGGCAATGGCAGCCCGGACGGTCATCTCGGAATCGTCCGGTTCTAGCACCTTGGCATAGCTGGTGAAGATGCCCATGCCGGGACCAAGCGATGACTGTGCCATGTCGACAGGACCGACACCTGCCTCCCTAATTCTTTGTAAGGCTCTGGGCATTTCCCGCTTGAGTCGCGCAATAAAATCGCGACGGGATGCAATGACGGCTGTGGGCAGCCGTTCGGCGCAGACTAGTACAATGGAGGAAGCGAGGGTATTCGCGGAGTTAGAGTTCATTCGTACTTCGCCTTCGGAACGGACAGGCCATGTACCATCAACCGCGAACCCAGCGTCAAAGACTGCTTGCAAGAAAGTGGCCCAACCCGGCGACGTTAGACCTTCTTCTGCCGTCTCTGATTGCTTGAAGGCATAGTAAATCGTGACAGGATAATCAGGATTTGTAAGAGAGATTATGTTAGAAAGCGCCATCCGCATACCACTAAGGAAAAATACCTCAGCATTTTCTTGTCCGCCATGATGAAATGCTGTGGCCACCAATTCTTCTTTCTTCGGTGTTGAAATTCGTCGAAACAAATCTGGCCATATCTCTCGCGCAGAACGTCGAAGCCAAACATAGAAATAGTCTGACAAGTCAGCATATCCCACATTGTCGTAGTATGGAGGGTCAGTTGAAACGACAATATTGCGCGGCATTCCCGCGATTTCTTCTGTCGCATTTGCGCTTTGGATTATTCCCGATGCATCTGTACTAACCTTATTAATGCATGCTGTTACTACGTCTACGCAAGTGCTTATTCCCGCGCTGGATTTTGCAAACGGATTTGGTTCGACAAAATCCCAAGTCATCTGCAGCGCTTGTCGATTGAATACGGATCGAATAGCGCTGTCTTTTGGTAGCCAAGTAGAAAGCGTAGATCCATAGGCAATCATGCGATCAATTGTCAGTGCTAAGTAAGATGCTATCGCGTCGGCATACGCTTCCGGCCCGCATCCTCCCGCACAAAGCGCTCTATTGTCCTCGACTTGCCATGATTTCTGCGTGTCTGCCAATACACAGTCGCGTACCTTGCCAACAAGAGCGGTAATGGTCATCAGCCCCGCCAACTGTCGTCCTGTGAAGAGCCGCCCCCAAGTGCTCAATCCATACGCCGAGCAAACGCCACCCGTGATCATCGCGCGAGTGGGAGTTTCACCACTCAGGAAAGTTTCCCGAGCTTCAATAACCTCAGGTGACTCGTCTAAAGAAAGGGCAATGGATTGATGTTCATAGGTTGGCGAAATATAACCGCGTCGGCGTCCTACATCGACAACGATTGCCATCAACCTCTGGGATAGTCTATCGGCTTTGCCTTCTTCTTGTATATAACGTCGCTCAATCGGAGTCCCTGTAAGGGCACATATGAAATCTTGCGCCTTTCCTGATTTTGATCCTAAACTTTTTGCCTTTTCTTCATCAGTTGAGATACTGCCGGATCTCACGTCGAACCGCCAGCCTTCTGGCGCACTCGGATCGCGCACTACCTCGACCCATGCTTTCCTGTCCTTCCTGGTTGACAACATAAACGACGACACGAGCGGGACATGCGCGCCCTTCGCAATCGGGTTGGGCGAAGCAACCGTGCGCGCCCAGAGCCAAGCGACGACAGTAGCCTCACCGCCGTCCTCGAGAGTGACTTTGGGATAAAGGTGACCGATGCGCTTCTCAGCTTCTTCGCGCATCCACTGGCCGTAGTAGCAGACATCCTCTGCCAACCCTTCGGCGCGCTTCCACGTACGATGAAGATCGTGGGCGGGATTGACGGGAGCCCGGCCAGCGAACCTTGGAGGTATCTCTACCAGCGCTTTGGAGATTAGCACGGCCACCGGGTTGAGATCAGAACCGTGGGCACACAGCCCAAGCCGCTGGGCCTCCAGCGAGATCGACCCGCCGCCACAGAACGGATCGTACACCGATGGCCCCTTGTCATGCAGGTACGCTAGCACTGCGTCGGCGTCTGACTTCGCTGGTGGTTCCTCGCCCAAACCCCAGGCGACGGATCGCGCAATCTCCCACCTGGCATGGTTCAGGGCGTATGCATTGGTTGAGGCTTCCCACGGAGCAATCGCTTCAATGATCTTGTGCAGCCGTTCGCGCTCGCGCTTCTGATCACTGTCGGTCGGGAAGCGATCTGGCCAAGACGACGGGTCGTCCACCAACTGAGCGAACAGAACCGCCCGGCATATTGCCAATGGACGCGGAGCCCACCACTTGTGAAAAGAAGTTGGGTATCCTTTCGGAGCTTTCTTTTTTTGTCGAGTCGCCTCCGGATTAATCAGCTCGAGGGGAAATGCGACCTCAATCAGCTTCTTGCGCCGTTCTGTCACGTGCTGATGTCTCCCCCGGAATCCTTATGTTCCAACTGCGCCCTCTTCGCATCCAGTTCCGCAATGCGTCTGGCTTCTTCGTCGAAGAACGTCGCGATATCCCACTCGCCGAATGTGAGATCGCGTGTTGGCAGGCGATGTCTTTGCCGGAGCCGCTGCGCGATGCGGATCGCAAGTGCACCCATCTTGATTGTGTTTCCCGACGCCGCGGTCCGGACGCAATCCATATCGCCTACAGCATCCCACCAGAAGGCCGCTTCGCTGCTGGCCATCTTGCAGCGCTGCGGGAAATCCAAGATCGCTTCGAGAACGTCCGCGTCGATCAGCGAATAGGCTGTGCTCTCAGGCAGAGAAGGCGGTGCCGGCACAGTTCCCAGATAGGTGCCGGCATGCCCGGCGCTGCTGCAGGCTAGCTGATGATCGTTCGCCTTCTCCGCGCAATCGATAGCATACCCCTCCAACTCGAAAGCGATCCGGATGGCCAGGTGACGTGCGCTCTCGGTACGTGACCTTTTGTGCCGCCAGTGCTCCAGGATCAGGGACGTGATTGCGACACCTGCCCCGCTGCCGAGAAAGACCAAGACCAAATCCATGACCGTGGTCATCAAGAGGGGGGCTCCCCTAGTGCCAGGATCTTTGGCAAGTGCAGGATACGGGAGACCTCGATGAAGCCGGGTTCCGCGCCGAAGATCCTGGTGGGATTGCGAACATATACAGGCTCAAGCGCGTAACCGGTTTCGACTCGCACGGCGGCAAGGATGTAGGGAAGACCGGACTGCTCCGCGTTGAAGGCGGTCAGCATCTCATTGCGGGTGACTGTGACTGTGTCGGTACCATCGACACGGCCCTTTACCTCGACGAAGGTCAGGCTGCCGGTTTTGGGATCACGGCTTTCGATGTCATATCCGCGGTTCTCCGCAGACACGTCGCGCGGCTGTCGCCCAAGGCTGCGTTCGGCGGCCATGACCGCGTCCATGGCGAGCCTCTCGACTTCTGCGCGCCCTTCGGCCAGATCGGCCGGGGAGGCGACAGGCTGCCCCTGCCTGGCGAACCATCCGATGGGCACGACCAGTGCGGCACCCTGAATCTCCGGCGGCAGGGGCGCGATCTGCCGTTCCCGGGCCAGTTCGCCCAGCCGTTTGTCCAGGCGGTCCGTCAGCGTCTCGACATGGCGGCGAGCATTCTGAGAGTTCAGGCGCTGCTGCTTGCCGGCCTGTTCCTGGCGTTCCAGCTCCAGCGCCCGGCTCTGCCAATGCAGGATCTCCCGGCGCAGACGGTCCTTCACCGCGGCCTCGGTCTTGGCGATCTCATCGAGGCGACGCGCCTTCACCTCCTCCAGGTGGCGGGGGACCAGCTCTGAAATGGCGTAGCCCCGCACGCGGTCCTCGATGTTGCCGGCAAGCCAGTCCTCCGCCAGGATCACCTCGATCTGCCGCTTCTCCTCCTCGGTCGGCGGCCGGCAATCGAGGTAGGGGGCGGCACCCCCGTCGGCCGCCCTGCCATTCCGGTCGAGATAGACGAACTGCAGCCGCTGAGAGATCAGGCGGGCGCGGCCGTTGCGGCCGACGCGGCCATCGCGGATGCCATGCTCCAGATAGACCAGCACGCGCGGCTCTCGGCCGCTGTCGTCCCCGTCGATCAGCACCGCGCCCTGGCTCAACAGAGTCCGGTAGCGCTCCAGTGTCAGATCGACGGTGGCGTCCAGAAGGGGGTGGCCCGGTGCCACCAGCGCGGCCTGGCGTTTTCCGGGGATGTCGGCCTTGTCGAAGCAGATACGCTCATAGCGTGGCAGTACGGGGTCGCCGCGGCCGATCAGACGGTCGCGGTCGCGCAGGATGGCTGGCACGCGCCTGACGTCATAGCGACCTCGCTCGCGCTGGTGCATGACACCACCTGCGAGTGCAAAGGCCTCCTCGAAGAACGAGCGGATATAGCGCGGCTGCAGCCGCCGGGCTTCAGCACGCTCCATCTCCTCCTTCAGCGACGTGATCGTCGAGGGGTCGAGCCCTTCCTTGGTCAGCTTGCTGCGGGCGACGATCTCCTCGATCCGCTCGCGGTCGATCGCCCCGTCGATGGCCTGGAACAGGCGCTCGCGTACGTCGGGCCGCTCGCCATAGCGGATCGCCTCCATGAACATGTCGCGTAGCGCGCGAGCCTCGAATAGTTCGCCCAACACGTCGTAGACCTTGCCGCCCAGGGTCTCGCGCGCGGTTTCCAGCTTCTCCAGCAGCCGGGCGTAGACCTGTCCCTCGCGGGTCTCGCCGGCGGTCAGGTTCCAGAGGTGGCAGACCTCTGTCTGTCCGATGCGGTGGATGCGGCCGAAACGCTGCTCTAGCCGGTTCGGGTTCCAGGGCAGATCGTAGTTGACCATCAGGTGCGCGCCGCGTTGGAGGTTCACACCCTCGCCGGCGGCGTCGTTGGCGATCAGGAACCGCACCTTGGGATCGTCGTTGAAGGCGGCGATGGCGGCGCGGCGGCGGTCGCGAGGCACCCCGCCGTGGATGACCGATACGCTTTCTTCCTCGCCGGTTCGTTGGCGAATGCGGGCGGAGAGATACTCCAGTGTGTCGCGGGACTCGGTGAAGATGACGATCTTCCGGCGCACGTCGTTAGCCGGGTTATGCACGATCGGATCGTCGAGGATGCGATCCAGCTCGCGCCACTTGGTATCTTCGCCGGATCGGCGCAGTGCGCGGGCCAGCGTTTCCAACTCCCTGAGCGAGGCGATCTCGGCCTCCAGTTCGGCGATCGTGCGCGCGGCCGTGGCCTGATCGATCACCAGCTCCTCAAGGTCCTCAAGCTCGTCCTCTGGCGCTTCGTCGATGTCGTCTTCGTCCCAGGACGGGATGTCGGCGCGCGCGGACAAGGCGCCGGCGGCATCCACGCCGCGCTTGAGAAGCCGTTCCTCGTCGAGGCGAGCCTCCAGCCTCGCCAACCGGCGCTTCAACGATTCGTGGATGGCGGCGGGCGATGATGCCAGTCGGCGCTGGAGAACCTGCAGGGCAAAGCCGACGTTGTTACGGCGGCGGTCGCTGCCGTCTCCGATCTGGTCGGCACGGTTCATCTCGTCGCGCACATAGCGCGTCACCGCCTCGTACAGAACCGCCTCCCGGTCGGAGAGCTTGTAGGAGACGGTGTAGGCCTTGCGCTCTGGAAACAGCGGGCTGCCGTCGAAGCGCCTCAGCTCTTCCTTGGTCAGCCGGCGCATCATGTCGGAGACGTCGACCTTGTGCGCGCCCAGCCGGAAGCGCCCTTCGAAACGGTCGGAGTCGATGAGCCCCATGAAGAGCTGGAAGTCCTCCTCTTTGCCGTTGTGCGGCGTCGCCGTCATCAACAGGAAGTGCCGTGCCAGGGCGCCGACCATCTGCCCAAGCTGATAGCGCTTGGTGAACTTGACCTCGCCGCCGAAGAAGCTCGCCGACATGCGGTGCGCCTCGTCGCAGATCACCAGATCCCAGCTCGGCGCCGCCTTCATCCGATCCTGAAGGTCCTGGGCGCGGGACAGCATGTCGAGCCGTGCGATCACGCGCTGCTTCTCGACGAAGACGTTTCCCGTGCTCGACGCCTCGATCTGATCGCGGGTCAGGATGTCGAAATCTATCGAGAACCTGTCCCGCAGTTCGTCCTGCCATTGCTCGACCAGGCTGCCGGGCGCGACGATCAGGCAACGCTCAAGATCACCGCGGATCAGCAGCTCCTTGATCAGCAGGCCGGCCATGATCGTCTTGCCGGCACCGGGATCGTCGGCCAGCAGGAAGCGCAGCGGCTGGCGCGGCAGCATCTCCTCGTAGACCGCCGTCAGCTGGTGCGGCAGCGCCTCGATCTGCGAGGAACGGACGGCGAGGAACGGATCGAACAGGTGGGCAAGCCGGATGCGCAATGCCTCGGACGCAAGGCGCAGCAGATGACCGTCGCCGTCGAACGCGAAGCGGCGGGTTGGCTCGGCAAGCTCCAGCTCCGACTCCGACGACCGGAAGAGGACGGTCTGATCGACGGCGCCGTCCAGCTTGTAGGTGACCTCGACGGCATCCGGACCGAACGATCGTGCAGCCAGAACCTCGGCGAACTGCGGCCCCGCAATTCCCCGTATTCTTGCCCCCGGTACGATCTGTTCGAGACGCATCATCCCGTCGGTGCCCTCCACGTCGCCCATTCCCGTCGGCCGTTCTGCGCGTCGCGTCTGGAGCGTTCAACTGCTCACTGTCGCAGTCGTGGGATCTCCGGCGTTGGGCCACGGACCAGAAGTGTTCGACGTTGATCTGGATGGCCCGTGGGATCGCCTTTTCGACAAGCGCGGGCGGTCGTGCTTCAGCTTAGAATGGCAGGCAATCTTTGTGGTTCGCAACCTCTGGCACATCCATTTTTGCGAAACGGATCAGCTCTCGACGGTTCCCGCGCGCAGATCCTTCAGGCGCAGCAGCATGGCCAGCGTGCGCTCAAGCTTGCGGTCGAGATGGACCTCGTAGCGGGCAAGGCGCTCCAGCGTGTGGACGTCGACCGCTTCGCCGAAGGCCTGTTCGCGGACAAGCGGCCTGTTCGCCAGATCTCGCTTTTGCTTTTCGAACCATGGGAGCGCCTCGTCCTTAATGAAGCGACGCAGCCCGACAACGTCAGCAGCGGCTACGGCACCGTTCTCCTCCGACGATGCGGGATCTTCCGCCAACAGCTCCTCCCACCATTCCTGCGTGTCCTTCGGCAGTTCGGCAAGCGCCGCCTCATAGGCGTCGTTGCGGTCGGAGCCGAGGAGGTCGAGCGCCCGGTGCGCCATCGCCTCGAACTCCAGGATGCCGCGGATTTCGTACTCGGTCTCGGCTGCCGTCGCGCGGACGGCTTTGGCTGCGCCTTCGCAACCGCGCCCGTTGGTCAGGTGCGCGACAGCGACTTTGGCCGTGTCGCGATAGCTGGCAAAGGCGTCATCGAGACCTCGCCGGTGCACGGCGACCTCGGCCAGACGCAGCCGCCGCTTTCGCCACAGGATGCCCGCCAGCTCCTCGACCAGATGCTCCTGGGTCAGTCCTTGCGGGCGGTGCTCGGCCACCAGCGCCTCCAGCACAGCTGCATATTCGCCGGCATCTTCCCAGGGCAGGACCGTGTAGCGAGACAGCACGCCATGCCGCAGGGCATTGAACCGGGTGAGGGCGGTGCCGTCACTCTCCGCCGTCGGCATTGGGATGGTCTCGGTCATGACCAGAAGCGCTTCGTGCGGTCGTGGCGCATGAGTCGTGCGATCAAACCCGCCGCTTCAACCTCGAACAGCTCGTCGGCAAGGAACTCCGCCTCAAGAATCTGCCGCCGCCGCCGCTCATATGTTCGACGCCACATGCCTTTCGGCCGAGGTGGTGTCGGTTCGTCCCAGCGTGAGCCGCTCCCAAGGCGATGCCGCAACTTGGTCGCCTTCCGCCGTGCCCGGTCGAGCGCGCCCTCGCTCTGGCTGGCATAGCCAAGGCGGTAGCAGTGCCGGCAAAGGAAGTACCGCCCGTCCAAATACAGCTTCGCCACCCGCCGCCCGCAGGCAATACCGTTCACCACACCGGGGCAGAGGAAATAGGGCCGGGTGCCGCCATAGCGGCAGGGCGCGCGGGTGATGGGCACCGGCTCCTCGACGCTCTGCCACTCGCCGCCGTCGCAGCGAACGTTGTAAACCAGGACCAAGCGCTCTTTGTGCGCCCGCATCGAGATCGAGGCTATCCGCTGTCCATCCCGCGACCACTCCCATCCGCCCCAGTGCCCAGGCGCAAGGCAGCCAGCCTTGTGCAGCCGGTCGATGTCGAGCGAGCGGCAACCTTCGACCGTGTCACGCCCAAAGCCGCTACGCCGTCCCGAGCCGATACCGCCCATCATGCGCCTCCGTTTTTCCCGAAATCGTCTGGAGATTTGAGCAGTCCTCTAAGCCCCATTGCTTCCAAGGCGGCTGTTGCTTCGGCGATCCGTGCCCCATGCCAAGCTTCCCAGCATTCAGGATGCAGCCACGTGTGCCCATTGCCCTCAACGCCGAAGGGAACGACGACGTGCTCTTTCCGGTCTGGCTTGCCGCACCAGGCGCATCGGCCGGGAAGGGAATGCTGCGGATGCCGGTTGAGCCATTCCACGACGCAGCATTCGAAAGCCCTAACCTCAGCCTCGTCTCGCCCCAGCTCGGCGTTGAACTCGGCAATGCCGGCCCTCTCGTCGAAGAAGGTCCGCCAATCCTCGACTGTCCAGCCAGCGGCGTCCGGCCGAAGCATCGAGAGGACCGCCGACTTGTGCTCTGCCAGCAGATCCAGTAGCGCCGTCGGCGGTGGCCCATCGGCCTCCAGCACCAGCGCGTCGCCGTCGACAGCGAGGGTGAGATCGGCATCGTGCGCCGCCTGGATCACGTCGAGCGCTCTCATAGCCGCGCACTCCAGCCCCGGGTCCCCGTCTTCCTCGATCCAGATTGTGCGGTGGTGTTTGCGTCCGCTTCGTCCGCACCGTCCGCTCTGCCCGAATTCTGCTCGTCGCCGCGGACGGTTGCCGTCGCTTCGGCGCAGCGATCAATGGCTTTTGCGTCCGCGGTTCCCGTGACCGTCCGCGATCCAGCAGGCGCGAGGCTCATGCCGGCATGACCTTCGGGTGCATGCTCGGACGGTGCGGACGGTGAGGACGGTTCCGTCACCGATCGTTCCGGTTCCGGAGACGTGGCCATCGTGATCCGGATGATGCGCGTTCGCGCACGTCCTTCCCGATCAAAGCTGATGTCGATGCCGATCTTGCGCAGGAAGGTTGCTGCACGGCGCAGCCTGCCCGACAATGCGCGAGGGCTATCTGGCCAGGTCTTGGACTTTGCAGCGCGTTCGCCTGCCGCCTCTGCCAGGGCACCCAGAAGGTCCGATGCGGTTCCCGTCCACTCCGTCTGCGTTGCCATCACTGCGCGCACCGCGGTGGCAATCGGATCGGCATCGATCACGCCCTCCACGGCCTCGTCACGGTTGCCGCAGTAGGCAGTCCAGAAGGTTCCGGCAGTCCAAATCGCAGTTTCACAGGCCGTCGCCCACATAGCGAAATCCGCCATGCGCGGCAGCCGATCCAGACGGGTGTGCGGAAGCCGCCGGAGTCCCTCGACCACGGCACCGAGCAAAGCACCGAGAATGCGCGGGCGTTCGGCCTCAAAGGCGGACCACAGTTCGGCTTCTGGACGGCGACGATCCTCGGGTATGGGCTCCAGCGTGAGGAACAGGGCGCGGTCTGCCAGATCGGGCCGCGTGACGATGTCCTCGATGCCATTCAGGATAACCGGACGGGCAGCGTCGAACAGCACCTCATCCTGATCAGTGTAGAGTTGGCGCACTGCGAACCCGCCGCCGGTTGCCAGCCGGCAGAGGGTATCGGAGATCCAGGACGGCAGTCCCGAGACGTTGTCGAAGGCGAGCACGTGGCCGTTGCTGGCGGCGATGAACAGGTCGCGATCCTCGCGCGGCAGTGCGCGCAACGGTGCCGTATTCGGATCGAGCAGTGCCCGGAGGATAGCGGCGAAGGTTGACTTGGCCGAGCCCTGCTCGCCCGACAGCACCAGCACCGGATAGGGACCGCGATCCCGCAGGACGGCGAGTATCCAAGCGACGACCAGCACGAAGTCGGTTTCGGATCGGACGTTGAGGAACGGCCGCAGCGCCACGATCGAACCGCCGGGCACCGGCATTGCTAAGGGCTGCATCCCGCTTGCACGGCGGAAGCGTGTCGGCGGATCGCTGACCACGCGCCAGCCCTCGGTATCGATCTCGACTGCCCGCCAATGCTCGTCGCCGAGATCCAGGTAGAGATTGCCATCGCGTCCACCGATGCGGACGAAAACCGACCGCTCGGGCCCATCGAAATGCGCCTTGGCCTCGATGACATTCAGCGCCGATTGCAGCGTCTCTGAGCTGGGTGCTCCACCCGTGGTTTGGAAGAACTGCCGCGCCAGCCAGCGCCTAAATCCCTTGGTACGGATCGGCGAGGTTTCGCGGTGCCCATTGATGTTGAGGTCGGCGAAGGCGGTGCCATCAGGTGAACGGAACAGATCGGCAGCGTCGGCAAGGTCGATCAGGATGTCGGCCTGTTTCGGTGCCTGTCCGGTGTCGCCGGACGCTTCGGCCATCGCCTTGTCGAGTGCAGAGACCCGGCAGCCTGATCTCTTGAGGTGCGAGCGCAGAGTCTCGAATGCCGCGCGATCCTCCTTCTTCAGCGCGATCAGCGCTTCAAGCACGTCTGGCGCGAATGGCGCACCGGGATCGGTGGCGGTTCTTTCGATCAGTCCTTCCAGCGGGTCGAGGACCTCCTCTGCCGCCTCAATCGCCGCTGCGACCGAAGCCTCACCCCTGGATTGGCCCTCAGCATTCATTACCCATGCTCTCCAGCGCAGGGCTAGGGCCAATCAGCAGATCATTGAAGTCGGTCCCAAGAGGCGGCCGGGCGATGCGGACACGTCGGCCCTCGCGCTTCCAGCGTCGGGCGCAATCGCGCGCTGCGGCCTCGCCGGGATCATCGCCATCGGCCAGAACGACCACATCGCGCACGATGCCCGGCAGATCGAGCGTGCGCAGGCCGGACGTCGAAAGCGCCGCCCATGTTGGATGTCCGCTCGCCTGCATGGCGGCGATACAGGTCTCGATTCCTTCGCCGATCATCAGCAGGTCGCCTGGTTCCGCCAATCTGACCGCACCGCCTCGGCAAGGGCCGAGCATCATCTTCTGTGGCTTGACCGGCGCCTTGCTCGTGCCGTCTGGGGCAAGGAATGTCCGGTGGATGGCAATAGGCGCGCCGTCAGTCCCGCGCGCCACCAACGCGACCATCGCGGGCCAGACACCGCCTGTGGGGTGCCTGAGTCCCGGATGGAACCGAAGTGCAGACGGAACCGGCACGGACAGATCGCGCGAGCGAAGATAGGTTTCGGCCAGCGTGCCGGTCGCTTCGATGGCACGGCGCCAGATGATCAGCGCCGCCTCGGTGCGCGCAATATCATTGCTCTCAGAACTGTTGTCGGGAATCGCGGCCGGCGGCCTGCGCAACAAGCCGGACGCGCCGGTCCTTGGCCACAATCCTCGGTCCCGCAACGCCGCGATCACGTCGATCTGCGTACAGCCCGCGTGGCAATGAACCAGCAATCTGCCCTGCTTGGTGTCTCGGATCGAAAGGCTCGGTTCGCGATCGTCATGGGCCGGGCATCGAGCCGTCCAGCCGGTTCCGCACCTATGGCCACTGAGTGCCCGGGCGAGACCTTCGGCATCCTGCACGGAATGCAGGCGGCTCATTGCCCCACCTCGTACGATTTCAGCCAAGCGCGTAACGCGTCTACGGCAATCAGACGCCGCTTGCCGATTTTCAGGCTCTTCAGGTCGCCTTCGCGCATCGCGAGGTACAACGTTGTCCGCCCCACCCCGGCAAGCCGCGCCGCTTCCGTCGGCGACACCGCCAGGGGCTGCGACAAGCCCTCTATGCGCTTCCATTGTGCCGTCATGACCGCCCGACCTCGCCTGTGTTCACCTACAAGGTCGGGGGTTGAGTAACGTCAATAAAGGATGGTCAGAAACATCGAATCTGTCGTTTTGACGTTGCCGTAGCGGTCTCAATGACAGAATGGCCGTGTGGCCGTTGCGTCTCGCCAGCGACTGAACCATCATCGAGATTGTCTGCCGTCGCCATTTGCGGGTCTCGGAGGAAGCGAAGGACTGTATGCTATGCCCAGAGTACGTATCCAAGCAACTCGCCCAGCTTCTGAAGAGATCGTGAAGTTCCTACTGCAGCAAGATGACGTTCAGGTATCTGTGAATAGCAACGGACGTAAGCTGAGTGGTGCAATAGACATCCTTGTGATCGTTGCCAATCTATCGACAATTGCGTTGAATGCTTTCTTGGTTTGGCGTGCTGCAAATCCGGCAGTCGATAAGGACAGCGAAATAGAAGAGCAAAGTGACAATCAACCTTATGATGATGGAGCGGAGAATTGATATTTCTTGGTCTGAGCGACGATATAGCTTCTGAGGCGTTGCGTGAGCCAGTAGAAAGAGAGTTAGAAATAATTTTGGAAAACAGGTTTGTCGTTTGCCAAGAGATTTGCGAAAAGATACCCTTCTATAGATTTTGTATTGATATATTGAAGAGCTTTTACGACATAACAGTTAATCAATTATTTGAAAAACTCAGAATATCTGATAATGATCACTTGGTTCTTATACCTGTTCTGTCGGATGGTGAGGTAAGTGGATACTTCCGAAAAGACATTGCCGTAGCGGAAGGATCATATCAAGCTCACGTCATCCTGCTCGATATGAGGATATTGTATGAAACTTTTCTATACTTGATAGCTTCTCCAGTCTTCTCAACTGAAGATAATTCAAAAAGAATCGCCTATATTCTTGGGTGCTCACTGTCATCACGACTCCGTAGCGAGGAGCAAGGCCGACTGCTGCAATTCGCCGTGGGATTGGTCGCCCACACACCTCTATTCGAAAAATTCGAGATGGAGGCCAAAAGCGTTTTCTACCTTCGGCTAATTGATTATATAGAAGGGTCTAATGTTGACAAGACTGAAGCAAGTTGGATGTTTAGGATTTTGACGTTGATGTTCGTTACTCACGAAGTAGCCCATATGATCTATCATCTATCAGAGACTGCAAGAAATAATGATAGAAAGAGCATAGAGAAATTATTAGAAATGCAATTTGATCTAGAAAAGCATTTCGTAGAAGATCATCCCGAGTTTGACGGGAAAGGCTACATTGCCGAATTAAAAGATTTGCGTTTTAATCAGTTCCGAACCCTGATAAGTGATTTGGATATTGAGGAAATGATGGCGGATTTCTTTGCGATTCGCAACGCCGCCTTTGTTGACTCACTTTATGATCCACTTGATGCGCGAAAAACTTTCCTAATACGTGCTCTTTACACAACAATGATGTCTCTTGTTTTTAGAATGAATGACGCCAAGCTCCGTTTCTTGGATTATCAGGAGCATGCCTTCATTTATTCTGTCGACAGTCATGCAAATATTGATGAAGTTACATTAGAAGATAGAAAAGAAGAACTGCGGCAATCGAGAGAAAGAGTGGCAAAAATATTTAACGCTCGAATAAATCTGGGTGTGTGGGTATCGATGGACTGTTGCTTTCATTCTATCGCGCTTTCGCGGAATGTTGAGCATAATGAAATACTGAGTGACTATAATGCAGTGGAAATGAATTTGAGAGAAAAATACACGGCGTATGAAAGCAAATTATGGTCAATATTTCATGAAGATTTTTTGGAGTTCAACGCAGCTTATAAGCTTTGGCTTGTCGGGCGAAATATCTTAGAGAATCTAGGTATGCCGTTGTCGGAGACTCTCCCAATGCGCAATATGGACCCGTTTCTAGATCTTCTCTTGGGAAGATTTAGAAAGGTCCATTCAAGTGAAGGTGGCGAACATCGGGTTCGACTTGACCACGACCTTGATTGATCCGCCATTTGGGCCGGGTTTCCCAAGCTGACGGTAGCGGCTTGTAGTCGAAATCGGAAAGTTTGGCATGTGCTCCGCTGAACGTTTGGGAAAAGAGGATTGATAGATGAAGGGTTGCGGGAGAGGGGAGCGCCAAGAACAAGACGACGACTTACGGATTATCGGTCCTGTTGCGTCTGTGTTCTTGAATGTGCCTTTCAATGGTGCGTTGCGTCGGGACGATGTCGCTGGGGAAGCACCGTTGCCACTCTGCTCTGATCGCCTTTGCTTCGAGTGTAGGGCCGAGTAGAGATTCCCCCCGGTGCCGGCGCGCCCCATAGATGGCGATGGATCGAGATTTCTGGCTCGGTCTACCGGGGACGTCGTGCTTGGGACGTTTCGCGCCCCTTGTCCAGCAGCCAACCCATTGCTTAAGCCTATTGATATCAAGTGTCATGACCTCTGCGTCGGCCGTAGTGATCCTCCGCAGCTCAAGTAGACGCACGCGAGGATCTGTCTGCGCGAACCGACTGCCGATGAACGACGTTGTGATCACAACCTCAACGTCTACGATGGGCCAGGATCTCATGATGTCTGCGATTGTCGACAGAGCCTCTTCATCAACCGCTCCGACCAATAGGGTGAGGCGGGTCACTTCTGCATCCAGGATGAACTCGCCCACACACCACGCTCTTGACGGGATGACCGCGCAAGTGTCGCGGTCTTGCCCGGGGGGCAGTTCACCTATGAGCCAATGAACCACCCAGAGCGGATCGAAGCAGAGCGTGGCAAGGCACTTATCGTCCAGATCGATCCGGCCGGCTTCGGGACAGAAGTGAAATGAACGCTGTGTTGTGGGGTCAAATTCGACCTCGGCGATGTGGTCGATGTCGCATCCGTGGCAAGTCACGACGGATAGGCTTTCGCCGGGCTGCACCGCCCCCAAAGCGGTCAGTTTGTCGATGAACGGCAGAAGCTGGAGGGGAATGTTCGCTATTGCAAAGACGGTGGGTGAACCAGCAGCCAGCCAGCGCACCGCTTCAAGAAGATTGGGATGCCGGACGGATACGTCGTTAGCCACGGTCGATCAGTTCCCAGCGCTCGAGACATTTCTCACAGACCCTTTGGTACTGCTGCGTTTGGTCCTTGATGTTCGAACTATGCGGCGCCGTCAGCTCCACCGTGATGGTTTTGTCGCGTCGCCCTGGTGCCTCAGGGTGAAAGGCAAACCGCAGCCTTGCTTTCGTCACCCTCCAGTTGGAACTCCTCAGGAGGTCGGATACACCCCACCATTGAGCACAGGCATCGTGAATGCTCTGGGACCGTCCCACCTCGATGGTCACTCTTGACTGTCGCGCCGACAACTCGGCCAGCCGGAGGCTGGCCACCTGAACTGATTGGATGCCGTCCTCCGGGTCCGAGACGAATTTCATCGGGCGCTTAAGCCTGTCGAGGCTGAGCTGTCTCTCATGAAGAGGTTGTGGATCTGCGTCTCCGTAGACCATATGGGCGGCAAAGGCACGCGCGATCCGGTCGCGGACGGGGCGACCGCCTTTGGAAATGACGCTGATCTGTCCCCTTGTCGAATCGCAGCAAATGGCTGCCTCGATCACACGGCGCACCACGTGTGAGGTGACTTGGCCGTCATTGTCGAATTCGACGGTCCTATTCGGCACCCCCTCCACATAGATCGTGAACTGATCCAGACGGTTCGGCGTTGTTCCGCGACCGTTGAGATCCAGGCGCTGAAAGTAGTCGATCATTACCCTCCTACCACTGCCATCATGGGACCGGAAGCACGCGGCCACATCCGACTCAAGCGCCTGGAGACATTCGGTGTCGCGCCGGAGTTCGACCGCGCCGGCGAGACTGAAGCCTCCCCAGCTCCGGCCGTGCCAATGCCGATCGACATAGGCTGTCGTGACGGCGCGATCGAATGCCGCCGCGTCGGCGACGAGCACAAGGAGCCCACGATCAAGATCGCTCCCCAATGCCGCGAACTTGTCGCGCAACGCAGGTGACATGCAGGACCAGAGGGCACGCTGACCGGTCTCGTCGCCGAGCTGGTCCACACGCTCGAAATCGCAGATCAGGGCATCCCTCGCCGCGTCTGGGAGGGTGTCGATCTTGGTCATGAGCGGTTCGACGAAATCCTTTGGCGGGCCGTCCCGGATGACGCCTTCGAAGTAGGAGTCCAAACCCTGGGCTTGGACGTACTCCCCCAAGCTCTCGGCCGACGTATGACGCAGAAAACGCGGCAAGCTGAAGCCCATCTCGGTCTCCTCGCATGCCCAGCACTACCATTTGTAGCGCGATTGGCAATTTCGGCGACATGTAGTAATCGACGAGGAGGATTCCAGCGGAATCTGTTGCCCACGTCCGCTGCTGTTGTAATGCGACGATGAGATTGGCCACACCGGGATTTGCGGGGACCGGGCGGGATATGGCGGGATAATCAACGGGTTACCGGGCAAATCGGGCCGATCGTTGCGAATCCAAAACGACACCCAGTTTGGCCACTTTCGCCCGGTTGACGACACGCCTTTGTCCACACCAGAAAATCGGTGCCGACGCTGATTCCGCCCACACTTCAACGCCATATGACGCTCGCCCGAAAGTGGTGAGCGGCGGCGAACCGTGTCATCTGTGTCATTTGTGCGCAAATCGGCAGATCGTGACACAGAAGCGTAAGCGCCTGATATTAAACGGATACCCAGCGCACGAGAAAGAGCCGGTCGGTTTTCCACAGGATGTCGGATCAAAAGGCAAGCTGAAGTAGTGCATAGTGCCGGACAAGATCTCAGGAGCCGCCAGCGACCGTGAGCTGGACTGATCCGGTGGTGTAATCCGGATGGACGGCGCAGTTGCCCGTGATGGTGAGTGGGCCTTCGAGCGAGGGCAGCGACGTCGTGAGGGTCAAGTGAGCCATGCTCTGCATCCAGCGGAACGACACATCAGCACCGGGCGCTGCGGCGTCAACGTAGCCTGCGCTGGTCCGCAGCCAATCCGTGCGGCAGGCTTGGAGCGCCCGTTCCTCAGTGAGCGGCAGGAGATCGATGACGTCCTGCCCACGAAAGACATGGCGCCGGGTGTCGTCGTCGGTGATGCAGGCAAAGCCAAAGGTCGGGGGTGCCGTCGTGCCCTGCTGGCCCGCAGTGATGCCCAGATGGAGTAGAGCGAAGACCGCCCCTCCCTCACACGGTGCCCCACCGAGAATATGCTGTGCACCCAGCGCCCAGAGATGGCGATAGTCACGGTGTTCGGTTGGCGCATCGGATTGCAGACTGCTCATGTAGACCCCAACCAGATTGGTGTAATCTGGCGGGTCTGCGAATACAGTCGACGGAGCGGCTAGGCCGAGCGCCGCGGCCAAGAGGAGCGATCTCATACCATCCTCGCGATCCAGACAACGCGGCCAGCAACGCGGACCTGGTCCAACTCGCCGGTTCCAAGCATCTGCTCAATGTACGACGGGTTATCGCTGCGGACGACGACTGCTCCATTTAACAGGCATTGAACACGCTTTACGAGCAATCTGTCTTCGACGGTCACCACGTAGATCGCATCATCGCGGAAGCGATCGATCCCCGTATGCACCAAGAGCAAGTCGCCGGCACGAATCGCCGGCTCCATGCTGTCACCGACCGCGGTAATGAGCGCCAAGTCGCTGGGCTGGACACCTAGCGATCTGCGAACCCACTCCTCACGAAAGGCCAGGTGATCGACGACGTTGGCCTCGCCTGCAAACATCCCTGGTCCAGCCGACGCCGAAATGTCGTACTTCGGCACGAACACATACCCATCACCAAGCTGAGAACCATCCTTAAGGACCAGTTCGCCAGATTTTGACGTGATCGGCCCATTGCCGGACAGTAGCCAGTGAAGGTTAATGCCGCGAAGGGTTAACGCCGTCAGAACCTCTAGGGATGGCTTCTGTTCGCCTCGCTCCATACGCTGTAGCTGCCTTGGCTGCAGGTTGCTTGCGGCAGCCAGTTCTGCCTGTGTCAGACCAAGCTGGTCACGCGCCGAACGGAGGCGGGCGGCTATTTCTGGAGACGTAACGTCTTTTTTTGAGTTGATGGTCATCTTTGGGCCGTGTTACACGTCTTTTTATGGTCCTTGACATCGCAATTGCCCAAGAGGTGCCGCACGATCTGTTCAAGCGGCGAAGCTGGATCAGGCACCACCTCCGCCTGAACCACACCTCCCTCTCCGACATCGCCCGACGGGCGGACGTAACGCGCCAGGCGGTGAGCGCCGCAATCGCTGTCCCCCAGTCGCCGAGATTGGCGAGCATGGTCGCGAGCGCGATTGGCGTGCCGCCTGAGACGCTGTTCCCGGAGATCTTCCTGCCGTCCGGCGAACCCCGTCGACACAGTCAAGAGCCTACACAAGGCGCGCCGGCCGGTCGTGTTGAATCGGCGGGGCGCGACTGACAATGGCGCGCGATTCCCGGGACCCCGGCACACTCGACATGTTCGCCGCAGCGGACATGTATCCTGTCAGAGCGCCGCGGGCACCGTCCGGTATGAGCTTCGATGTCCGCCTGAAGCGCGCGTTGAGCGTAGCCCTGAAGGAATGCGACAGCAGCCGCGAGGTGGTGGCCGCGGAGATGGCAGAATACCTCGATGAGCCGAATTTCTCGCGGGCCATGCTGGACGCTTATACGGCGGAAAGCCGCGAGACACATCAGATCCCTACCCATCGCCTGATCGCTCTCATCAAGGTTACCGGCGCCGTCTGGCTGCTGGACGTGCTGGCTGCGGAGCTGGGCGCCGTCGTGATGGTCGGCGAAGAGGTGCGGCTCGCCCAACTCGGCTACCTCGAACAGCAGAAGGCCGAAATCGACCGCAAGCTGAAGCGGCTTAAGAAGCTGCCCGCGGCGAAAGTCCGGGACCGCCGGCCATGAAGGTTTGGTGGACGGCACGCTCGTTGGCGGAGGCTGGGTTGCCCGGCGTTTCGACATCCAATAAGCGGGTGATCGAGGCGGCCGAGCGGGATGGGTGGCAGTCCCGCGAGCGCGAAGGGCGTGGCGGGGGGCGTGAATATCACGTGTCGAGCCTGCCCGCGGCGGCGCAGCGGGCGTTGGCGCGGCGGACGGTGGCGGCGGAGATGCCTGTCGTTGAGCGACGGAGGCCGCAGCGGCTGGATGAGTTGCGGCAGGACGCGGCCGGGCTGGCCATCGCGCGAGAACGGGTCGTCGCTTACACGCTGGAAATCGCCGAGACCGAGGGGAAGCTAGCGGCCATCAAGGCCGTGGCGGAGGATGCTGCGGCAGCGCGGTTGCCGGAGGAGCTGCAGGCCCTGGCCGGCATGGCGAATGGGCGCGGCCGGGCGGGGATTTCGGCGCGGACGCTGCGGCGGTGGGTCGATGCGTACGAGAAGGGCGGGAAGGCCACCGTCGGGCTGGCCACGCGGGACGACAAGGTCGCGCCGCCACCGCTCTGGCTCCATCCGCTGATCCGGCTCTATGCCCGGCCGACCAAGCCGTCGATCGCGCAGTGCCACGAGGTGCTGGAAGGCTTCCTGCCCGAAGGCGTGCCGATGCCCAGTTTGCGGGCGTGCCAGCGGGCGATCGAGGCGATTCCGTCGGTGGAGCGGAACCGGGGACGGATGGGGCCGCGCGAGCTTCGGAAGCTGCGCCCCTATGTGATCCGCGACTTCGCGGAGCTGCTGCCTGGCGATGTCTACACGGCGGATGGCCACTGCCACGACCAGGAGGTGATCCACCCGCGGACTGGCAAGCCGCATCGGCCGGAGATCATCTCCATTCTGGACGTTGCGACGCGACGCCTGGTCGGCTGGGCGGCCGGGCACGCGGAGTCGGCGCAGCTGATCGCCGACGGGCTGCGGCGCGCGTGCAGCATTGCGGTGCCGGCCATCTGGTACGTGGACCGCGGGAGCGGTTTCCAGGCCGGGGCGATGACGGACCCGGACATCGGCCTTCTGGACCGGCTGGGCATTCGGCGCGAGACGTCCCTGCCCTACAACTCCCAGGCTCGCGGCGTGATCGAGCGCTTCCACAAAAGCGGCTGGATACGCGGGGCCAAGGGTGCGCCCGGCTTCATAGGGCAGGACATGGACCCCGAGGCCCGCAACCGCGTCTATAAGCGGTCGCGGTCGGACATCCGCGAGACCGGCACAACATCGGTGCTGATGCCCTGGGACGATTTCGTGGCCTGGGGCGACGTGCAGGTCGCCGCCTACAATGCCCGGCCGCATTCGAGCCTGCCGCGGGTGCGCGACGAGAGGGGCAAACTGCGGCATCTCTCGCCGGATGAGGCCTGGGCGGCGAAGGCAGCCGAGGCAGAGCTGCTGCCGATCGCATCGGACGAAGCCGACACGCTGTTCATGCCGGTGGAGTTACGCGAATGCCGCCGGGGCATGGTCCAGATCAACGGCCACAGCTATTTCGCGGCCGAGCTGGAGTGGCGTCACGATGAGACCGTGCAGGTCGCGTACGACCTGCACGAAGCGAGCGTCGTGCACGTGCGGGATGCCGAGGGGCGCTACATCTGCGACGCGCATCTCGACGCCAACAAGGCCCCCTATTTCCCGATCGAAACTGTCAGCGACGCCCGCGAAGGGCGGCGGCGGCAGGAGCGGGTGCGGCGGCTGGACGTCAAGCGCGAGGCGATCGAGGCCGAGGCGCCACGGCCTGCGGCGATCAGCTATCAGCCGGCACCACCGACAGACGAGCAGTGGGCCGTGCAAGCGCAGCTGGAGGCCGAGTTTGCGGCCCGCGATCTGCCGCAGATCCCGACAGAGCCGTCCGTGGAAAGCCTGCCGCAAGACGGAGCCGGGCGTTACCGGCTCTGGGCAACACTGAACGCGCGCGACCCCGCAGACCTGAGCGAGCGGGAGCGCCACTGGCTGGCCAGCTACCAGAAGAGTTCGGAATGGCGAAGCCAGCAAGAGATGGCCGCCTACACCGCGGATTTCGAGGCGATGTGTGCACGGCGGGCTGCCGATGCGCGGGCGGCGCTGGCCGCAAAAGAAGACGCCCGCCGGTAGAGCGGGCGCGGAAGTTGGTTCGTAACGTTGAGAGGACGCGATGGACGATCGGACATCCCAGGTCAACGGCCAGGCGAGCGGCACCATAGCGCCGCTGCACAATGTCGGGCTGCTGCACGAAGCCATCCGCCACGCACAGGGCCGTCCGCCCCACCTTCCGGGCATCGTGGTCATGCACGGTCCGTCGGGCTACGGCAAGTCCTGCGCGGCGGCACACGCGGCCAATGTGCACCGGGCCTACTACGTCGAAGCGCGGTCGGTGTGGCCTCGGAAAGGCCTGCTGCAGGCCATCCTGCGGGAGATGGGCATCCGGGCCGCCGGGCGGCTGGATGAGATGACCGACCAGGCGGCGGAGCAGTTGGCCCTGAGCCGGCGCCCCCTGATCATCGACGAGGCCGATCACGTCGTCAGGAACGGTCTGATCGAGGTGGTTCGCGACATTTCCGAAGGCAGCCAGGGCACCGTCGTGCTGATCGGCGAGGAGATGTTGCCGGCGAAGTTGGAGCGACACGAGCGGGTGCACAACCGAGTTCTGAGATGGGCCGGTGCCGAGCCCACGAGCCTGGACGACGCCCTGCACCTGGCGCAGCTCTATGCCCCCGAGATCAGAGTTGCGGACGATCTGCTGCAGCGATTGATCCGCATAACGAAAGCAACGACCAGGCGCATCGTCGTCAACATCGAGACCATCCGCCAGGAGGCCCTGAAGGAAGGCGTCGACGACGTCACGGACGCCTGGTGGGGCGACCGACGCTTGGACACAGGCGGGACGCCCGAGCTGCGGAAACTCCGCTGATGGCGCGTCGGCCGGCCGACATCGTGGCAGCAGCGCCCAAGCCGCAGGGTCGCGACGCCGTCTGGGCGGCGATCCGGCGGCTTGGGGAGGGTGCTGCGTTCACGCCCCGCGACATCGAGCGGGAAACGGACGTGCCGGGGAAGACCGTGCGCGACTATCTGGCCGGCCTGGCCGCCGCCGGATACCTGGCGGCCGTCGCGTCCAAGCCACTGATGTACGCACTGGCTCGGGACGTCGGCGTCGAGGCGCCGCGGGTGCGGAAGGACGGCACCGAGGTCACCCAAGGCCGCGGACGCGAGCAGATGTGGCGGACGATGAAGGTGATGAGCACGTTCACGGCCCGCGATCTTGCTATCCACGCGTCCACCGCGGACAGCCCGGTCTCGCAGGAAGATGCGAAGAGCTATGTCGGGCACCTGAACCGGGCCGGCTATCTGGCTCTGGTGCGGCAGGCAAAGGGCGGGCGGCCTGGCCAGGCGCAGTATCGCCTATTGCGCAGCAAGAACACCGGACCGAAGCCGCCGCAGATCCAGAGGGTGAAGCAGGTCTGGGACCCGAACCTGCAGCAGGTCATGTGGCAGGGCGAAGGGAGGGACGCATGACAGCCCTTTCCCGCGCCAAAGTCGCTTGGGGCGACCCGCCGCCGGACTGGGTAGCGGCGCTGGCGGAAGCCTGCGACCGGGAGAGCCAGGCCAAGGTGGCCCGCCGGCTGCAGTACTCAGCGGCCGTGGTCAGCGGCACGATCAATGGCACCTACAAGGGCGATTTAAGGGCCGTTGAAGGCCGCGTGCGGGACGTGCTGATGCGCGCCACGGTCGGCTGCCCCGTGCTGGGCGACATCCCATCGACCCGGTGCGTGGAGGAGCAGGCCGCGCCTTTCCGGGCGACCAATCACCAGCGGGTGCAGCTCTACCACGCCTGCCGCGGCGGGTGCCCGCACAGCCGCATTGGAGGTGAGCGATGATCTCAGAGGACATCCGGCATCTCGCGACGACCTTGGAGGACGGGCTCTGGGAGTCGCAACCCGCGGCGCTGCTGGTCGCATCCGAGCAACTGCGCGATTGCGCGGAGTCGGTGCGCGCGGCCGTGGAGGCCGCCTATCCCGGTCAGGCGCGCGAAGAGAACGACGCCCGGTACCTGGTGCTGGAGGCGCAGTGCCTCGACGCCTTGTCCTATTCCCTCGTCGGTCTCGCGGCCGACGCGGACGTGCGGACGCCGGCCGGTGCCGTGCGGGCGCGCAAGGCGGGCGTGATCGCCCTGACCGTATCGGAGCTGCGGGGGACTGCGGAAGAGATCGAGATCCTTGAAGCCACACTGGTGCCTGAAGCGGCCCGCCTTGGCGCGCCGCGGGACAATGTCGTCGTCCTCAACGATCGGCGGCAGCCGGCGCGTGTGGCCGAGCCTGGCGGAGGGACGGCGGCGTGAAGTCCGGGCGTCAGATGTCAGAAGGTAGAGGACAGAAGGGGTCGCGGCGGTGGTCGTGGAGGACCTTGCCGTGACCGGGCACCGGGTGGCGCTGAAGGTGGGCGACCAGGTCGAGTACTCGGTCGGCCCCCAGAAGTTCCGCGGCGAGGTGGTGACCTATCGCGCATTCGGGACATTCCGCGACCTGCGGGTGCGGCTGGACGATGGCGCCTTCGAACGGCTGGTGATGATGCCCTCAGGCAAGCTGCTGGAGCCGGTGGCGCTGGCCCGGCGCGTGTTGAACGGGCCGGCGGTGCACGACGTGCCCGTGGCCGAGGTGGAGAGCTGCCTGGCGTTCGCCGTGATGGTGCGGATGGGGGCATGGGAGCCGGGAGAGGAGTGACGATGGGTAGGACGAAGGCCAAGGCAACGGCCCTGTCGGTGCCGCGAAGCCGCGATGAGGCCGAGGCGATGCTCGCAAAGATTGGCGACGCACAGCGCGAGATAGCGTTGGTCCAGGCCAGCCTGGATCAACGGGTCGCGGATGCCAAGGCCGACGCGGAGTCGGCCGTGAAGCTGCTGACGAAGCGCATTACGGAGCTGACCGACGGTCTGCGGGTGTGGGCGGAAGCCAACCGCCCGGAGCTGACCGACAACGGCAAGCGCCAGCACGGAAAGCTCGCGACCGGGTTGATCGCGTGGCGGAGGCGCCCTGCGAAGGTGACGGTCCGCGGTGTCGACGCAGTGCTGGAGCGGATCGAGGCGCTGGGGCTGGACCGCTTCGTACGGCTGAAGCGGGAAATCAACAAGGAAGCGATGCTGGCCGAACCCAAGGTCGCGGGCGGGATCGAGGGCGTGACTATCGGCTCCGCGGGCGAGGACTTCGTCGTCGAACCGGTGGGGCTCGGGCTGGCGGACGGTGGGCGGTGATGCGCCGGGCGGGCGAGAGCGATCTGGTCGAGGTCATCGGCGTCGTCGGCGAAGACAGCTCCAGCGGCAAGGCGGTGAGCTTCTTCGACGGCAGCACGCTGAAATGGCTGCCCAAGGGCCTGGTCGAGGACAACGGCGACGGCACGGCGACGATGCCGGAATGGCTGGCGAGAGAGAAAGGGCTGATCTGATGGCGAAGATGCGATCGACGGCGCGACAGCAGGCACCTGCAGCGCGCGCACCGGTGACGGGCCGCATCCATGTCGAACCGGCCAATGCGGATTTCGAGAATGCCGGGATCTATATCGACGACAAGCTCGTGCTGACGACGGCGATCGATGCCAACGATCCGCGCCAGCACAACGAGGTCGCGGCTCGTGTGGCGGAGATGCTTCGCCGGGAGGTGCGGCCATGACCGGCCCGGCCGTTGCGACGGATGTCGCCGCAGATCGGCCCTGGTCGCTGACGCCGCGGCAGCGGCAGTGCATGCAGGTGCTGCAGGAGTTGTACGACGCCACGGGCATGGCGCCGAGCTACGACGAATTGTGCATCGAGTTGGAGCTTGCGTCGAAGAGCGGCGTGCATCGCCTGATGATCGAGCTTCAGAGGCGCGGCTGGATTGAGCAGGCCTATGGCAAGAAGCGCGCCATCCGCATTCTGCGGCGCGTGCCCATGCCCGACTTCACGCCGCCGGAGTTCTTGCTGGCGCCGGACCTGCTGGCGGGCGGGTGATGCAGACGGTCCCCGCCCTTCTGAACCTCTGGTGCCTCTGCGGCCGGCTGCGGCAGCGGCGGGGGTTGCCGACACGCGCTCGGGAGGATCTGCGGGACGTCTGCTTGGCGGCCTCGGCGGCCATGCGGGCCGAGCCGGTGGAGGGAAGCCGGGATATCGCGCGGGCGGCGCTGTGGGCACTGCTGGATGCGATCGACGATATCGGCCTGGGGCATGAGGCGGCCGGGTGGCTGAACACCCATGCGCGGCAGACGGTGAGGCCGGTGCGCGATGGGGGCACGTCATGAGCAGCCCAATGCTGCCCCTGGACCACACGGCGCACGCGATCCCGCAGGCCGAGCTGGTGACGTTGCGGGAGGGCTGGGAGACGCCGCCGTCGGGTGTCTGGCCGTTGCTGGATGTGGAGCTGTTCACGTCGCGCGTCTGGGACCCCTGCTGCGGCCTCGGCTCGTTGGCCGAAACGCTGCGCCGGGGCGGATACGACGTGAGCGCGACCGATATCGAGGACTGGGGTTATCCCGCCGGTACCGGCGGTGTGGACTTCCTGCAGACGACGGAGCTGCTGGCGCCGTGCGTCGTGATGAACAGCCCCTTCAGTCGGGCCTGCGAGTTCGTGGCGCACGCGTTGCACCTGGGCGCGCGCAAGGTGGCGGCCTTTCAGAGGCTCGCCTGGTGGGAGAGTGACGGCCGCGCGTCGGCGTTCTGGCCGAAGTACCGACCGCAGCGCGTCTATGGCTTCGATCTGAAGATCACCTGCTGGCGCTTCGATGTGCCGCCGCAGGCGCGAAACGGCGGCACGCCCATCCCGCACGCCTGGTTCGTCTGGGAGCCGGGACAGCCGGCCGGGCCGCTGCTGGGTCACCTGCGTGTGCGGAGGTGACAATGGCGGCGCCCAAGACGACCGACGATCCGAACCGCAAGGCGGAGCTGGCGAAGATCCATGCGGCCAAGCGGACGCTGAAGCTGACCGACGAGAGCTATCGCGACCGGCTGCGGCGGATCACCGGCAAGGAGTCCGCTGGCGCGATGGATGCGGCCGATCGGGCCAAGGTGATCGCGGATTTCACGAGGCTTGGGGCCTTTGACGGCAAGCAAGGCGGCCGGTCGGTGCGAGGACGGCGCCGGGCGGACCACCGCCAGGCGCGACTGGCGCGGGCGCTGTGGCTGTCGGCCTGGCACCTGGGCGTGATCGACGACGCGAGCGAGGGCGCCCTGGCGGCCTTCGCGAAACGGCAGACGGGTGTCGATGACCTCCATTGGCTCACCGACCCCAAGCAGATCGCGGCCGTGATCGAGGCGCTCAAGTCGATGCTGGCGCGGGCTGGGGTGGTCTGGCCGACGACCGACACGATTGCCCGGATCAAGGGCCTGCGGGACATGCGAGGCATTACGGAGCCGGTACCGCGCGGGCTGCCCGACCGGCTGGCGGTTATGGAGGCGCAGTGGCGGAAGCTGATCGGCCTTCGCGCCGTGCAGAAGCACGCGTGGCTCAAGGTCTGGGTGGGCAATCGGTATGGCCGCGGGGAGCCAGCGTTCCTGACGCCGCAAGAGGCGGACCGCGCGATCCGCGCGCTGGGCGGGTGGCTACGGAAGGCAAAGGGCGAAGGTGAGCGGCGCTGAGGAGATCACGACGGGGCGGCTGCCCGAAGTGCTGCGCGAGGTCGCGGACCTGGCCGGTATCGAGGTGGCCGTCGCGCTCGCCCGGACCTTCGGGGGCCGGCGCCGGTACTTCCCCAAAGTGCCGGCACCCGACCACCCCGTCGCCAAGGCCCTCGGGCTGAGGGCCGCGCGCCTGATCTGCGGTCGGATGGGCGGCCAGGAGATCACGATCCCCCGTTCAACGATCTTCCTGAACTGGTATGACGCGCGGCGGTTGCGGCGTGACGGACTGAGCGCCGGGGAGATCGCGAAAAGGCTGCGTCTCAGCGAGCGCACGGTGTTTCGTCTGACCGAGGGGGTCGAGCGGGGAGACCCCAGCCTGCGCGAGGACGATGACAAAAAGGCCTGCCCCGTCTGCGGCAAGCCGCTGCGCCCGCGGCGCCCCAGCGAGGGGGACCCGCGCCAGCTGACCTTCGTGGAGGCGCTGGACGCAGACCATGCCAATTGTCAGCGTTACCCGGAAGAAGCCTGAACGACACACTCCGAGACAAGTCAAGCCTGACAGTCACGGGGAGTGGGCAGGATGGCAGAGCCAGCCGAGCAGCTTAACATCGTCGACGTCGCCGACCCGAAGGCAGGGCGGACCTGGCAGTGTGTGAACTACGACAACGTCGTGCATGTGCCGCGGGAGGCCTGGCGGCAGCGCTGGCCGAATTTCCCGCCCGAAGAGGTGCGGTGCCGCGGCACCGGAGCGATCTGCGTTGCCGTGGATCTGCTGGACGGGCTGCAGCGCATGCGGGGCCGTCTGGGCGGCAAGCCGATGGTGCTGCGGTCGGTCTACCGCTCGGCGCGGCATAACCGGCGCGTCGGCGGCGCGCGGCAAAGCCGGCACCTGATCTCCACCGGGGCCGACGTCGCCATGGCCAACTGGAATCCGGGGCATTTCGAGGCGGCGGCGCGGGCCGAAGGCTTCAAGGGCTTCGGCTACTACCGCCACAAGGGCTTCATGCATATCGACCTGGGGCCGGCGCGAAGCTGGGGCCGGCCGTGGCCCGCCAACGACAATGTGGACTTCGCGCCGGAGGCGTCGGTGAAGCCGATTGCGCGGTCGCGCACGATCCTCGGCGCCGCAACCGCAGCCGTAGCAACGGCGGCGCAGCAGGCGGTGACGCATGTGGCCGAGGTGGCGCCGGAAGCGGAGGCGGCGCTGCGCGAGCAGCAGGACAACCTGTTGCTGCTGGGCGTGCCGATCGAATGGATCGGTTCAGTGCTGGCGGTGCTGGCGGTGATCGGTGCCGGCCTGGCGATCTGGGCACGGGTCGACGACCGGCGCCAAGGTCGGAACTGATGGGCTGGTTGCTCGGCCTGCCCGGCGTCCGCGCGGCGCTGAAATGGCTGGGGATCGTCGGTGGCGCCGTGCTTGCGGTGCTGATGATCCGTCGGAGCGGCGAGCGGACGGGCCGGGCCGAGGCCCAGGCGGAGACGAGACAGGAGGCGATCGAAGCCCATGAACGGATGGCGGAGGCCGGGCGCGATCGCCCTAATGGCCGCGACGACGTGGCTGGGCGCTTGCGGAACGGACGGTTCTAGCCCGCCGGTGGTGTGCCCGCCCGTGGTCGACTATGACGCCCAGACGCGCGAGCGGGCCGCCGCGGCCGTCGAAGCGCTGCCGGCCGATAGCCCGATCCTAACGCTGCTGGAAGACTACGGCGTGTTGCGGGCGCAGGCGCGGGCCTGCGCGAGGGCATCGTGATGCCGGAGTGGGTGGACATCGCGACCGTAGTCGCCGCTTCGGCGTCGATGATCATCGCCGCTCTGGCCTTTCTGCGGTCAGGGCGGCGGCTGGATGTCGAGGACGCAAAGAAGCTGGAGAGCCGGCTTTCCGCGATCGAAGGGCAGATCGGCGCACTGCCGGGCCAGGCGGAAGTTGGCCGGATGGTGCTCGAGGAGGCGCGCCTCTCCGGGCGCATCGACACGCTTGGGGTGCAGTTGGAGGCCTTCAAGTCGGTCGTCAACGAACAGGTGTCCAGTGTCCGCAGCACGGTGGACCGCGTTGTCATGGTGGTGGACCGGCTTGAGAACCTGCATCTCAGGGGAAACGACCCATGAGCGGCGACTATCAGCGGATCGTCACAGAGGATCTGAGGCTCTGTATCCTGCGCGTACTGGCCCAAGACCAGGACAATCAGGTCAACAGCTCGATTATCCAGACGGCCGTCGATGTCTACGGCCACCGATATGACCGCGACCGCATCCACACCGAGCTGAACTGGCTTTCCGAGCAAGGCGCCGTGGAGACCGAGACGATGGCCTCTGTCGTGGTCGCGACTCTGACCCAACGGGGCCAGGATCACCTGGATCGGCGCACTGTGATTGCCGGCGTCAAGCGGCCGGGCCTGGGATGACATGGCCCGCCGGTCCCGCGTCAAGGATCTTCCACCCGAAGTCCGTTCGGTCGTCGACGACCTGATCAAGAACGGCGTGCCGCTGGACGACATCGTCGACAAGCTCGCCGAGCTGAATGTCGAAGACGCGCCGAGCCGCTCCGCCCTCGGCCGCTACAAGCTGGAAGTCGACCGCGTCGGTGAACGGCTGCGCCGCAGCCGCGAGATCAGCAGGGTGTTCGTCGAGCGGCTCGGCGCCGTGCCGGAAGGCCACCAGGGCCGGATGGTCATGGAGCTGATGCAGACGATGGTGTTCGATGTGCTGGTGCCGAAGGACGGCGGCGAGGCCCCCGACTTCGACCCGAAGGACATCATGTTCCTGGCCGGCGCGATCAAGGATCTGGCCTCGGCCGAGAAGATCAGCGCCGACCGCGAGATCAAGATCCGCGACCAGGCCGCCAAGCAGGCCCGCCAGGACGCGGCGACGGCCGCCGAAGAGACGGCGGCGGAACGCGGCCTTACGCACGATACCGTCCAGGCGATCCGCCGCAGCATTCTGGGAATCGCCAAGTGAGCCAGCTGATCTCGGCCGAGGCGTGGGCCGAGCATCGCGCGGCCGTCCGCCAGGAGCTGCCCGAGGTGCTGGCCGGCGAAGACTTGCCGGCCGTGCTGCTTCCCTATCAGCAGCAGCTGCTTGCCACGACGGCCATCAACCAGGTGACACTGTGCGAGAAGAGCCGGCGCATCGGCGCGACCTGGGGTGTGGCGGCTGACGCGGTACTGACGGCGGGCGCGCAGAAGACGGCCGGCGGCATGGACGTGCTCTATATCGGCTACAACCTGGACATGGCCGGCGAGTTCATCGACACCTGCGCGATGTGGGCGCGGGCTTTCGTGCAGGCGGCGTCGGCGGTCGAGGAGTTCCTGTTCACCGACCAGGACAAGGGCAAGGAGACCCAGATCCGCGCCTATCGGATCGGGTTCGCGAGCGGCTTCGAGATCGTGGCGCTGGCGTCGCGTCCACGGTCGTTGCGCGGCCGGCAGGGTTACGTGATCGTCGACGAAGCGGCCTTCCACGACGATCTCGACGAGCTGCTGAAGGCAGCGCTGGCGCTGCTGATCTGGGGCGGCAAGGTGCTGGTGATCAGCACCCATGACGGCGTCGACAACCCGTTCAACCGCCTGATCGAGGCGGTGCGCAAGGGTGAGAAGCCCTATGCCATAGTCCGATGTACCTTCGACGAAGCGCTGGAACAGGGCCTCTATCAGCGGATCTGCCTGGTGCGCGGCGAGGAATGGTCGCCGGAGGCCGAGGCGGCGTGGCGGGCGAAGATCCGCGCGTTCTACGGCGCCGGCGCGGCGGAGGAGCTGGATTGCGTGCCTGCGCGCGGCGGTGGCGTCTATCTGCCGCTGGCGCTGATCGAGCGGGCCATGTCGGCGGAGCTGGCCTTCGTGGCCTGGCGCCCGCCGGAAGACATGGTCGACTGGCCGGAGGTGCGGCGGCACCGCGAGACCGATCAGTGGTGCGGCGACGTACTGCTGCCGGTGCTGGAACGGCTACCCCAGACGCGCGCGCATTGCTTCGGCGAGGATTTCGGCCGCGAGGTCGACCGCACGGACATCGCTACGGTCTACACCGACCGCGATCTCTCGCGGATCTACCCGCTGATCGTGGAGCTGGCCCGCACGCCGGTGGACGTGCAGATGCGCGTCATGCGCTTCATCGTCCAGCGCCTGCCACGGTTCAGCCACGGCGTGCTGGACGCCAACGGCAACGGCATGGCCATGGCGGAGCATGCCCGGCAGACCTTCGGCACGCCGCGTATCACGGAGCTGAAGGCCACCGAAGACTGGTACCGGGAGGTAATGCCCCCGTTCAAGAAAGCGTTCGAGGACGATCAGATCCGCCTGCCGGCCCATGTCGACGTGCAGGACGACCTGCGGATGATCCAGCTGGTGCATGGCGTGGCGCGCATTCCGCGGTCGCAGCGCCGCGACGGCAGCGACGGCCAGCCGCGCCACGGCGACGCGGCCATGGCCATCGTCCACGGCTTCGCGGCAACGCGGGCGGACACGATCGCTTACGGATATGAAGCCGCGCCGCGCGGGCGGCCGTTCGATGAAGGGCGTGGCAGGGATGACAACGGGCCGTTCGGGCGGCGGGAGCCCGATCCGATGGGCGGGCGGCTGCGTTTCGGAAGGGGAGCTTGGTAATGCCGACCCAGATCCTCGGCCCCGACGGACTGCCCATCCGCAAGGCGCAGTTGACCCGCGAGGTGGCGGCGCCGGCGCTGTCTACGGTGCGCCAAGTCCAGGCCGGGCACCCGTCGATCGGGCTCACGCCGCGGCGGCTGGCTTCGATCCTGCGGTCGGCCGAGGATGGCGACCACACGGCCTATGTCGAGCTGGCGGCCGATATGGAGGAGAAGGACCTCCATTACGCGGCCGTGATGGGCACGCGGCGGCGCCAGGTGGCGCAGCTGGAGATCTCGTTGGAGGGCGGCGAACCGAGCGCGGCCGAGCTGGTCCAGGAATGGATCGACCGGGACGAGCTGCAGCACGAGTTGATCGACGTTCTAGCCGGGATCAGCACCGGCTGGTCGGTGACCGAGCTGATCTGGGAGACGACGGGCGGGCGCTGGTGGCCGGCCGGGCTGGAATGGCGCGATCCCCGGTGGTTCCGGCCGGACCGGATCGATGGCAAGACCGTCCGGTTGATCGGCGACGGCGGCCAGGATGAGGACCTGCCGCGATGGAAGTTCCTGGTCTATCAGCCCAAGGTCTCGGCCGGACTGCCGATCCGCTCCGGCCTCGCCCGCGCGGCGGCCTGGGCGTACATGTTCAAGAACTACACCGTGAAGGACTGGGCGATCTTCCTGGAGGTCTACGGCCAACCGATCCGGGTGGGCAAGTTCCACGCGGGCGCCACGGCCGAGGAGCGGGAGACGCTCTTGCGCGCCGTCGCGTCGATCGGCACGGACGCCGCTGCGATCATTCCAGAGGGGATGTCGATCGAGTTCGTCCGATCCGACACCACGTCGACGGACGCCTATGAGGCGAACGCCCGTTTCTGGGACCAGCAGATCTCGAAACTGGTCCTGGGCCAGACGACGACCACGGAAGCGATCAGCGGCGGCCACGCGGTTTCCAAGGAACACAACGAAGTCCGCGAAGACATCGAGCGCGCCGATGCCCGCCAGCTGGCCGCGGCGCTCACCCGCCAGATCGTTCGGCCGCTGGTCAGCTTCAACCTGGGGCCGCAGGTCGAGCCGCCGAAGCTGCTGCTGGGCCGGGCCGAGGAAGCCGACGTCGACCGGACGCTGCGAGCCGTGCAGGCGCTGGTGCCCATGGGGCTGCAGGTCGCCCAACGCCAGATGCGATCGATGTTCGGGATCGACGAGCCGGAGGGCGACGAGCCGCTGCTTGTCCCGCGCGGCGGGCAACCGGCCGATCCGGCGGAGCGGGCGCGCGGGCGGCGGCCCGGTGATCAGGAGCTGGAGGATCGCGCTGCACAGGCCGCGCAGGCTGCAGCGGACGATGACGATATCGACCGCCTGGTCGACCTGGTGCTGGGCGAGACGAGTGATGCCAGCGACGCGCTGGTCGCCGCGATCCGGCGTACGGCCGACGAAGCCCCGGACTTGGCGGCACTGCGCGACCGCCTGCTGCCGCTTCTGGCGAGCGGCATGAGCCCGGACGACTTGGCCGCCGCCCTGGGTCCCGGCCTGGTGACCGCAGAGCTGCTGGGCCGCGATGCCCCCTGACGTCGACCCGCTGTCGCTGGCGCCGCGCGACGCTGCGGAGTTCCTGCGCGACAAGCTGCGGCTGCCGACGCGCGCCTGGACCGATATCTGGGAAGGCCAGCACGCGCGCGCCTTCGTCATCGCCGGCGCACAGAGCGAGGCGTTGCTGGCCGATTTCCATGGCGCCGTGCAGCGGGCGATCGACGACGGGACGACGCTGGGCCAATTCCGGGCCGATTTCGACGACATCGTCCAGCGGCACGGCTGGAGCTACCGCGGCGGGCGCAACTGGCGCTCCCGCGTCATTCTGGACACCAATCTGCGCACCGCTTACCAGGCCGGGCGGTGGCAGCGCATCCAGGCGGTTAAGGCGCGGCGGCCCTGGCTGCGCTACGTGGCCGTGCGGGACGCACGTACGCGGCCGGAGCACCTGGCCTGGCACGGCACCGTGCTGCCCGTCGATCATGCCTTTTGGCATACCCACTATCCGCCTAACGGCTGGTATTGCCGCTGCTCGGTCCAACAACTCTCCGACCGCGATCTGGAGCGGATGGGCCTGACGCCGTCCGAAACGCCGCCGATCGGCCTGGAGCCATGGACGATCACCACACCCGACGGCGACCGGGTGATCCAGGTGCCGAAGGGGATCGATGCTGGCTTCGGCTACAACGTCGGCGAGGCGGGTTTCGGCCGCGGCGCCCAGGCGCTGGCGCTGGAGCGACACGGGCCGTGGGACGGCCTGACGGCGCCGGGTGCGCCGGCCTATGACCTTAGTGCGCTGCCGATCGAGCGCCCGCGGGCCCAGCCAGGGCGCCGTGTGCCGGTGGGCGACGAAGCGGCGTTGCGCAGTGCGCTACGCGCGGCGATCGGCGGCGACGACGTAGTGCTGACCGATCCCGTCGGCGCCCGCGTGCATCTGGGCCAGGCCATCGCCGATCACATCTTGGCGGACACGACGCGCTGGGACGGCCGCGAGGCGTTCTGGCCGCTGCTGCGCGAAGTGGTCGAGGCGCCGGCCGAGATCTGGATTGGCTTCGCCCGGTCTGCGGTGTCGGGCCGGGTGGCGTTGCGGCGGCGCTACGTGCGCGCGGTGCAGCTGACCCGCGATCGTGGCCTGGTGCTGGTCGCTGATGCTGACGGCCGCGAATGGTCGGGCGTCACCTTCTACCCGACGACACCGCGCGGCGCACTGGCGACGATCCGCACCGGCTATCGGCTGTGGCCGCGATGACGGGAGCGGATCGTAATCAGGACTGCCGGCACACCCTGACCCGCTGGCCGCGCGGCCCTCGGGTGTCCGGCCCGGCCGCCGCCTACTTTTCCACCATAGGGCTTTCTACGGCACCCAGCCAAAGAATGGAGCAGCGTCGTGGTGATGTGGCCGGTGATCGAAGGCCATCCCGTATGGAAACGACAATCGCCGGCCTAGTGCTGCCGGCTGGGCATCGCCTGCACGCATTGACTGCAGTCCACTCAGCTGCGGTTAGCCGGTGACCTGCCGGTCATGATCCGGAGCTGCCTGTCTGCGTGACGTCGGAGGAAGGGCAGCCCGCGGCCCAGTGCGGCCGTGCCGGCATTCGACAAGCATCGTCAGCGATTCGGTCGGCAGGCAACCGTCATCCTTCGGCGGCCTGCGACCCAGGTCGGCTATGCAGGCTGATCAACGACACTTTGACCTTGCGATCGCGAGCATCTCTAATGCAGATGAGGGTTGGGGAAGGGCAGTGGATGGACTACCTCTACGACGTGTTCATAAGTTATCGGCGCCACCGAGAATGGACACCTTGGACGCGAGAGCACTTCTGCAATCTGCTTGAGGCCTACCTGACCCAGGACCTCGGTAGATCACCCACTATCTTCGCGGACGATAGGATCGAGCCAGGCGCAGACTGGCCGGACCGCCTTGGGGATAGCCTCGCTCGGGCTCGTGTGCTGATCGCCATATTTTCGGGCGACTACTTCGGTAGCCACTGGTGCCTACATGAACTTGACCTTATGCATGGTCGACTACTTCGCTTCCCAGAGACGAACCTAATCGTTCCGGTTATTGGGCATGACGGTCAATTGATCCCAGCCGAGATTGCCCGTATCCAGTCGTTTGACATATCGTCCTATCGTAACACAGACCTTCAGCGCCGAACGCCTCGCTACGAAGCATTCTCTGACGCGGTCAAGAGCCTGGCTCCACATGTGGCTAACGCAATTGGCACGGCCCCGCTCTTCGACGCTTCCTGGGTGCAAGAGTGCGTGCTCCGGCTCAACAAGGTCTACCTCGCGCATTGTGGTGGCCCCTCTGTGGACGTTGCGACATTCACTCCTAAGCCGCTGCCCCGTTTCATCGCTCTTCCACGGGTAACGCCATGAGCGGCCGTATCTTCACTTTCTACTCTTGGAAAGGTGGCGTTGGGCGCTCAATGGCGCTGGCGAACGTCGGAGTGCAATTGGCAAGGCGCGGCAAGCGGGTCCTCCTTGTCGATTGGGATTTGGAGGCACCTGGACTCGAACGGTACTTCTTGGCTACCGACCCGGCGACAGCGGCTCAGCTCTCGGTGTCGATGCCACCTGATCGGACCGGCCTTCTTGATCTGCTGGCCACCGCAGCGGCGAGCATGCCGAATGGTCCAGTACTCCAGGCATGGCAGCGCCGATGCTTCTCGATCGTGGTACCTGAACTGCCGAGATCGAAGCCCGCAGCACCCGCGCCACCGCCGCCGCAGCCACTTGATCTCTTGGGATCGGGTGTGGATACGACTCAATATGCGAGCCGCCTGCAATCCTTTTCCTGGGAGTCGTTTTTTTCGGAGTTCAAGGGGGGGCAATGGCTAGAAGACTTACGCGGTCAGTGGAAAGAGGCGTATGACATCGTCCTGATCGACAGCCGCACAGGGCTGACAGATAGCGGTGGCGTCTGCACAGTGCAGATGCCCGATACGTTGGTGTTCGTTTTTGCTGCCAACACCCAGTCTCTCGACGACGGGCTGCCTTTCATCGATGGCGCGCAGCGAGCGCGTACCGCATTCGCTTTCGAGCGTGCGCCTTTGACTGTGATCCCGCTCCTGGCACGTTGGGAAGGGGACCAGGAAGTGGACCTTGCCGATGCCTGGCTCGGGCGAATAGAGACCGCGGTCGCCACACTGGTCGATACGTGGCTGCCGAGTGATATTCCCGTTCGGCGGATGCTAGAGCGGTTACGTGTTCCGCACGTAGCGCGGTTCAGCTTTGGCGAACCGCTTCCGGTGCTGACCCACAGCCTTTCTGATCCGGATCGGCCCGGGTTGGCCTATGACCTGCTTGCGGAGATTCTCGCGGATGGCTTTGTTAATGCCGGCCGGATCATAGAGCCGGGCTATCGTCCGGCATTCGATCCCAATCACGCAACGGACGCTGAAATCGACGCGTTGGTGCAGGACGACTCAGCACGGGAGGCTGCGGTCAAGGAGGCCGAGGAGCGCTTTGGTCGTAGGTCGTTTGTGTTGATAGACCTTTTGGTGCAGTTGGGAAAGAGAGCGCAGAGAGCAGGTCGACTGGCACTCGCGGATAGAATGATCCAACGGGCGGTATTGACTGCGCGTCGCCGTATTGAGTCAGAGCCCAACAATCCTGAGAATGAAAGGACGCTTCTAGAGGCATTACTTCTCCAAGGAGACATCCGGTGGGCCGTCGGCAATCTGGCAGAAGCTATGCTTGGTTTTCGTAAAGCGCTTGAGATTGCACAGCGTCTAGTAGACGCCGATTCAAGTAATGCCGATCGGCAGCGCGGCCTATCGCTCTCGCAAGACAGAATCGGCGACGTGCTGGAGGCCCAAGGCAATCTGACGGAAGCGTTGGCGAGCTACCGGGCTTCGATGGCCATCAGAGAGCGCTTGGCAGACTCCGATCCGAGCAATGCCCGCTGGCAGCACGACCTGTCGTTCTCGCAAGACAACATCGGCGCCGTGCTGAGGGACCAGGGCAATCTGACGGAGGCGCTGGCGAGCTACCGGGCGTCGATGGCCATCAGAGAGCGCTTGGCAGACTCCGATCCGAGCAATGCCCGCTGGCAGCACGACCTGTCGCTCTCGCAAGACAACATCGGCCAGGTACTGGAGGCCCAGGGCAATCTGTCAGAGGCGTTGGTGAGCTATCGGGCGTCGATGAAGATTGCCGAGCGCCTGGCAGAGGCAGATCCGAGCGATCACCGCTGGCAGCGCAACCTGACGTTTTCGCATCAGAACATCGGCGACGTGCTGATGGCCCAGGGCAATCTGACGGAGGCGCTGGCGAGCTACCGGGCGGCGATGGCCATCAGAGAGCGCCTGGCAGACGCCGATCCGAGCAACGCCCGCTGGCAGAGCGACCTGTCGCACTCGCATGGAAGCATCGGCGTCGTGCTGGAGGCTCAGGGCAATCTGCCGGAAGCGCTGGCGAGCTACAGGGCGTCGATGACTATTGCCGAGCGCTTGGCGGACGCCGATCCGAGTAATGCCCTCTGGCAGCGCGACCTGTCGGTGTTTAAGGACGACATCGGCCGTGTGGAGGAGGCCCAGGGCAATCTGACGGATGCGCTGGTGAGCTACAGGGCGTCGATGACTATTGCCGAGCGCTTGGCGGACGCCGATCCGAGTAATGCCCGCTGGCAAAGTGACCTGTCGTTCTCGCATAATAACGTCGGCGCCGTGCTGGAGGCCCAGGACAATCTTTCGGAGGCACTGGCGAACTACCGGGCGTCGATGGCTATCAGTCAGCGCCTCGCGGACGTCGATCCGAGCAATCTCTCCTGGCAGAGTGACCTGTCGGTCTCGCATGATCACATCGGCGACGTGCTGAAGGCCCAGGACAATCTGACGGAGGCACTGGCGAGCTACCGGGCGTCGATGGCCATCAGAGAGCGCCTGACAGACGCCGATCCGAGTAACGCCGACTGGCAGCGCGACCTGTCGCACTCGCATGAAAACATCGGCGAGGTACTGGAGGCTCAGGGCAATCTGCCGGAAGCGCTGGCGAGCTACCGGGCGTCGATGGCCATCAGAGAGCGCCTGGCAGACGCCGATCCGAGTAATGCCGACTGGCAGCGCGACCTGTCGCTCTCGCATGGAAACATCGGCGACGTGCTGAAGGCTCAGGGCAATCTACCGGAAGCGCTGGCGAGCTACCGAGCGTCGATGGCCATTGCCGAGCGCCTGGCGGACGCCGATCCGAGCAATGCCGACTGGCAGCGCAGCCTGATGGATAGCTACGCACGACTTGGTGAGCTAGCTCCGGATCAGGGTTGGTGGGCAAAGGGACTTGCGGTATGTGAAAGGCTTGTCGCAGAAGACCGATTGTCGCCGGCTGACAGGTGGGCGCTCGATGTGTTCCAGAGACGCGCGAAGGACGATGCCTAACTCGTAGTGTCCACTACTGGCACACTGCCGCCAGTTCTGAGAGGTAGAGGGGGACCGGTCCACCCCAAAACTCCGGTCGATCAGCGCTGGTGTCTGGGAGCGGCGGCTTCCGGAGGCGGACCCAGCATGAATCGAACGATCTGATCGGCCGCAGTGTGCCGGGAGCCGCCGCCAGCGCATTGCAGGTTCCGGCCGATCTGCTATCGAGCCGCATACCACCCACCGCTGTAGTCCGGGACGTCTTCGGCGTGGCCGGCGGCGAGCAGGATCTCGGCGACGTCGCGGCCGTCGATGCGACAGAGGCGAACGGCGCGGCCCCAGTGGTCAAGGTTCTGGCCGGTAGGGGGACGCTCACAGGCCAAGGTGCGGCCCGTCGTCAGGCGGCGCAGATAGTCGGTGGCCTCCGAGCCGCCGGGTTCGTCCCGTTCGGCTGCGTCGATGCCCCAGAGTCGCACGTTGACGACGTCACCGCCGCGCACCGCAAACTGGAACGTGTCGCCATCGACGACGCGGGCGACGGTACCGACCAGCCGGTCATCGTCGAAAGCGCTCCAGAGAGCGGCGCTAAGTGCCAAAGCGACGGCGGCGCACAGGATCGCCACACGTGCGCGCTTCGGTTTCCAGGCTGCCAAGGTACCCCGCGATCCAGAACGGCCACACAGGCCCGTTTAATACCCATTTAACTTCGACGTTTTCCAGCCGCGCTGCAAATCCACGAAACCGGAGCAGCCGGCATGGTCGATTTGCTGTCCACACCATGCCAATTGTCAGCGTTATCCGGCCGGTTCGGCGCTGCCATCTTTGCCGGCATGGTTGGTGCCGTCACATCCCCCTCGACTGACCGGGCTGCGCACGCCGTGGAGATCCCTCCCGGCGCGGTACCGGACTGGGTGCACCTGGTTCCGGCCGGCCGGTTCGGCGGGCGGGACGGGCGCGGGCCGTACCGGCTGGACGACCCGGCCGCGGTGATCGCGGCGACCCTGGGCCGCGGGATCGACCTGGTGATCGACTATGACCACGCGTCGGAGTTCATCCTCGACGGCGGCCGGCCGGCGCCGGCGGCCGGCTGGGTGCGCGAGCTGGAAGCCCGCGACGGCGCGATCTGGGGGCGGGTGGAGTGGACGCCCCGTGCGGCGGACGCCATTCGCGACCGGGAGTGGCGCTATCTCAGCCCCGTCATGATGCACACGAAAGACGGCCGCGTCGTGCAGCTGGTCAGCGCTGCCGTCACCAACCTGCCCAACCTGCCCCTCAAGTCGCTCAACAGTCAGGAGACGTCCGCGATGGACCTCATCAAGCGGTTGGCCGCCATCCTCGGCCTGCCGGACACCGCCGACGAAGCGGCGGTCGTCACCGCAGCGCAGAGCCAGACGGATCTGATCGGCACCCTGCGGACCGAGCTGGGCGTGCCCGCCGACGCCAAGCTGTCGGCGATCACCCAGGCGGCCCAGTCCGCAGTCGGCACCGCCAAGGCCGCCCGCGGCGCGCTCTCGCTCGGCCCGGAAGCCGACGGCGCGGCGGTGACCAAGGCAATCCAGGCCCGCAGCACCGGCGAACCCGACCCGGCGAAGTATGTGCCGATCGCGGTCGTCACCGATCTCCAGTCCCGGCTCGGCAAGCTGGAAACCAAGACGGCCGAAACCGCGGCCCACGCGATCGCCGACAAGGCGATCGAGGAGGGCCGGCTGGTACCGGCTCAACGGGACTGGGCCATCAGCTTGCACGCCAAAGATCCCGCCGCGCTGGAAGACTACCTCGCCAACGCGCCGGTGATCGTGCCGCCGGGAACAACAGGGCCGGGCGGCAAGCCGTCTTCGGGTGACGGACCGCTGACGCCCGAGGAGAAGGCCGTGTGCGGCCAGATGGGCCTGGACGAGGAGAAGTACCTCGCCACGCGCAAGGCCGCCGCTGAGGAGGCACGGGCATGACCGCGCTCACCGCCGACCGCAACACGCCCGCGCGCGAGGGTGGGATGATCGACCGCCCCGTCGCCGCCAGCACCCTGATTTGGGCGGGCGCGCTGGTGTGCCAAAGCGCCACCGGCTTCGCCGTGCCGGGGTCCACTGCCACCGGCCTGGTCGTTCTCGGCCGTGCCGAGGAGCGCGTCGACAATAGTCTCGGCGCTGACGGCGATCTGACGATCCGCATCAAGCGCGGCGTCTTCCGCTTCGTCAACAGCGCCGCCGCCGACGAGATCACCGGGACCGAGATCGGGTCGCCGGCCTGGATCGTGGATGACCAGACCGTCGCCAAGACCAACGGAACCAACACCCGCTCACTTGCCGGCACAGTGGACGACGTCGACGCCCAAGGGGTCTGGGTCGACACGCGCCGCCGTCTGCCGGCGATCGGCACCTGATCGGAGGCTGCAACGATGATCGTCAACCGCGCCAATCTCGACATCCTCTTCACTGGCTTCAAGACCGCGTTCCGGGATGGGCTCGGTCAGGCCGAGGCGCAGTGGATGCGGGTCGCCACCCGCGTGAACTCCACTACGCGGGAAGAGAAGTATGGCTGGCTCGGCAAGATCCCCGGCCTGCGCAAATGGGTCGGCGACCGCGTCATCAACAACCTGATGCAGCACGACTACGCGATCAGGAACGAGGACTACGAAGACACCATCGGCGTCGACGAAAACGAGATCAACGACGACACCTATGGCACCTACGGGCCGATGTTCCAGGAACTCGGCCTCGCCGTCGCGGCGCAGCCCAACCTGCTAGTCTACGGTCTGCTGAAGGCCGGGTTCGACGCGTCACTCGGCCTCGCCTACGACGGCCAGTACTTCTTCGACACCGACCACCCGGTACTGGACGCCAACGGCAACGTCACATCGGTCGCCAACACCGACGGCGGTTCAGGCGTGCCGTGGTTCCTGATCGACGACAGCCGGGCCCTGAAGCCGATCCTCTATCAGGTGCGAAAGGAGGGCGAGCTGGTTCGGAAAGACCGGCCGGACGACGACAACGTCTTCTTCCAGCGGCAACTGATCTACGGCGTACACCACCGCTGCAACGTGGGCTTCGGGTTCTGGCAGTACGCGTGGGGCTCGAAGCAGACGCTGAACGCGGCGAACTACAAGGGCGCGCGTGCCGCGATGCGCAACCTCAAGGGTGATTACGGGCGTCCACTGGGCATTCGTCCGCGCCTCTTGGTGGTTCCGCCGGATCTGGAAGAGGTGGGCCTGGAAATCCTGAACGCCGAGCGCGATGCCTCCGGCGCCACCAATGTCTGGCGCGGCACGGCCGAGTTGCTCGTTGCCGACTGGCTGGCGTGAGCGGGAGGACAGGAACGATGACCGACACCGACACCGATCTGATCGTCGTCGCCAAGCGCGACGGATTCCGCCGGGCGGGGCGCACCTGGCACGGCTCGACGACCGTGTATGCCGGCGATCTGACGGCCGATGAGATCGCCCAACTACAGGCCGAGCCAATGCTGCACGTCACGGCCGCTCCGGCTGACGGCGACGAGGCACCGCCGACCAAAGCCGAGGGCAAGGGCAAGGCCAGGTCGGCCAAGTCGCCGAACAAACCGGCAGAGGCTGAACCGACCGACACCGGATGACCGCAGCGAGAGCCTTTGACCGCGGGGGCGCCGGCAGGGGCGTCCCCGTGGAAGGCATGGACCGGCGGGGCTGGAGCCTGACCCTCCACCCCTGCACGACACGGAATAGCGAGGGCCGCAGGGCGGGGCAGAGCCGCCGCCCCGGCCGGCGCCGGGATCGCCAGGGATGCCGGCGCCGGTTAGGCCAGACGGGCCGAAAGGCCGAGACGGTGGACCTGCCGGCCGGGCCTGGATCTCCGGCCGGCAGGCCACTGCCAAGGACAAGACCATGAGCGACGGCGGAATTGCGGGTGATCGCCTCCGGTCCTTCATCGAACGGATCGAGCGGCTGGAAGAAGACAAGGCGGCCATCTCTGCCGACATCCGCGACGTCTTCGCCGAGGCCAAGGGCGAAGGCTTCGACGTGAAGATCCTGCGCCAGGTGCTGAAGCTGCGCCGGATGGAGGCGAACGACCGCCGCGAGCAGCAAGAGCTGGTCGATCTCTACCTGTCGGCCCTCGACGGCAAGAGTTGACGCACGATGCCCTACGCAACCCAACAGGATCTGATCGGGCGCATCGGCGAGGACGCGCTGATCGACCTGACCGACCGGGCCGATCCGCCGACGGGTGCGATCGACGCCACGGTGGTCGACGAGGCGCTGGGCGATGCCGACGCCATCATCGACGGCCACATCCGCGTTCGCTACGCCCTGCCGCTCGCGGAGACGCCGCCGCTGTTGAAGCGGCTCGCCGTAGACATTGCGATCTATGCCCTGCATCGGTTCGACGTGCCCGAGCTGGTGGCCGGCCGCCACAGCGCCGCGATCGACACGCTGAAGGGACTCGCCGCCGGCCGGGTCGAGCTGCCGGTCGCCGATGGCTCCGAGGCCCCGGCCGCCCCGACCGAGGCCGTCGTCCAGGCCCCGCCCCGGCGCCTCGACCGCGGCTCCCTGGAAGGCTACTGACCCGTGGCGGGGACGCGGATCGATATCTCGCTCGCGGACGACGCCGTCCAGCAGGCCATCGGCGGCCTGGCCGCGGCCGGCGACGACATGACGCCGCTGATGCGGGAATTCGCGTCCTACATGGAGGCCCGGACAGAGGAGCGCTTCGAGACCGAAACCGCGCCCGGCGGCGACCCGTGGCCACCTTCGATTCGGGCGCTGGTCGAAGGCGGCCAGACCCTGACCCAATCGGCGCGGCTGCGCCAGTCCATCACCAGCCAGGTGACGGCAACATCGGTCACGCACGGCACGAACGTGATCTATGCGGCCATCCATCAAGTGGGCGGCGTGATCGAGCCCGTGAACGCGGACTTTCTCGTGTTCGACGTGCCCGGCGCCGGCATCCGGCGCGCCCGCCGCGTGACCATTCCTCCGCGCCCGTTCGTCGGCATCGACGACGTGGACCTTGGGGAATTCGAGGCCATCGCCATCGACTACCTGGCGGATGCCGCGGGGGTCGCGCCGTGACCGTGGTGCAGGACGTGATCGACCGGCTGAAAGCCGAGGTCACCGCGCTGCACGGCCGGGTCGAAGGCGCAGCGGAGCTGGCCGCGCTTCTCCACCGGGGACAGGGACCGCAGCGGATGCCGGCCGCCTTCGTGCTGCCGCTGGGCGAAGACGCCGACCCCAACGGGCACGCCAACATCCACAGCCAGCGCATCACCGAGGCGGTCGGCGTGATCGTGGTGGAACGGCATGCCGGCGACGCCACCGGCGGCGAGGTGCTCGACCGGATTGCCCCGTTGCTGACGGCGGTGCGGGCGGCGCTTGCCGGCTGGACGCCGGCCTCGGCCGAGACGGTGGTGGACTATGTGCGCAGCCGACTGGTCGGTTTGAAGGCCGGAGCGGTCTTCATCCAGCAGAGCTACGCGACTGCCTACTACTTGAGGAAGGTGTGAGATGGCCTTTTTCTGGCGCAACAAGGCACTCCTCGCCAAGCTGGAGACCACCTACGGCGAGGACTCCGGCCCGACTGGGGCCTTGAACGCGATCCTGGCATCGAACGTCACGCTGCGGCCCATGGAGGGGCAGCAGGTCACCCGCGAGAACGACCGGGGCTTTCTCGGCGCGCGCCCCTCGACCTGGGCCAATCTGCAAATCTCGCTGGAGTTCGACGTCGAGGCGGCCGGCTCGGGCACGGCCGGTACGCCGCCGGCCTATGCCGTGCTGCTGGAAGGCTGCGGATTTGCCGAGACGCTGCTGACCGGCGCGGCCACGATCCAGGACTCGCCGCCCACGCCCACCAGCTCGCCCACCGGGGACTTCACTTACACGAAGGGCGACCCTTACACCGGCACCGTGGCGCGGACGGTGACCCTCACCTGCACCAACGCGGGCGGCTCCGGCGTCGCGACCTTCGACGTGGCGGCACCGCAGGTCGAAGGCTTGGCGGCCTACAGCCAGTCGGCCGTGCTGATGACGGACGCCATGCCCTTTGCACTGCCCGGCGGAGCCACGATCACGCCGACGGTGGGCACGGCGTTCGCGCTCGGTGACGCCTACACCATCACCCTGACGCCGGCGCGCGCGGACTACGCGCCGATCTCGGACTCGGCGCTGTTCAAGGGCGTGACCCTCTACCTCAATGTCGACGGCACCAGGCACGCGTTGTTGGGCGCGCGCGGCACCGTGGCCCTGCGCTACAGCACGCCCGGCTATCCGATGTGGCGGTTCACCTTCACCGGGCTGTTCTCCGACCCGATCACCGAGGCCCTACCGACGCCCACCCTCTCCGCGTTCCAGAAGCCCAAGGTCATCAGCGCTGAGAACACGCCGTGGTTTTCACTGCACGGGGTCGACCAGCTGCCGCTGCAGGAGCTGGAGATCTCGGTCGGCCAGCAGGTCGAGGGACGGCACCTGGTCAACACGCGCGCGGTCCTGATCTCCGACCGCAACGCGACCGGCCGTGCCGTGATCGAGGCGCAGGCACTCGCAACCTTCAATCCCTTCGCCCGAGCCAAGGCCGGAACGACCGGCGCGTTCGCCATCGTGCACGGCACGGCGGCCGGGGAGATCGTGCGGGTCGATGCCCCCCAGGTGGAGCTGGGGGCGCCGGACTACGACCAGTCCCAGGGCATCGTGACCTGGCCGCTGGGTCTGACCTTCATTCCGACTGACGCCGGCAACGACGAGCTGGTGTTCTCCATTCGTTGAACGCCCCCCTTTAAACGGAGGTTAAACGGTGTTCGCCTTCATCCCTTCGCAGCCCTATCGCTGGCCGGTCCACGTCCAGGTGCCCGACCCGAAGCAGCCTGGCGCGTTCCAGACCCACACCTTTCACGCCGACTTCGTCGCGCTGACGGAAGACGAGACCGTGGCCGCTCTGGGCGGCGACCACGCGCCGGCCCGCGACATGTCGATCCTGCTCGGCCTGGCCGAGAAGCTGGACTTCAACGAACTGCTGAAGCGCGCGGTGGTCGGCTGGGACACCGACGTGGTCGACGCGGAGGGAAAGGCGATCCCGTTCAGTGATCACAATCTGGGGATGCTGCTGGCTTGGCCGCCGACGCGGAATGCGTTCCTGCAGGCCTATATCGAGAGCGCCTCGCCGGCCGGCGCCGCGGCGCGCAAACGAAAAAACTAGCGACGGCCGCGCGGGCTTGGGCGCAAGGCGGTGCGGCCGGCAATGACGAAATCGAAGACGATCTGCGCACCTTCGGCGTCGACGAGGTGGCGATCGAACAGGTCACGGGCGCGACCGAGCCCGTGGTCGAGGTGTGGGAGGAGCATCGCGCAGTCTTCGAGCTTTTCGCGGCGTGCGGCACCCAATGGCGTTGCACCGTCGTTGCGGGCCTCGGCGGCGGCGGGGTGCTCTGGCAGGGCCTCGACTACGCCGGCGTCCGCCAAGTGGCCGACGCCCATAGCATCGACTGGACTTCGGAGCTGCTGGCGGACCTACAGGTCATGGAGTCCGAGGCCTTGACCGTGAGGAACAAGCGATGACGCTGCAAGTGGGCGTCACACTGACCGCCGATGCCGGCGGCCTTCGCGGCGAGCTGCGCATCGCCAAGGAAGACCTGGACAAGCTGGGTGGTGCGGCGGACAGCGCCGGCGACGATGCCCGCGAGGCCGCGCGCGGTCTCGACACCCTGCAGGAGGCCGGCAAGGGTACGGACGCGGTGATGCGCCGTCTGCGCCAGACGCTGGTCGCGCTCGGCGGCGTCGCGCTGGTGCGGCGGATCGCCCAGCAGGCCGATGCCTGGGCCTCGACACAGGCACAGATCCGGCTGGCGTCCGAGGGCCTGACTGAGGCCGGCGACGCGTCGGAACGCCTGTTCGGCATCGCCCAGGAAGCCGGAACGGCGCTTGGCGACACCGTGTCCGTCTATCGTGCCATCGCCCGCACGGCGCCCGAGCTGGACGCGACGGCCGACCAGGTCTTCCGGGTGACCCGCTCGGTTCAGCAGCTGGGCGCGATCGGTCAGACCGGCACGGCACAGTTGAGTGCCGGCCTGCTGCAGTTCGGCCAAGCGATGGCAAGCGGCGTCGTGCGGGCCGAGGAGCTGAACTCTCTGCTCGAAAACATCCCGCCGCTGGCCGAGGCCATCGCCGCGGGGATGGGCTTGACCGTGGGCCAGCTGCGCCAGGCCGTGCTGGATGGCGAGGTCTTGTCTCGCGACGTCTTCCGCGCGCTGTTGACGCAGACCGACGAGATCGAGCGGCAGTTCGCCGAGTTGCCGCCGACCATGACGCGGGCTTCCGCGCAGTTGCGCAACGAGCTGCTGCGTGCGTCGGGTGCGGTGGGCGAAGGCGGCCTTACCGACGCTCTGGTCGACGTGATCGATCGGCTGCGCGAGGCGTCGGAGTCCGGCGACGACTTCGCCGATCGGCTGGGCGGCACCATGGGCCAGGCCGCGCGGCTGCTCGGCTTCGGCGCGATCGAGCTGGCCGAAAACATCGACCTGGTCGTGCTGGCCTTGAGCGCGTTCCTGGGCGTCAACGCCGCGTTGCACATCACGCGGATGACAGCGTCCGTGCGTGCGGCCACGGGTGCCTGGGCCGCTCTCAATGCCGTGATGCGCGCCAACCCGCTGGGCCTGCTCGCCACGCTGGCGGGCACCGCGGCCGGGGCCATGATCGTCTTCGGGGAAAGCTCGACCGCTGCGGCCGACACCGCCGATGTGGCCTTGCGCCGGCTGAGCGGGTCGGTGGCGGAGGTGGAAGGGCGTCTGTCCGAGCTGACGGACGCCCAGCGGTCGCTGGAAGTGCAGCGCCTCGAAATCCGGTTGGGTCTGGAACAGGAGGCCTTGGATGAAGCCGTGCTGGCCGTCCGCCAGGCCATGGAGAGCGCCTTCGCGGACCCGTTGTCTGGTGCGGGAGCGCGCCGGTTCTCCGAGCGTCAATCCGGGCCAGTCCGCGACCTGTTCCGCGGCTTCGTCGATGCCTTCCAGCAGGCGCTCGCGGAAGGCGGCGACCTGGACGCGGTCGTCGATCAGTACCTTGCCCTCACGAATGCGTCCGACGGGGCGCGAGCGGCCGTCCTCGACGCCGCCGAGGCGCTGGGCGAACAGAAGGCGGAGGTGGACCGCACAGCGGCAGGGTTGCGCCGGTATGCCGGCACGGCGACCGAAGCCGACGAGGCGCTGCTGGGGCTGAAGGAGACGACGGAAGGGCTGGAAGGTCCATCCAGGCGCGGCGCTGCCGCCCTGGACGAGATGGCCCGCGCGGCGCGGACCTTGCTGCAGACCGCCGAGCTGGAAGCGAACGTGCTGCAGCGGCTGGGCGTCGAGGGCCTGGCCCGCTTCCGCGATGAGGTGGAGTTGGGGGGCCGGTTCCAGGAATTCCTCAACGACGCCCTGGAAGACGGCCACGGATTCCTGAACGCCATGGAGATCGCCCACCGTCGCTACGCCGTTGCTGTGCGCGAAGCGAACATGGCACAGCAAGCGGAGGACGCTGCGGCTGCAGCGGCCGAATTCGACCGTCTCACCGACGCCATGGAGCGCGCGGCCGACGTAGCGTCGAGACTCTCCAGCATTGCAGCGACGACCGCGGCGTTGAGACAGCAAGCCGCTGCGCTTACGACGGCGGCGGAGAATGCTGTGCCGCGCGAAGTGTTCGATCGCCAGCAAGTCGGCGAGTCCGCCTTCCGCAACGCCTATGACGAAACGATCGCCGCCTTCACCGACCCGACTGAAGATCAAGTCATGATGGCCGTGACGGCGGCAATGGAGCGCCGTACGGCGGCCCTTGCCGTGTTCGATGCCCAAAGGCTGTATGACGACGTGACCAGGCCACTTGGGGGCGGCGGCGGGCAGTCCCAGGTCGACGGTGCCGCGGATGCCATCGCGGATCTGGAGCGCGAGGCGGCGCTGCAAGAGCGTCTGGCGCGGCTCTATGGGGCGAGCGAGGTGAGCCTGGCTGGGCTGGCCGAGATGCGGGAAGTGGCCACGACGGCCGCGCGACTGGGCATCGAGAGTGGCAGCGCCGAGTACCGGCAACTGGCCATGTTGATCAGCCGGCGCAACGTTGCCGCCGCCGCAATCGACGAGGAGACGCAGCGCCGCACCGATGCGCAAGCCGTCCTCGAACGCTACGGCGACGCGGAGGATCGGCACGTCCAGGCCGTCACAGAGCTGATCGCGCTTATGCCGCAGCTCATTGCGCTGACCGGCAGCCGGGCCGAGGCCGAACAGGTCATGGGCCGGGCGCTGGACGACTTAGACCGCGAGTACCGTGAACTGGGGTTCTCCGCTCAGTTCGCGGAGGGGCTGTTCGAAGGTCTCGGCAGTGGTGCGCAGTCGGCGCTGCGTTTGATCCGCGACGAGACGGCGACAACCGCCGACATCGTCAACGCCTTTGTCAACGACCTGATCGACACGCTGTACCGGCTCACAGTCCTCAACCCGCTTGAGATGGCACTCGAAGGGCTGCTCGGTTCGATCGATTTCGGCGCGCTGTTGGGCTTCGGTACCAGTACGAGCTTTGCGCCGGCGGGCTACTACGGGACCGGGACGGGTGGGCTCTATCACGGCGGCGGGGTCGTCGGCGTCACGGCCGTGCCGACGCGGGCCGTCGACCCGCGCGTCTGGGACGGTGCGCCGCGCTATCACCGCGGCGGGCTGGTGCCCGGCGAAGTGCCGGTGATCGCCCGGCAGGGCGAGGTGATCGGCTGGCCCGAACAGATGCGGCACGCCTTCGGCGGCAGCGACGTTGAAGTCCACATCCATGACCACCGCGGCGCGGACGCAGCCGACGTCGAGGTGCGGAACACCACACAGCCGGGCGGCGGGCAGCGGATCGACGTCATGCTGCGCGAGCGGACGGACGCGGACATCCGCGCCGGTCGCTATGACCGCGCCATGGAGTACCGCTTCGGCCTCAGACCTCAGGGGCGGCGCTGATGGCGACGGCGACCTGGCCGGTGACGCTGCCCGACGACGTGCTGCAAGGCTATCTCGAAGGGTTCGGCGAGACCCTGCTGCGCACGACCATGGACGCGGGGCCGGCCAAGCAGCGCCGCCGCTTCACCGCGGTCGCGCGGCCGTTCCAGGTCACGATCGAACTGACCCGCGACCAGGTGGCGATATTCGACGATTTCTTCACGACCACGCTCGCCGGCGGGTCGCTCGCCTTCGACTGGACGCATCCGCGCACTGGCGCCGCCGTGGAGTTCCGCTTCACCGAAGAACCGGACCTGCGGCATCACGTCGGCAATCTCTGGCGCGCCCCGCTGAAGCTGGAGATCCTGCCGTGAGCCTGACGCTGCGCTTCAAGAAGGCCGTCCGCCGGCAAGAGACCGACGAGGTCTTCCTGATGCTGGTCACGATCGACCACGCCGAGCTGGAGACGCCGTTCCGCTTCTCCTCCGACGGCGTCGACACGACGAGCCGCGGCGAGACGTACATCGCCTATCCCTTCCAGGGCACCCTGCCGGAGGAGACGCCGGACCTTCCGGCGGAGATGCGGATCAGTATCGACAATGTCGACCGCCGGATCGTGGAGGGCTTGCGCCTTATCGTGGGCGTGCCAGAGGTCACAATCGAGATCGTGCTGGCGTCCACGCCTGACACGGTCGAGGTGGGGCCGCGCAAATTCCAGCTATTCGAGGCGACCTACGACGCCGCGATCGTCTCCGGCCGGCTGGTCGAGGATCTGGGGCTCGACGAAGCCTGGCCCTATCCGGTGATCACGCCGCGGACCCTACCGGGGATCTTCGAATGACGCCGGAAAAGGTGCTGCGCCATCCGCCCATCTGGGTCCGCGACTATGTCGGCTTGCCTTTCAAGGCCAGGGGGCGGACGCGCGACGGCCTGGATTGCTGGGGCCTGTTCCGCCTGATCCAGATGGAGGTTTTCGGGCGCGCGCTGCCGGCTTACGACGACGTGGACTGGCCGAAGATGTCCAACGCCGACATCGCGCACCTGATGGACGGCGAACGGGCGCATCAAGGGCCATGGCGGGAGATCGGGCACTACGACGAGTACGCGCGCAAGTGGCACCAGGCCGAACCCGAGCGGCCGGGCGACGGCCTGCTTTGCCGGATGGACGGCCAGGCCATGCATGTCGCCGTCGTGGTGTGCCAGCGTATGGCCCTGCACATCGAGCAGGGCATCGACGCCGTCACCTTCCGCTGGGACCGGCCGGACTGGCAGCACCGCCTGGTCGCGCTTTATCGGTGGGACCCGCCATGACGGCGGCGCCGGCGCAACCGCTCCACCTGGTCGGGCTCACCGACCCGTTTTCGCTGAAGCGCCAGATCGACCTGCAGATGCCGGCCGGGGGCACGGTGGCGGAGCTGCTGACGGCCGCCGGCGCGCCCCTGCCGGACGGCGTGACGGCCAAGGTCTTCATCGGAGATTGGGAGATCCCGCGGCCCCTCTGGCACCGCGTGCGGCCCAAGCCCGGCCACATCGTCACGCTGCGCATCGTGCCCGGCTTCGGCGGCGGCGGCGGTGGCGGCGGCAAGAAAAACCCGCTGCGCACCGTCCTTACCATCGTGGTGATGATCGCGGCCGTCGCGCTTGCCGCCTATCTGGGGCCGATCGTCGGCGGCGTGCTGGGGCCGATGCTGGGCGTGGCGGCGGAGACGGCGACGATCATCGGCGGCGGCCTGGTCTCCGGCGTGGTCGGCATCGTCGGCAATCTGGTGATCTCCGCCGTGACGCCGCCGCCCTCGCGGCCGTCCATGCCGGGGCTGCGCAGCGGCGGCTTCGGCGGCTCCACGGCCGCGAGCCCGACCTACTCTCTGGTTGGGGCCAGCAACGACTATCGCGCCTACCAGCCGATCCCCGCGCTGATCGGGCGCCACAAGATCACCCCGCCTTACGCGGCGAAGTGGTTCACGCGCGTCTCCGGGAACGACCATGTCCTTTATCTGCTGTTCCTGGTGGGACACGGGCCGCTGGTGTTGAGCAACCACAAGCTGGGCGACACCGATGCCGACCAGTACGAAGAAGTCGAGATTGAGGTCCGTCAGGGCTATCCGAACGATACGCCGCCGGAGCTGTTCCCCTACGACGTCGAGGCCAGGCGCTTCCAGATCCAGCTGACGACCGAGGACGGCTGGCGGAGGCTCACGGCGCCCAGCGAGGCCGACGAGCTGTCTATCGAGATCACCTGTCCGCGCCTGGCCAATTTCTGGGCCAGCGGCCGGCGCACGGAATGGACGGTGGAGCTTGCGATCCGCTGGTCGCCCGCGGGCGCGGAGACCTGGACCGACGAGCCCAACCTGGTCATCACCGACAACCAGACCAACGCTGTCCGGCGCGAGTGGACCTGGGCGGTCGACCGCGGCCTTTACGATATCGAGGTCAAGCGGATCACCGAGGACTCCACCTCGGATCAGATCCAGGATGAGAGCTACTGGACGGCGATCCAGGTCTTCCGGCACGAGCCGCCCGTGGCGCTGCCGGGCCTCTGCCTGGTGGCCATGAAGATGCTGGCTACGGGCAATCTCTCGGGCCAGCACCCGCCCTATTCCTGCGTCGCCACGCGGATCACGCCCGACTGGGACACCGATACGCAGAGCTGGATCGAGCGGGAGACACGGTCGCCGGTTGCCGCCTATCGCTGGGTGCTGCAAGGCGGTGCAACGCACCGGCCGGCCGCCGACGCCGACATCGATCTCGACGCGCTGGCCGCCTGGGCGGAGGACTGCACGGACGAAGGCTGGACCTGCGATATCGTCTATGACTTCGCGTCCACGTTCCGCGAGGTGCTGCGCGATATCAGCGCCACCGGCCGGGCGCGCCCCTACCGGCCCGACAGCCGGTGGTCGGTGATCCGCGACCGGCCGCAGACGGCGCCGGTGGCGGTGATCACGCCGCGCAACTCCTGGGGCTTCGAGGCCAAGCAGAACTATGTCGACCATCCGCACGGGCTCGTCGTCTGGTTCGTCAACGAAGAGAAGGACTGGCAGCGGGACTTCGTCGTCGTCTACGCCGACGGCTATGACGCCGCGACCGCGACGCGGTTCGAAGAACTGGACCTGTTCGGCATCACCGCGCCGGATCTCGCCTGGAAGGTCGGCCGGTTCAACCTGGCGGTGGCCAGACTGCGGCCGGCGGAATACCGGGTGGCGCAGGATGTGGAGAACTGGACGTGCCTGCCCGGCGACTGGGTGGACCTGGCCCATGACGTGATTTCCGTGGGGCTTGGCTATGGCCGCATCCGCCAGGTCGTGCTCGATCCCGGCGCCTCGGCGGGCGAGGAGATCGTCGGGCTGGAGCTGGACGAGGAACTGACGCAGGAAGCTGGCAAGAGCTACGCCGTGGTCATCACCAGCGGGGCGGAGGCGGCACGTACCCTCACGCTGACGACAGTGCCGGGCACCAGCCGCTTCGTGACCTTCGCCACGCCGCAGCCGCTGACCCTGGTGGACGACGACGTGATCGGCGAAGGTTGGATGGTCACCTTTGGCGAGGCCGGCTCCGAGACCATCCCGTGCATCGTGCGCGACGTGCTGCCCGGCTCGGACCTGTCGGCGCGCCTGGTGCTGCAAGACCTGGCTCCGGCGATCCACACGGCCGATCAGGGACCGATCCCCGCCTATGACAGCGGCCTGACCAAGGGGGCCGCCGCCTATGCCGCCCGGCCGGCCGCGCCGGTGATCGCCGGCATTGTCTCCGATGAGTCGGTGCTGCTGCCCGCGCCCGGCGGCGGCTGGCAGCCGCAGATGATCGTCCAGCTGCAGCCGCGCGCCGGCGACACCGTGCCGATCGCCCGCACCCAGGCGCAGATCCGCGCGGTCGACGGCCGCGACTGGACGTGGCTGCCGGACCTGCCCGGCGACGCAACGGAGGTCTCCACCACGGCCGTCGTCCAGGGCGACGCCTACACGGTGCGGGTGCGCGTGGTGACCGGCGCGACCGCCCAGCATCCGGGCGACCTGACCAGCCCGTGGGCGGTCGCGACCCATACCGTCATCGGCAAGACCACGCTGCCGCCGCGTGTGCCATCGCTCACCCGCCGCAACAACGAAGCGGTCTGGGACTATCCAGAGAGGCCCCGCGATTTCGCGGGCTTCGAGGTGCGCGACGCGGCCGGCGTCACGCGGGTCTGGGATGCGGCGGAGCCGAGCCATATCGGCTACGCCACGTCGCCCTTCGACCTCTCGCCCCTTCTGGGTGGCGGCGTACGCAGCATCCTGGTCAAGGCCGTCGACACCGACGGCAACGTCTCGGCCGAGGCCGCCACACTGGTCGTCAATCTGGGCGACCCGGCGGTTACCAACGTGGTGGAGGAGACGCCACTGCACCCCACCTTCCCCGGCACCGTCGCCGGCGCCAGCTTGATCTCCGGGGAGCTGGTCGCCGACAACGTCGCGGCCTGGTGGCAGGGCGTCGACGGAACGGTGCTGTGGAGCGGCGTCGACGCCAACCAGATCTGGGGCGTCTCACAGCACCAGGCAGTCTCTTACGTCTGGGACTACGAGCCGAGCGAAGCGGCCCAGCTGACGCTCGTGCACGACTTCGACGCTCCACAAGGCTGGTCGCTGCAGTATGCCGAAACGCTGCGCGGCGAGATGTGGTCCGGCGACGACGCGGCCACCTGGTGGAGCGGTACCGACGCCGCGGCCCGCTGGCAGGGCGACGCCGGCACCTGGCTGGCTTGGCCGGGCGCGCTCGACGTCGACTTGCCGGTGCGGTTCCGCCTGACGCTCACCGGCGGGCCACTGCCCGGCGTGGTCCGTGCGCTGACGCTCTGCCTCGATGTCGAGGATGTCGACGAAGAGGTGCTCAACCTTGCCATCCCGGCCGAGGGCATTCGCTTACCGCTGACCAAGAGCTACCGCTGGATCAAGTCGGTGACGATCACCCAGCAGGATGATGGCGGCGACGCGGTCAAGATCGTCAAGGCCGACAACTCCAACACCGGGCCGCTCATTCGGGCACTGGACGCCGACGGCGCCGGCACCACCGGCTCGGCCGATTTCACCATCAAAGGCGCGAGGGCCGCGGCATGACGGCTGCACCAAGCAAGACCTTCTTCTCCGCCGGGCAGACGCGCTCGGAAGCCGAGGTGCGCGACAGCTTCTTCGGCCCGCTCCTTGACGCGATGTCGGAGATGCCGGGCGGCGCGGCGACCAGCGAGCTGACGATCTCCGCCGGCACCGTGACGCCCACGAACTCGGTGCACACGGTCGACACCGAACTGGACGCCGCGGCCGACTACCTGACCCATATTGCGACGGACAATCACCCGGAAGGCCGGTGGCTGGTGCTCTCCGCTGCCGATGCCGGCCGCGTGACGACCGCAAAGCACGGGTCCGGCGGCGCTGGCCAGGTGCTGCTGGCGGACAGCGCCGACCTGGCGTTGTCGGACACCGGCATGCGCCTGGTGCTGCTGCGCACCGGCGACCATTGGACCGAGCTGGGCCGCTGGTGGGGCGGGGCAAAGACGGCGCTGAAGACCTGGCTGGGGCTGGGCGCGGCCGACACGGTGGAGTTCGCCCAGGTCGCGCGCAACGCCCTGATCATCCGCACCAAGACGGCGGACGGGGCCGACACGTCGTCCGTCATCTTCACCGGCGGTGGGGCCGTGGGCACGGACCGCGGCGCGGACATCCAGCTCGGCGGCAATGAGGAGGCGACGCTCGCCGGCGACGCCCGGTACCGGGCCGGCAACGTCGCCGGCGCCGGGCACAAGTTCTACACCGCCAGCGGCGTCCTGCGCTTCGAGATCGGCCACGACGGGGCCGTCCACCTCACCGCCGGCGTTGAGACTACGCCGGTGGCGCTCACGGACAGCGCGACGGTGACGCCGGACCTCACCTCGGGCACGGTCTTCACCTGGGCGATGGGGAACGCGGCCCGGACCCTGGGCAGCGCGACGCTGATCGGCGCCGGCACCTGGGAGATCTACGCGACCGCCAATGCCGGCGGCAGCACCACGCTCAGCCTGCACAGCGACTACACCCTGGTGGGCGGTGAATTCGACGGTTCGGCCGGCGCGGTGAACCTGATCACGCTCAAGAGCGACGGGACGACCCGCCGCGTCTGGATCACCAAAGTATGAGCCTGATTGCCCCCACCCCTCCGGCGATCCTGGCGCCGCCTTACCGTCCGCTTTCCGTCCGTTTCAACGGCGTCAACGCGTCTATGAGCCGTGACGGCGACCTCACCGGCAACCAGGACGGGACCGACGGCACCATTTCCTTATGGGTCGACTTCAAGGGAAAGGACGGCTCTCGCCTGGGCCTGTGGTGGACGACTGGTGATCGGTTCGCGCTCTCGCGCAGGGAGACGGACAACAGACTGCGGCTCTACATTTTCAACGGCAGCACCTTCGATATGGAGCTGCTGACGACGCCGGGCTACACGTCGTCGTCCGGCTGGCTCCACATCCTCGCGTCTTGGACGGCCAATAACGCCTGGCTCTATGTGAACGATGTTGCCCCGGCGCTCAGCGTTAACTTCAGAGACGCGGACCCGGCGGACTACACCAGGACCCAGCACTATTTCGGGCGGACGAGTCTCGGCGGTTCCTTTCTCGATGCCGAGGTGGCGGATTTCTGGCTCAGCACGACGCAGTACTGGGACCTGAGCGTCGAGGCGAACCGCCGTCTGTTCATCAGCGAAGCCGGTAAGCCCGTGGATCTCGGGGCGAACGGCAGCAATCCGGGCGTTACGCCGATCGCCTTCCACGGCGGCCCCGACGCGACCGTCGAGGACTGGCACCTGAATCGCGGCACGGGCGCCGGCCAGACGCTGCAAGGCGAACTGACCGAGGGCGCTTCGAGCCCGAGCGACTGAGAGAGGCAACGGGATGGCGACAGTCTACATCTACGACGTGACGCGGGCGCCGGCGGAGCTGGTCCGGCAGCTCCCGGCGGGGGCGCTGCGGGCGCCGGACGGCAGCACGCATTTCGGCGCCGGGAAATGGGATCAGGCCACCTGGGCGCAGCAGATCCCCGACTGGCGCGGATTGACCATCGTGCCGGGCCAGGTGCCCGACGGCCACCGCGTGGTCTCCCGCACGCTGGTGCCCGATGTGGACACCGGCACCGTGGCCGAGGTCTTCGTGACGGAGGCGGCGGTGGCCAACATCCAGGTCGACCTGTCGGACTTCGTCGACCAGGTGCTGCTGGAAGCCGAGCACGACGCCCTCAACGAAGCGGCGAAGACCGTCCCGGCCGCCCAGCGCTTCAAAGACCGTTTACTGGCCCATCAATGGGTCGAGCTGGGCGCAGACCCGACGCCGGAGCAACAGCGCACAGTGGCCTTTCTGGACGCAGCCGAGGCGCTCGGCACCTTCGCCATGCACCCCGACGCCGCGGCCCGCAAGGCGGCGATCCTGTCATGGCGACTGGCATGATTTCCCCCCGCCCGGCCGGGCCGGCGGGGGCCGGGGTGTTGGCGCACCCCGAGCCGCGAGACACCCCTCGCATGACCAGACATGGCCAGATCCTGGCCATCCCGCAGGCACGCGCATGCGGGTTCAGCTTACGCAGGTCATCCGGTGGTGTCCCTCCAATCCGAAGAAATCCGTTGTGGACATTGCGGGCGCCTGCTTGCCCGCGGGACCGTCGTGCATCTAGAAATCAAGTGCCCGCGATGCCGGGCCATCACCGTCATCCGATCGGCCCCAACGGCCGATCCCAGGGCCGAGAGCCACAAGCCCGAGCGCCCGTGAGCGTCCGAAAGAGACGCACCATGGGCAACACAGTCGGTCAGGGCCTGGCGCCGTGGTTGGGTGGCAAGCGCAACCTGGCCAAGGTGCTGACGGCACGAATCGAGGCCATCCCCCACGATCTTTATGCCGAGCCGTTCGTCGGCATGGGCGGCGTGTTCTTCCGCCGCCGCCAGCCGGCAAGGGTCGAAGCCCTCAACGACCGCGCCGGCGACGTCGTCAACCTGTTCCGCATCGTCCGCCATCACCCCGAGGCCCTGCTGGACGAACTGCGGCTGCAGCTGGTGAGCCGGCAGGACTTCGAGCGGCTCTTGAAGGTCGATCCGACGACGCTCACAGATGTGCAGCGGGCTGCCCGCTTCTTCGCGCTTCAGCGCCTGCGGTACGGCGGCAAGACCGACTCGGCAACCTTCCCGGCACGCCGTACCCGCCCGGACTCCTTCGACGCCGCCGCTCTCCGCCGCCTGATCACCGCCGCCCACGATCGCCTCGCACGCGTCACGATCGAGCACCTGGACTACGCCGACTTCGTCCGCCGGTACGACCGGCCAGGCGCGCTCTTCTATCTAGACCCACCCTACTGGGGCTGCGAAACCGACTACGGCCGCGGCCTCTTCGAGCGCGCCGACTTCGCCCGCCTCGCCGAGCAGCTCCGCGGCCTGCAGGGCCGGTTCCTGCTCACGCTCAACGACACACCCGAAATCCGCCAGGTCTTCGACGGCTTCGCCATCGAGGAAATCCGGACCACCTACACCATCGGCGGTGGCCACCACAGAATCGGTGTTCGGGAGCTGATCATAAGCACCGCCGAACACCCTGAGGCCAAGCAGACGTCAGGAGACGAGGGAGCATGAGACACTTAGCTTCGCAGCCCAGTATGGCTCCAAAGTGCCAGGAGCGGTCGTCGTGGCTGCATAGTGAAGGCGTGGGCGCAGTAACTTGGAATTACTCCAGGAGAACTTCAAACCGCCTTCCATAATGGGTACTGTCAGGCTATATCTAGCGATCTACTCCAAATCGCACAACACATGATATTGACTCGAACCATGACAAGGAATAACGAAACTGACCTGCAGGTGGCATCATGGAGAAGAAGACGAAACATCTCGAAATGATTCAAGGAATAATCAACCGACTCTCCACTAATTCTTTTCTTCTGAAAGGGTGGAGTGTCGTATTAGTTTCTGCTCTATTTGCCTTGTCAGCATCGGGATCAAATTTATCTTTTATATATCTAGCCTACATCCCCGCATTCGTTTTCTGGGGCCTCGATGGCTACTTTCTCTGGGAAGAGCAGAAGTTTCGCAAGCTTTATGACCATGTTCGCGACATCGATGAGTCAGCGATCAACTTTTCAATGGACACCACGTCCGTGGCGGGCGAAACCGGTGGTTGGATAGGAGCCACGATCTCTAAGACGCTAGTTCCATTTCACGGGGTGCTTATCGTGGCCATCATCGTTGTGATGCTCTTAAGCAGAGCGAGTGAAGGAGGGTGATATGGCGCGCAGATGCTTCTACAGTTTCCATTACAAGCCGGACAATGCCCGCGCCGCGCAAGTCCGAAACATTGGCGTCCTTGATGGGAATACACCGGTGTCCGACAATGATTGGGAGACTGTCACCAATGGTGGTGAGGCAGCGATCAAGAAATGGATATCGGACCAAATGTACGGCCGAACCTGTACGGTCGTACTAATTGGCTCTAATACTGCCAACCGGAAGTGGATCAATCACGAGATTGTAGAATCTTGGGACAGCAAAATGGGTGTTGTTGGTATCCATATCCACGGCTTGAGGGATCTGAACCAGCAAACTTCAGCGAAAGGACAAAATCCTTTTAGTTATGTTGGCTATGGGAACACTGGCAAGAAACTGTCTTCGATCGTCAAGTGTTATGACCCGCCGGGCTCCACTAGCAAAGAACGCTATGCTTGGATCTCAAAGAACCTCGCGAGCGCTGTTGAAGAAGCTCTCCAAATAAGAAAAGATAACTAGCAAACTTAGATCGCTTTTCGACGATCACTGTCATTCGACACCGACCCAGCCCGGCCTTATCGGGAAGGGTAGCTGATCGGCTCCAACGGTCGACTGTCCGCTGCGGGTCAGATGCAGCCGGTTCGGCTTACGTCTGGTGGGGTCCGCTTGCTGAGGAACATCTGCCGATGGCGATACCTCATATGTGTGGCGCGTCAATATCCGTGAAATGGATGTCAATCTTCGCAGGCCAAGTCGACTAGGCGCAGCAACGAGCGGGCCGCCTGGATACCTGAAGGAAGGCGCACTATTACGTGGACTATTCCACCTGCCAAGCTCAGCGGTAGTCACGCATCTCCGGCTTCGGAGCGCCACACGTTATTGATGTGGACAAACTGCCTGTCGTTTGTGGCCAATCTGCGTGTCGCGCTACAGCTGTACGCCCGTTTCCGGGCACGCTTTTTAGGGAATAGTTGGGGAAAACGGCGGGCGGTGAATCGCCAAAGGGTTTAACTGATTGAAATCATTGGCGTCCCCTAGGGGATTCGAACCCCTGTTGCCGCCGTGAGAGGGCGGTGTCCTAGGCCTCTAGACGAAGGGGACGTCCGGCCGGAGGTTTCAGGTAGCGAATCTGCGGGCGGCGTGCAATGGTTTTTGCCCCAGGCGCCTCACGGGTCACTGGGGCGTACCGTCCGGGCTCAGTGTTCCGAGGTGACGCCCGCTCGCCGGGTCCACCAGATAGACGCGGTCGCGGCCGTCTGGCCAGCGGATGTGGATCGCCAGCCGCCCCTCCAGCCCGGTGATGCCCTCCACCGTGCTGCCGTCCGGCGCCCCCAACGCCTCGGCGAAAGGGGCTGCCCCCTCGACCGGGCTGCTCGAAAGCTGAGAGACGCGGCTGCCCAATTCGCTCACCAGCACAACAAAGCCAGCGACGATCAGGATGGCCATGGAGATCACAAGAATCTTGAGCCCGCGCATCTTCCCTCTCCGGCACGGCCGCGCCCCGCGCGCCGGCCGTCTCTTGCCGCAATGCCAGTGTTCGCCCACATGCTCTAGTGCCAATGGCGCAGCAGCGCCATACACTTCCCAAGAACGCAGTCGCGCACGACGGTATCAGCCCATCCGTGAGTGAGATCGAGGCCCATGGCGCCGGGGACGTGCCGGATGTGGCGCGGGGGCAGGTCCACCGGGTTCCTGTAACGGACGACGAGGCCGGCGAGCGGCTCGACCGGGTCTTGAGCCGGCACGCCAAAGGCCTGTCACGCAGCCGCATCAAGGCTCTGGTGGAAGAGGGGCGGGTGGCCTGCGACGGCCAACCCGTGCGCGACCCGGCGCTGAAGGTCAGGGCTGGTCAAAGATTCGACATTTTCGTGCCCGAGCCTGCTCCAGCTCGTCCGCAGGCGGAACAGATCGCGCTGTCGATTGTTTTCGAGGATGAGGAGCTTCTTGTGGTCGACAAGCCGGCGGGGTTGGTCGTGCACCCGGCTGCCGGCAATCCCGACGGAACTCTGGTCAACGCGCTGCTCGCCCATTGCGGCGGCAGCCTTTCCGGCATCGGCGGCGTGGCCCGCCCCGGCATCGTCCACCGGTTGGACAAGGAGACAAGCGGACTGATGGTTGTGGCGAAGACAGACAGCGCCCATCAGGGCCTCAGCCGGCAGTTCGCCGGTCGTGAGCTGTCGCGCGACTATCTGGCCGTCGTCGCCGGCGTGCCCACCCAGGCTGCCGGCGAGATTGACGGGGCCATTGGCCGTTCGCCGGCGAACCGCAAGAAGATGGCCGTGGTCGCGCGCGGCGGCAAAGCGGCGCTGACGCACTATAGAGTGCAACGGACCTTCGGCACTGATGCCAGCCTCGTCCGGTGCAGTCTCGCCACCGGGCGGACGCATCAGATCCGCGTGCACATGGCCTCGATCGGACATCCGCTGTTGGGCGACCCGCTTTACGGGCGCAAGCCGCGGGCGGCGCATTTGCGCTTCGGGCGTCAGGCGCTGCATGCGGCGGAGATCACTTTTTTTCATCCGCGGGACCAGCGTCGAATGCGGTTTGAGAGCCCTTTACCTAGCGATATCAGGAGCCTGTTATGCAGTTTGGAATCTGTCTAAGAAACTATACCTGAGCCGCGAACTAAGGTATTATCACTAAGGAAAGCGCCGGCCCGCAAGCGGTCGGCCGGCCGCATCCTCACCAACAGTGACCGCGAGGTGGAAAGCCCGAACGCATGCCTCCTGTGCCCAGTGTCCCGTCGGTCGGGTCGGAGAGCAATCTGACCCGTTATCTCCAGGAAATCCGCAAGTTCCCCATGCTGGAAGCGGAGGAGGAGTACATGCTCGCCAAGAGCTGGCGCGAGCATGACGATACCGATGCGGCGCATAAGCTTGTGACCAGCCATCTGCGTCTGGTGGCCCGGATCGCCATGGGCTATCGCGGCTACGGCCTGCCTTTGTCCGAGCTGATCTCCGAAGGCAATGTCGGGATGATGCAGGCGGTCAAGCGGTTCAATCCGGAACGCGGCTTCCGCCTGGCCACCTACGCCATGTGGTGGATCCGGGCGGCCATCCAGGAATACATCCTGCACAGCTGGTCGCTGGTGAAGATGGGCACCACGGCCGCGCAGAAGAAGCTGTTCTTCAACCTGCGCCGGCTGAAGGGCCAGCTTCAGGCGATCGAAGAGGGCGACCTGCCGCCGGAGACGGTGACCAAGATCGCCACCGAGCTGGACGTGCCCGAGCAGGACGTGATCAGCATGAACCGACGGCTGGCCAGCCCCGACCATTCGCTGAACGCGCCCTTGCGGGCCGACAGCGAGGGCGAATGGCAGGACTGGCTGGTGGACGACAGCGAGAGCCAGGAGATCCAGCTGGCCGACCTGCAGGAGCTGACCAAGCGCCGCAAACTGTTGCAGAACGCCATGGAGCATCTGAACGAGCGCGAGCGGCACATCCTGACCGAGCGGCGCCTGCGCGACAATCCGACCACGCTGGAGGATCTGAGCCAGGAATACGGCATCAGCCGCGAGCGGGTGCGCCAGATCGAGGTGCGTGCGTTCGAGAAGCTGCAGAAGGCGATCCGCAACGCCGCCATTGAAGAGCGCCTGGCGAGCTGAAGGCGAAAACCCGGGCCGATGGACGACCTGCGCTTCCCGTCGTTCAGCCTGGAGGGACGGTGCGCCTTCGTGACCGGTGCCAGCCGGGGCATCGGCCAGGCGCTGAGCCTTGGACTGGCCGGGGCCGGTGCGGACCTGATCCTGGCGGCACGGTCCGCCGAGACGCTGGAGGTTACCGCGGAGGCGGTGCGCGCCCGCGGCCGCAAGGCGCGCGTGCTCGCCATGGATGTGTCCGACGTCGCCAGTGTCCGTGGTGGCTTTGCCGAGCTCGGCTGGACCAACGGTGCCGGGATCGACATCCTGATCAACAATGCCGGCACCGAGGAGGTCTGCCCTTCGGACGATGTCCGTGAGGTCCTGTGGGACCGCATCGTCGACACCAACCTGAAGGGCGCATTCTTCTGCGCGCAGGAAGCACACCGCATCATGCGGGCTCGTGGCGGCGGCGCCATCGTCAATGTCTGCTCTCTGACCTCGGGCGTCGGCGTGCCGACCGCCGTGCCGTACGGTGCCTCGAAGAGCGGGCTGTTGGGCATGACGCGGGCTCTGGCGGCGGAATGGGCGCCTGACGGCGTGCGGGTGAACGCCATCGGGCCTGGATACTTCCGCACCGAGCTGACCGAGGTGTTCTATCAGGACGACGCCTGGGCCGCAGCGATGCAGGCGAAGATACCGGCCGGGCGTTTTGGCCGCATGGACGACCTGCTCGGTGCCGTCGTGTTTCTGTGCTCCGACGCCTCAGCCTATGTGACCGGCCAACTTCTCTATATCGACGGCGGTTTCATGGCCTCGATCTGAGGACGCGGGCGGTCCGGGTCATTCAGCCGCCACGTCTTCGGTTTCGCCGCCCGCATGGTCCCAGTTGGGAATGAGATCGTCGATCGACAGCAGGTCGGCATAGCGGCCGAGCCTGCGCGTCGCCTCCTCCCGATAGAAGGCCGGCAGACGGTCCGTCTCGCCCTCATGGAAGGCGCGGAACGTCCGGTCAGTCGCCATGGTGCCGCGGATACGCCTGAGCGCCGCAACGTCGTCGCGCGCTGCGAACGTCCTCAGCGCGTGGATGAAGCGCACACCGCCGCGGGACGGTGTCGTCAGCCGCCGTGCCATCATGCGCCACGAGGCGAAGCTTTCATGGATATCGATCAGGTGGTCGTAATAGCTGACCGGGTCGTAGTGCTTGAGCCGGATCGCCAGGTACGGGTTGTGGTAGAAGGCAAACGGCAGGGATTTGAGCAGCCGGCCTTCGCGCACATAGCGGTCGTGCAGCGGCGTCGCTCCGAATGGCGTCGGGATGTTGATGGTCGGAAACACGCGAGGCAGCCGGCGTACGAACGCCTTGGTCAGCTCCGCCGGCTCCGCGCCCTTGTCGGCGTCGGCACCGAACAGGAAGTTCGCCTGCATGCCGGGCACATGGTCGCCCAACCGCTGGAAGTGGTCGACCACCCGGTCCAGCTTGGCTTGCCCGAAGGCGCCGTTGGCGCCGGATTTGTTGGAGTAGTCGCCCCAGGATTCAATGCCAGGGGCGGCGTAAAGGCAGTTGGTGTCGCCGAGGCGCGACAGCCGGCCGTCCTTCAGGATCGAGAGCGAGCTTTCCATGATGTAGCGCGGGCGCTTGGCCTTCGGCAGTCGCTCCATCACGTCCATCGTGCGGTCGAAGCGCACGGCGAAGTTGGGATCGTGAAAGGCGACCAGGGGGTCGTCGAAGGTCTCGGCAAGCCAGCGCAGGTCGGCCTCAAGCTGGTCGTCCGGCAGGCCCACATAGTCGTTGTTCCAGTCGATGCAGAAATCGCAGCGATAGGGGCAGCCGACGCTGGAGAGCGTGGGGATCACGCTCATGAAGATCGGCCGGCCGTTGACGAAGGCCGATTTGCGGATCTCCGGCAGCCGCTCCTGCAGCAAGGGGAAATCGGTCAGCGGCCGGCCGGTGGTGACGATCTGCGGTGGGTCGAACCGGCCGGACAGGATGTCGTCGATCAGCGCCTTGTCGCAGTCGCTGACGACGATGTCGAAGAAGCGCAGGCTGTCATGGGGAAAGGACTTCGCGTGCGGTCCGCCCAGCACGGTCAGCACGCCGTCGCGGCGGTAGAGCTTCGCCAGTGCATAGGCGATCGTGCTGGCCTGCGTGTAGGTGGAGATGAAGACGACGTCGAGATCCCGGGGCAGGGCCTCGATCGGATCTTCAGCACCGTAATAGGTGGCGTAGAAGACCTCATGCCCCAGCTGGCGGCACCAGACCGACACCACCTGCGGCATGATCCCGGTGAACTGTTTACGGAAGTAAGCCGCGTATGTCCGCGAGATCGGGCCCCGCAGCGGTGTATCGGTCAGGATATCCAGAACACCAACGCGCATGGCCGACCTCCGGGGAAGCGGTATCCGTCAGCGGGACGCGGTTCGGCAGCATGTGGTATGCGCAATCGGGAATTGCCATAGCGACGATGTGCAATCGGATGAAACGAGGCAGAAATGGTTGCAGCGGCTGAGGCGGATCGGGGCGTGACGGAGGAGCCCGTCGCCTCGCTGCCGATGTACGACGGAGCCGCCCTGCGGCCGCTCTGCGACGCATGGTGGCGGGGGATAGACGCACACTGTCGCAACTTGGGGCTGGATGACGTTCCCGCAGCGCTGGCATGGCCGGACGATCTCTACCGCCATTGGAAGTCCGGCCGCGTCTTCCTGTCCCAGACCTGCGGGTACCCGCTTACTCATGCGCTGAAGGCCGATCTGCGGTTGGTTGCCACGCCCTGTTACCGGGCCGAGGGCTGCGACGGCCCGCTCTATCGCAGCCGAGTATTGGCCCGCGCCGGCGACCGGGCAAAGTGCCTGGCCGACTTCAAGGGCCGCCGTGTCGCCTACAACGATCGCGACTCCCAATCCGGGTACAACGCCTTGCGCGCTGCCGTGGCGGCGATCGCCAGTGGCGGCCAGTTCTTCGCCGACAGTGTCCATACCGGCAGCCACGGAGCCAGCATGGCCGCGGTGCGGGACGGACTGGCCGATCTCTGTGCTGTCGACTGCGTCACCTTTGCCGTCGCCGAGCGGTTTGCGCCGGAGACCGCGAACGGACTGAAGACGGTTGGGTGGACCGATGCTGCGCCGGGGCTGCCCTATGTGACATCGGCACGCCGCGATGGCGGGTTCGCGACAGCCGTGCGAAGGGGCTTGATGGCGGCTGCAGAAGATTCCGCGTTGGCGGACGTAAGGGACGGTCTCTTGCTCACGGGATTTACCGTTCTTGAGCCGCAGGCTTATGCCGGGATCCTGGAGATGGAGCGGGCGGCCGACGAGGCAGGGTATCCTTCGCTGGCGTGACAAGCGTAGCGGCTCTGGGCTCGTCGGCCAGAGGCGGAGCCGAGAGCCGACGCGGCACCGGTCAACCCGGCTGGGCGCGCATGGTCTCCGGCAGGAAGGTCGCCAGGTCCGGGAAGACGTACAGGATCACCACCATCAGGACCATCAAGAGGAACATGGGCAGGGCGGTCTTGGCGATGTAGTTCATCTCATGGTGGGTCATGCCCTGCAGGACGAACAGGTTGAAGCCGATGGGTGGGGTGATCTGCGCCATCTCCACGACGACGACGATGAAGATGCCGAACCAGATCTTGTCGATGCCGGCCTGTTCGATCATCGGCTCCACAATGGCCATCGTCAGCACCACCGACGAGATGCCGTCCAGGAACATTCCGACGATGATGTAGAAGACGGTCAAAGCCATGATCAGCTGCCAGGGCGAAAGCTCCAGCGATCCGATCCAGCCGGCCAGCGCCCGCGGCAGGCCCGTATAGCCCATGGAGAGGGTCAGAAACGAGGCACCCGCCAGGATCAGCGCGATCATGCAGCTTGTGCGCGTGGCGCCCAGCAGGCTCTCGAAGAAGGTCTTGCGGTTCAGCGACCCCTGCAGTGCCGCCAGCACCAGCGCGCCGATCACCCCGAACGCCGAGGCTTCGGTGGCGGTGGCCCAGCCCATGTACATCGAGCCGATCACCCAAGAGACCAGCAGCAGGACCGGGATCAGGAAGCGCGCCTCGACGATCTTCTCGATGATGGTCATGCGCGGTTCCGGCGGCGGCACTTGGCTGCGTTTGACCACCGACCAGACGGCCACATAGCCCATGAACAGGCTGGCCAGCACCAGGCCGGGCAGCACGCCGGCCAGGAACAGCTTGGTGATC
>JANQQD010000270.1 GCA_028285185.1 Anaerolineae bacterium | reverse complement strand
TCGGCCGATCAAGACCCGCAAGCCCAGATCGCGCGACTCGGCACGCTCGACCCGCTCGGGCTTGCCCATGCGCTGCGTGGCGGAAAGCGACATGGATTCGAACGCCACCGCATCGGCGGCATCCGCGCCTGCGGCTTTGGCGCGGGCGACAACATCGTCCAGGATCTCCATCGAGCCGTCGGTCATGGTCATCCAAGCATCCTCAACTGTCCCGACCGGCCCCGCCGGCCCATTCCGTCGCCGTATCCGTGGCCGCGCCCACGGAAGCCGTCCGGCGAATCGCCCAAAGTGTCCCAAGCCAGGCGACGACGGCAAGCGCCGACGTGGTCGCCATGGAGGCGACCAGCGGAAGCTGCGTGCTGGCCGACTCAACCAGATGGCCGACAACCGCGCTGGCAGCGGCACCGAGCCCCATCTGCAGGAACCCGGCCAGGCCGCTTGCCGTGCCTGCCAGTTTCGGATTGACACTGACAGCCCCGGCCACTCCGGTCGGAATGCTGAAGCCGTTGCCCACGGCGAACAGGACCATGGGCGCGAACACGGCCATGGGCGTCACCATGCCCTGCAGCGCCAGCGCCACCATGACCAGCGCGGCGGCAAGCGAGAGACAGACCCCGTAGCCGATCATCCGGTCGATGCCGATGCGGGCGGACGCTTTGCCGGCCACCAGGTTGCCCAGCATGTATCCCGCCGCATTGGTCAAGAAATAGAGGCCGTATTCGCGCGGCGGCCGGTCCATGATCTCCACGATCACATAGGGCGCCCCGCCCAGGAAGCCGAAGAACGCGGCCGAGGTGACGGCCGTCTGTACCGCATAGCCGGTGAAGACCGGCATCGCCAGCAGCCGACGGAACCCGACTAACAGGCCACCGATGCCCGGCATTGGCTGCGGATTGTGGTTCGTCTCATGCAGTGCGACCACGGCCGTCGCCAGCACGGCGACCCCCGCAACCGCGGTGAACAGGAACGACGCCCACCAGCCGACCCACTCGTCCAGATAGCCGCCGATCAGCGGCGCCAGCATCGGCGCCACCACCATCGCCATGGTGATATAGGCAATGAGCGTTGCCGACCTCTCCCGGTCGTGCATATCGCGCACGATGGCGCGCGCCAGCACCATCCCGGCACAGCTGCCCATGCCCTGCAACAAGCGCCCGGCGATCAGCACCTCGACGGTGGGGGCAGCTAGGCAGACCACGCTGGCGAGGACGAACACAGACAGCCCCGCCAACATGACGGGCCGGCGCCCGAAGCGGTCGCTGAGCGGCCCGTAAGCAAGCTGGGAAACCGCAAACCCGATCAGATAGACGCTGAGCGTCAGCTGCACGGTCGCATAGTCGGACTGGAAGACGTCCGGCAGACCGGGCATCGACGGCATGATGATGTTAAGCGCAAGCGGCCCGAGCGCAGTGACGGCGACCAGCATGGCGAACGGCGGTCGCGCACCGCGGGCATCGGGTAACGACATCTGAGGGTCCTGGCGACGGAACGGTAGGCGGCTCAAGCGAAGCGGCCCCCGCGACAACCCTTCAACAACTAGGGTGATAGGCTTTGCTTGCCAAGGGGTGGCTTGCCCGGCCCTTGCACGTATCAGAGCCCCGATCCCGCCGGAGGCCGATGATGGGCTATGACCTGTACCTGATCCTGCGCACGCTGGCCCTGCCGCCGGCATGCCTGCTGCTGCTCCTCCTCCTGGGTTTGGCCCTACTCTCCATGCGGCGCCGCTGGCTGGGCGCGGTCGCGATCGTCACGGCCACAGTGGCCCTGGTCGCGCTGTCCACACCGGTGGTCGGCCGCGCCCTGTGGACGCCGCTGATCACGCATGCGCCGCTGGAGCGCCCGGTTTCGTTCGACCGCTGCCAGGCGATCGTGGTCCTCGGCGGTTGCCTTGCCATTGCTGCACCGGAATGGGGCAGTGACACGGTCAGCACCGCCAGCCTGGCGCGCCTGCGCTACGGCATTGCGCTCGCCCGCGAAAGCGGCCTGTCGATCGCGCTCACCGGCGGCAGCCCGGTGCCGAGCGAGATCCCAGAAGCCGAAGTCGTGCGCCGCGTGGCAGAGGGCGAGTTCGGCCACCCGATCAAGTGGATCGAGGACCGCTCGCGCAACACCGCGGAGAACGCGTCACTGACCCACACCCTGCTCTCGCCTGCGGGGATCACGCGCATCTGCCTTGTCACCCATGCGGAACATATGGGCCGGGCGGAAGCTGCCTTTCTTGGCGCGGGGTTCACCGTCGTCCCGGCCCCGATCGGCCTGCCGGAAACCGCCGCCCTGCATGTGCGGGACTACCTGCCCACCGCCGGCGGGCTCTCCCTCAGCAGCCGTGCAGCGACCGAATGGCTGGGCCGCGCCTGGTATTGGTTGCGGCGACAGAGCGGCATTTCGCAGGATGAGAGCCAAGGCTGAAGTTGTACTGGTCTCTAAGATTGGTAGACGTGCAAGGGCAGATCACCGATCGGAACCGGACACTCTGACGGATCATCGAATTCCCGCTCAGTGCCAACTCCTGTCGTCGTCGCCCTTTGAACATCCATTCCACGTTTGGCCCCGTTGCAGCCGTTCGGGGTGTGGTAACAGGCACTGGGTAACCGTCCGGTCGGCACAGTATTGCGGGAGCGGTTTGGGTCGTAGCTGCTGGTCGTATGGATGGTCGGTATCCGCTCACAGCGTCTGCGGCATGGGTTGCGGCACCTGCGGGGTCGACTCACTGGACGGCATGGCAAGGTCCGAGAACGCGTTGGTTCTGGTGTGAGCCCCGATTGATCCCTCGGTTATAAGGGGAGTCCGTCACCAGAGGAGACGGACGATGCGGAAGAGCCGGTTCACGGAGGAGCAGATCAT
>JANQQD010000254.1 GCA_028285185.1 Anaerolineae bacterium | reverse complement strand
GTCGATTTCTCCAGCTACAAGTCCAGCATGGTGATGCGCCGGATAATCCGCCGCGCGCAGCTCTGCAACTTCGAGCGGATCGAAGACTATCTGGTGGAGTTGGAACGCGACCCCGAAGAGGCCCAGTCACTTGCCAACGACCTTCTGATCTCGGTCACCGAGTTCTTTCGCGACGAAGATGCCTTCGAAGCGCTGGTCCACCAGGCGATCGAGCCTCTGGTGGAGGAGGTCGGACCGCGGCGACCGATCCGCATCTGGGTACCCGGCTGTTCTTCGGGCGAGGAGGCATTCTCCATCGCGATCCTGGTGCATGAGGCGGGCTTGCGGGCCGGGTTCCCGGTCACCGCCCAGATCTTCGCCACCGACATCCACCGCGCTGCGCTGGATAAGGCAACACGCGGGATCTTCAGCACACACAGTGTGCAGGCGCTTTCGCCGGCGCGGCGAGAGCGATACTTCGAGGCCGTTAGCGATGACGAGTACCGGGTGATCCCGGCCATCCGGAAATGGGTCGTCTTTGCCTTCCACAATCTGATGAGCGACCCGCCGTTCACCAAGCTCGATCTGGTGACCTGCCGTAACCTGCTGATCTATCTGGATCCGTCGACACAGACGCGAGTGCTGTCGCTGCTGCATTTCGGGCTGAGCCAGGGCGGCTTCCTGTTTCTCGGGCCCAGCGAGTCCCTCGGCGAACAGGAGGACGAGTTCGAAGCGCTCAATTCCCGTTGGCGGCTTTTTCGCAAGCAGAGCTCGCGCCACACGCCGCTGGCGCCTGAGGGGCTGTTCGGCTTGGGGATAGTGCACGATCGGGATGCCAGCGTCATGCCGCGTCAGGCCGGCATGCCGAGACGGCGCGAGCAGTCGCTCTTTCCTGCCTATACCGCCCTCTTGGAGAAGTTCATCCCGGCCGGCGCCCTGATCACGGCGGAGCGGGAGCTGCTGCATACCTTCGGCGAGACCCGCAGCTATCTGCATCCGCCGAAGGGGGCGATGTCGTCGGATATCCTGCGCATGGTCGACGACAGCCTGCGCGTGCCGCTGGCGACCGGGATCGAGCGGGCGATGCGCGAGCGCAGCACAACCGTGTTCCCGCGCGTGCGCCTGTCCGACGCTGACATGGGCCGGCAGATCACGCTGTCCGTGACGCCACTGTCGACGACCAGCGACAAGCCGGTCCGCTTCCTCTTGGTGACGTTCGAGGAACCTGCCGAGGGCGTGCAGGCGCAGACCGACACCATGCGGTTCGTCGATGCCGACGAACTGGCGGCACAGCGGATCCTCGACCTTGAGCATGAGCTGCGTCACACGCGCGAGAACCTGCAGGCGACGATCGAAGAGGTCGAGACCTCGAACGAAGAGCTGCAGTCCACCAACGAAGAGCTGATGGCCGCGAATGAGGAGCTGCAGTCGACCAACGAGGAACTGCAGTCGGTCAATGAAGAGCTCTATACCGTCAATGCGGAGTATCAGAAGCAGAATGCCGAGCTGGCGTCGCTGAACCGCGATATCCAGAACCTGCTGAGCGCCACGGATATCGGCGTCATCTTCGTCGACGACCAGCTGCAGATCCGGCGCTTCACCGCTGCGGTCACGCGTGTCGTCAACCTGATACCCGAAGATGTCGGCCGCAGCGTGTCGCACATCACCACGCAGCTGCGCGATGTGGATCTGTATGCGCTTGTGCGTCAGGCCCTTGAGTCGCGAAACGTTGTCCAAGTGGATCGGCAGTCCGATGACGGCGGCTGGTGGCAGATCCGCTGCCTGCCTTATCGCGCTGAAAAGGGCGAGATGGATGGCGCCGTGATCACCGTCTATTCGATCACTGCCAACAAGCAGGTCGAGATCGCCCTTGCCGAGCGGACGCAGTACTACGAGACGGTCGCCGAGCTGACCGGCGCGTTCTCGCTGAAGCTCGATGCCGGCGCCAACCTTCGCAGCGAGGCCGAGGCCTGGAATGACTATACCGGGCAGGATGAGGCAGCGTGCCATGGCCGCGGCTGGCTGGACGCCGTAGCCGAAGACGACAGCGACCGTGTGCGCGCCGCATGGGACACGGCGATGCGTCAGCCCGCCCCGTTCCCCTGCTATTTCCGATTGCGCCACCAGCCGACCGAAGCCGACCGCCATGTTGCCATGCGCGCGCACCCGCTGATGGGTGATGGCGGGGCGCTGGAGGGATGGTTGGCCGTCTTCGTCGACATCGAGGATGTGGTCCAGGCCGAGGACACCGTGCGGGAAAGCGAAGAGATCCTGCGCACCGTGATGGGGTCAACGCCCAGTCAGATGGCCTATGTCGATGCCAGCGGCGAGTTCCGCTATGCCAACGACGCTTACGGGCGGGCGCTGCAGCTGCCCACTAGCCGGATCATCGGCCATCGCCTCCGCGACGTCCTGCCGGCCGATCTGTATGCGGAGGCAGAGCCACGGATCGCGGCCGTTTTGAGGGGCGAGCGCATCGGCTTCACCCGCCACGCCAAAGGTCCGGACGACGGCACAGAGATCCTGAGCAGCGTGGTCTATGAGCCAGACTTCCACAGCGACGGCCACATCCGCGGCTTCGCCGTCAGCGTCGTCGACATGTCGGATGCGCATGCCCTCGGCCGTGCCCAGGCGGATCTGGAGACGACGCTGGCGCGGCTCTTGGACGTGACCCATATCGCCGTCGTCCTGGCCACTGCGGACAGCTTCGCCATTCTGAACGCCAATCGGGCGGCCTGCCTGTGGTCGGGCCTGACCATGGCGGATTTGGCCGGCCGCAGCCTGGACGACCTGCTGCCGGAGTACTCCCCCGGCAGATTACGGGCCCTTGCTGCCAGGCGGCCCAAGGACCCGGCCGATCGGACGGCAACGGTGCGCACCTTCCTGTTGCGCGCCGATGGCGGCACGCTGGACGTCGACCTGACCCTGCACGCCATTCCAGGAGACGAGCATGGCCGCGTGGCCGCGGTCTTGATCGACATGTCGGACCACGCGGCAACGGAGGAGTCGCTGCGCCGCCGCACAAGCGAACTGATGCGGGTGAGCAACAGCATGGCGACCTTCGCGTCCGCCGCGTCGCACGATCTGAGAGAGCCGATCCGCAAGATCGACCGCTTTGCGGCCATGCTGGACGAGGATTTCGGCGAGCGGATTGGCGATACCGGCCGCAAAACCATCGCGACCATCCGGTCGGCAGCGGAACGGATGCGTGCGTTGATCGAAGCGCTTCTGGATCTCTATCGGATCGCCGTCGATGCCGACAGCCTGCGGCCAGTGGCCGTCAGCACGGTCATCGCCGACGTCCTGGACGATGTCGCCCCGGCGCTGGAGGAGACCGGCGCGGAGGTGGAGGTGGGCGATCTGCCGACCGTGACCGGCGAGCATCGGCTGTTGTCCGTGCTGTTCAACAACCTCATCGGCAACGCCATCAAGTACCGATCCCCCGACCGTCGACTGACGATCCGGATCGCAGCCGTAACGGCTGAGCCCAACAGCGGGCTCTGCGACGTTACCGTCGCCGACAACGGCCGCGGCTTCGACGCGCGCGAGGAGGAGGAAATCTTCCTACCGCTGCGGCGTCTCACGGGTCGCGGCGAGATCGACGGTCTGGGCATGGGGCTTGCCATCTGCAAACGCATCGCAGAGGCCCATGGCGGCCAGATCAGCGCACAGTCCGCGCCGGGCCAGGGGGCAACGTTCCGCGTGCGGCTGCCGGTGGCATCGCTGGCCGGCGCACCGTGATTCGATCGGACGGAAAGGTCTGACGGGTCAGGCGGACTGCAAGTCGGACGGTCGGCCGGCGCCCTGGGGCGGCACGGACATGTCGTTCGACACCGCTTCGGAGACGGCATCCCGCGAAAAGACCAGGATGGCCTGCGTGCCGTGATCGCGGCGGCTGCGCACCACCAGGCGGCCGCCATGGCATTCCACCAGCGACTTGACGATCGGCAGCCCCAGGCCCGAGCCCTCCTGCGAGACCTGATGGGTCCGCCGGATCTGCCCGAACGGGCTGAGCGCGATGTCGATCTCGGCCGGCGACATGCCGACGCCGGTGTCGCGCACGCCGACATGCAGTTCCCCGTCCACCAGGCCGGTCACCAGTTCCACCCGCCCGCCTTCGGGCGTGAACTTCACGGCATTGGACAGCAGGTTCACCACCAGCTGCTTCAGCGCCGTCTGATCGGCCAACAGCAGGCGGCCGCCATGGCCCAGCACCAGGTCGACCTTGATCGCCTTCTTCGCCGCCGTCCCGGCCACCAGCCGCAGCATCGGCGGCAGCACCTCCGCCAGGTCCAGCCACACCTTTTTCAGCTCGTACCGGCCCGCCTCGATTCGCGACAGGCTCAGCACATTGTTGACGAGGTCCAGCAGATGCCGGCCGCTTTCGGCGATGTAGTGGGCGTATTCGGTTGTCCGCGCTTCGGAATGGGCGCCATAGGCCTGCGATTCCAGCATTTCCGCAAAGCCCAGAATGGCGTTCAGCGGCGTGCGGAAATCGTGGCTCATGCGTGCCAGGAATTCGCTCTTGGCCGCTGTCGCCTGCAACGCGTTCTGCGCCAGTTCCTGCAGATGGGTCTCTGCGGCATGCGCACGCCGGGCGTACCGGATGGCGCGGTCCAGCCGGTCGAAATCGAGATAGTCCTTCTCCAGGAAGGCGTAGGCTCCGGCTTCCGCCGCCCGCTCGTCCATGAACCGGCTCGATCGCCCGGTAACGGCGATCATCGGCGTCTTTGCAGAGCGGCCACCCAACTCGGAGATCAGGTCGACACCCGACTTGGCACCGAGGTCGAGATCGATCAGAGCGCCTTCAAAAGACCGTGAGTTCAACAGCGACAGCGCATCGCCATAGGAATTGGCGGACCTCGCTTGCAACAGGCTGCCGCTGCCCCGGCGCAGGCAGCGCTCTATCCAGAGGCAGTCCTCCGGATCGTCGTCGACAATGACAACTTCCGACCGAGGCAGCATTCCCACAGCCTGCTCCAGCATTGTATCTCCACCCGACAGACAAACTTTCATAACACCTGGCGGCCTTATCTAGTATGGCACCTTCGTTAAATCAAGGTAAAGCAATGTTATGTGAAGTCCATGGTTAACAGAAGATTAACGGCCAACAAGAGTTAGGACTTATTTAACCGAATTGCCGGTCGTTTTGAATGCTTCGGCATCTTGGCTGCAGATCCCTGCGGAGATGCGATCGTACTTTGCGAACGACGCGACTCACCACACATCCGTACCGATCCCCGGACCGGTGCAGATTTCCCCGCGCCGTAACCCCATCCGCACACTCTCTGGCGTCCCATCGGCCAAGGGCCTACAATCCCTAGATGCCCGACGATCTCCATCGCACGCCTGCCATCCGCGTCCTGCCGTCGACGCTGGTCAATCGCATCGCCGCCGGCGAGGTGGTTGAGCGGCCGGCCGCCGCGGTGAAAGAACTGGTGGAAAACAGCATCGACGCCGGTGCGAGCACCATCGATGTGGTCACCCGCGACGGGGGCCGCACCTTCCTTTCCGTCACCGATGACGGAGTCGGCATGGGGGCCGAGGCGCTGAAGCTGGCGATCGAGCGGCACGCCACGTCAAAGCTGCCATCGGACGATCTGCTGGCCATCCACACCATGGGGTTCCGGGGCGAGGCGCTGCCGTCGATCGGCGCGGTCAGCCGCATGACGCTCACCTCCCGCCGGCACGATGCCGGCGACGGCACGGCCTGGGCGCTGACGGTCGAGGGCGGCCGGGCCGGCGAGCCTGTGCCTGCGGCCGGCCGACCGGGCACGCGAGTAGAGGTGCGCGACCTGTTCTATGCCACCCCAGCGCGGCTGAAGTTCCTGAAGAGCGAGCGCAGCGAAACCGCGGCGATCGAAGAAGCCGTCACACGGCTCGCCATGGCCTGCCCGGCGATCGCCTTCACCCTGATGGACGGCGCACGGCGGCGCCTGTCGCTGGCTCCGGCCACGGGCGACGGCGCCGCGGCACGGCTGCAGCGCCTGGGGGATATTCTGGGCCGCGACTTCGCCGCAGACGCGCTGGAGATCAGGGCGGAACGCGATGGCGTGCGCCTGACCGGCCATGCCGCCCTGCCCACGCACAACCGGGCAACGGGCCTGTCGCAATACCTGTTCGTCAACGGCCGGCCGGTGCGCGACAAGCTGCTGCTGGGCGCCGTGCGCGGCGGCTATGCCGACCTGATCCCGCGCGACCGCTATCCCGTCGTGGCACTATTCATCGACCTGCCGCAGGAGGCGGTGGACGTGAACGTGCACCCGGCCAAGGCCGAGGTGCGCTTCCGCGACACCATGCTGGTGCGCGGCCTGTTGGTCTCCGCGCTGCGCCATGCGCTCGCGGAAGCCGGCCACCGCGCCTCAAGCGGCCTTGGAACCGCGATCCTGGGCGGCCGCCAGGCAGGCGGCGGCACGACCGGCTATCGCTTCCCCACCCACGAACCCAGGATGCCGCCGCCGGGCCTGGCCGAGGCCGCTGCGCAATACCAGGCCCCCATCGGCCCGCCTTCGGCCCGTACCGCGCCGGTGGCCGAGGCAGAGGCGACGGCGCGGGCCGAGCATCCGCTCGGCGCCGCCCGCGCGCAGCTGCACAACACCTATATCGTCTCCGAAACGCCCGACGGCCTCGTGATCACGGACCAGCACGCCGCCCATGAGCGCATCGTCTATGAGGGGATGAAGGCCGCGCTGGAGGCCGGCCCGGTTGCCGCCCAGCGCCTCTTGTTTCCGGCCGTGGTCGACCTGTCCCAGGCCGAGGTCGATCGCCTGATGGAGCGCCGCGAGGAACTCTCGGCCCTGGGTTTGGAGCTGGAGCCCTTCGGTCCCGGCGCCGTCGCCGCCCATACCGTGCCGGCCCTGCTGGGCGACACCGACGTGGCCGCCCTGGTGCGCGACCTGGCGGAGTCCTTGGCTGAGTTCGACCGAGCGGAACCCCTGCGCCAGCGCCTGGACGCCGTCTGCGCCACGCTGGCCTGCCACGGCAGTGTGCGTGCCGGCCGCACGCTGACGGTGCCGGAGATGAACGCCCTGCTGCGCCAGATGGAAGCCACCCCGTTCTCCGGCCAGTGCAACCACGGCCGCCCCACCCATGTGAGCCTGGGGTTGCCTGAGATCGAGCGGCTGTTCGAGCGGCGATAGCCTGCGCCCGGCGTCAGGACCGGGCACAGGTCATGCGGCCCGCCTATTGCGGGCCGGCGGCGTTGGCGTGGATGTGGGCGACCAGGTCCGGATCGAGCCGAAGCCGCGCCGCGAGCAGGGCCAGATAGGCGCGCTCCGCCTCACCGTCCGGGTCGATGGCCAGCAGCGAGGCCGTGTAGATCTCCGCCGCCCGTTCCGGGGTGGTCGCGTCGCGCGCCACGGCGTTGACGTCCAGCGGGCCGGCAAGCTCCGCCTCCACGAAGCCGCGGTCGCTCTGGTCCATGTCCAGGGGCTCGAGCTGCGCCATGATGCGCCCGCGTTCTTCCGGCGTCACATGGCCATCCGCCTTGGCAGCGGCGATCATCGCACGCGTCAGCGCACGGGCCAGATCGCGCCGGTCCGGCTCGGCATCGGGCAGGAACGCGCCGCCCGCCGGCGCCTCCAGCGGTGTCTCGGCGGCGGCTGGGGCCGGCGTGCGCTTCGCCTGCCAGTCCCGCCAGGCCTTGTACGCAAGCCCGCCCACTAGGGCGACTCCGCCGGCCGTCAGCGCGGTCCTGGCGATCTTCTTCGGCTTAGCCCCACCCAGCAGCAATCCCGCCAGACCGCCGGCGACCGCACCCGTGGCCAGACCACCCCGCCCTGTCAGCAGTTGGTCGAGGCTGAAGCCGCCTTGCTGCGGTTCGCCCGCGGCCGGGCTGTTGGCACCGAGATGACGGTCAAGCAGGGATCTCACATTCACCATGGCGGTCCTCCGATCCATCGCCGGCCCCGAGGGCGCGGCAGCTATGCCGAGCAATGTGGGATCGTTGACGGCCAGCGCAACCGATCGAAGACGGCATTGGTGATCGGACGTTCCTATCGATCGGGCAGGAGGTACGCCGCCAGGTCCGCAGGAAGGCTGGACCGGTGACCGCTCGGTGATCAGGTCATCGAAGCGCTATGTCGCTTCGTCGCAGAGGTGTCGGTGCCGAAGAGGAACGCGCTGCTGCGCCCGAGGGAAGCCATGCCGTTCAACGGCCAATGCAAGCCGCGTGACCCCTGTGTGCCGACAGCTGGCCGAGATCGCGGGGCTGTTCGTACGGCGGTAGGGACAAGTCTGGCCGCTTGCGGCCATGCCCAAGGGCGTCGATCAAACCCTCTCAAGAATCATGTAGAGCGTGACGGTCACACCGGACCAGGCCAGGCTCAGATTGGCGAGCAGCATGGCTGCCCGGCCCATACGATCCCGTCGGGCGAGACGGCGATAGGAAGGGGTACATTCCGCGGAACCCAAGGCTTCCATAACGTCGGTTCGTGTCATCTCAGGCTCCTGATTGCCATGGTTCCATGCGGCTTACGGCCCTGTGGAGGAGCGGCTGTATCCTTTCTCGAACGGGGCCGACACCGTTTCCGAACTGCAATGCCGGCCGCCACTCCAAATCTCTGCCCACAATCGGCCAACGCCAAGTCACCGTTCTGCTCAGAATATGCTTGATTTCTTAAAGAAACGCGAATTTGATATTTCTCGAATACTTAAGAAAAAGAATACCACTATTTTGCAGTGCTTATTCATCTTTATTATGTCAATTATGATGGAGAATCTACGAAATCATGCGTGGCAGACCGAAGCTTTCGGCACTCTGCCCCGCCAACAGGCTGGTGACCGAGCGCGCGCCAACAGAGGGGCCTGTCCTGCATCCTTGTGCGGCAGTGGCGGTTCCCTCGAAGATTGCCGGCAATCTGAAAGAAAAGCTGATCCCCACATTGCCGCCACTTGTGCCGTGGGTCAGGGCCGCCCTAATCGCACTTGGAACGCAGATCAGCCAACCCGATGTCCGTAGGGAACGTTTGATTGATGGATCCGAGACTGTCAGTGCCAAGCGTTCGGAAGCCAAGTTGAGTTCCTTGCGCTAATTGAGATATTCTAGGGCAAGTCACCCGCATACAGTGTTTCCCTTCTTCAGCCTGGACAGGAGATCGTCGATGCGCGGCGGGTTTGTGTTGCTGCTCTGTCTGCTCGTTCTCGTCGGCCCGGCTCGTGCAGGATATGCAGTCGATCGCGGCACTGTCGGCAACTGGGATACGTTCACCTGGATCACGGATGCGGACCAGTTCGCATTCTGCGGCACACAGCGGGCGCTCGAGAGCGGCGGGGTGATGTTTGTCAGTGTCGGCGCTGCCGGCCTGCTGATGAGCGTCGACGTCTTGAACCAAAGCTTGCCGCATGGGCAGGTGCTGCCCGTCACCCTGCTCGTCGACCAGGGGTGGCAGAACCGGTATGACGCAGAGATACGCGCGCAAGCGGGCACCCCCATCGTGATGATCCGATTCGGATGGGATACCGCTGCGTTCAACGCGCTACGGAACGGCAATCGTCTCGCCCTGACAGCCGGTCAGTTCGGCCATGACTACAGCCTTGCCGGATCCAACAATGCCCTGACCTACATTCGTGACTGCGCGGAACGCCAGCTGAACCGCCGCCTGCTGCGCTGACCTGGTAACAGCGCGCCTGTCAGACTTCCAGTGCGCGCTGGACGGCGCCCGCCAAATCTTGGCGCCCGTGCCGATGCTGCTCGCCAGTGGCCAGGTCCTTCACCAGCACGGCGTCGTCAGCGCGTTCCGCCTCTCCGGCGATCACGGCCAGGCGGAATCCCTTGGCGTCGGCGTATTTGAGCTGCGCGGCGAGCTTGCGGGGTTCGGTGTAGAGCTCGGTGTCTATGCCGGCGGCGCGCAGGTCCGCGGCCATCGCCAAAGCGTGGGCGAGCGCGTCGCGGTCCATCACCGTCACCAGCACGGCGGCCGGGGTCGACGCGCCCGGCTTCAGTACGCCGGCATCGAACAGGCGGGCCAGCATACGGGTCAGGCCGATGGAGATGCCCACACCGGGTAGCGTCTGGCGGGTGTAGTTGCTGGCTAGGTCGTCGTAGCGGCCGCCGGAGCAGACGCTGCCGATCTCCGGCAGGTCGGCCAGCTGCGTCTCGTAAACCGTGCCCGTGTAATAGTCGAGGCCGCGGGCGATGGTGAGGTCGACGCGGGCCGCATCGGCCGGAACGCCAAGGGCCGCCATGCCGTCCAGCACCTGGCGGAGTTCGGCCACACCGTCACGAAGCTGCGGGCTGGACGCCTCGCGTCCCAGGCGCTCGAGGTCGGGTGGCTCCGACAGGATAGTCAGCAGGCGGTCGGCGGCGGCTGGGGTCATGCCCGCGGTCGCCGTCAGGTCCGCCGCGACACGCTCGCGGCCGATCTTTTCCAGCGCATCGATGGCGCGTAGCGCGTCGGGCACCGCGGTCTCGGCCACGCCCAGATCGGCCAGCAGGCCCTGCAGGACCTTTCGGTTGTTGATGCGGATGACGAACCGGCCGATCTGAAGCTCGGAGAACACGGCGTGGATCACCGCCGGGATCTCCGCATCGGCCAGCAGATCCAGGGTGCCGTTGCCGATGATGTCGATGTCGCACTGGTAGAATTCGCGGAACCGGCCGGCCTGGGGGCGTTCGCCGCGCCACACCTTCTGGATCTGATAGCGGCGGAAGGGGAAGGTCAGGCGGCTCATATGCTGCGCCACATAGCGCGCGGTCGGCACAGTCAGGTCGAAATGCAGCGCCAGATCGGTCGACGGGTCTTCGTCGGGCCCGGCGGCCAGGCGCGACAGGGCGTAGATCTCTTTGTCCACAATCCCTTTGGCCGTGAGGATGTCGCGGCGTTCCACGGCCGGTGTCTCCAGCGGCGTGAAGCCGAAGCGCACGAAATTGCGGCGGACGACCGAGAGAAAACGCTCCTCCACCAGCTTTTCCGCCGGCAGCCATTCCGGAAACCCGGAGACGGGCGCAGGTTTGATGATCCGGGTCTCAGCCATGACAACAGCCGCAGTTGGGGGAAAACGGCCGGCAGCGCTAGCCGCTTTGCCGCAGGGGTGTCAAGGTTGTCGACCCGGCCCCGGCGGCTCACTGCGCCGGCCGGAAGAAGGCGTACGAGGGCAAACCATGTTTCCGGGCTTCCGCACCACCGTGATCGACACCGGCGAGGTGCCGATCCACGCCGCCATCGGCGGCAACGGCCCGCCAGTGCTGCTGCTGCACGGCTATCCGCAGACGGCCATGATGTGGCATCGGGTGGCGCCTGTGCTGGCCGAACGCTTCACCGTGGTGGCGCCCGACCTGCGCGGCTATGGCCGATCGGGCAAGCCACAGGGCGACCCGAGCCATGTCACCTACGCCAAGCGCACCATGGCGGCAGACCAGGTGGCGGTGATGCGGGCGCTGGGGTTCGAACGGTTCCGTCTGGTCGGCCATGACCGCGGCGCCCGCGTGGCCCACCGGCTGACGCTGGACCATGCCGACGCCGTCGAGCGGCTGGCGCTGTTGGACATCCTGCCGACGCTCTATGTGTTCGAAACGATCAACCAGGCGGTGGCCACGGCCTATTACCATTGGTTCTTCCTGATCCAGCCGAACGGCCTGCCGGAGCATCTGATCAGCCTCGATCCGGAGGCCTATCTCAGACGCAAGCTGGGGTCCTGGGGGTCGGGGGCGGGCATCTTCGACGACGCTGCGGTCGCCGACTATCTCGCCCATTTCCGCGACCCCGCGGCCATCCATGCAACATGCGAGGACTACCGCGCCGGCGCCACCATCGACCTGGACCATGACCGCGCCGACCGGGCCGCGGGCCGCAAGGTGATCTGTCCGCTGCTGGCGCTCTGGGGCCGGCGCAGCGTGGCGGGGATGGAGCCCGACGTGGCCGCCGTCTGGCAGCAGGTGGCCACGGATGTGCGAGGATACGCAGTCGACAGCGGTCACTTCCTGGCGGAGGAGCAGCCGCGGGAGACGCTGGCGAACCTGTTGCCGTTCCTGTTGGAAGCGTGATGCCGCGCTACAGCGTCATGTGCCGGGCGCGGGCGCCGCGCTCGATCGCGGCGGCGTGCAGCCGGTCGACGCCGAGGCAATAGCGGATCATCTCCAATAGCCGCAGTTCCTCCTGGCTGGCGCGGCCGTCGGCGGCGACCACGTCGCAGGCGATGGCATAGGCGGTCTCGCGCAGATGGTCGGGCAGGGTTTGCTTGATTTCGTCGAGCGCCCTGTCCAGCCCGTTCTCGTCCTGCAACAGCCGCTGGCATTCGTTGCTGACAGTGGGGATGCGGTCGGTGTCGAACCCCCGGAACACGGGCAGGTGACGCACCATCTCGCCGATGGTGGACAGTTCCTTGTCCGACATCGTGCCGTCGGCGGCGGACGCCAGCACCATGGTATAGATCAACGCGCCGTGCGGATCGGTCATTGCCCGCTGTGCCTCAACCTGGGGATCGATATAACGACGTTTGGGATATGCGTCGCAGAGCCCCCGGTCGTCAAGCAATCCCTAGACTCCCCTAACGCCTGGTTTGCGGATCAGAGAGAGAATGTCAGCGGTCCTGAATGTCGCCCTGCCCGTGTTCGCCATCATCGCAGCCGGCTTCGCCTGCGGTCGCTTCCGGATCCTGGGACAGGACGCATCGGAGGCCCTGAACAAGTTCGTCTACTGGGTGGCGCTGCCGCCGCTGCTGTTCTTTTCCATGGCGCGTGCGCCCATTCAGGAGGTGCTGCACCTGCCCTTCATCGGGGCGTTCCTGGGCGGGGTGCTGGTCGTCTGGGCGCTGGGCATGGTCGACGGCTGGCTGGGCGGCGCCGAAAGCGGCGGCGAGCTGACCATGCGGGGCATGAGCGCCACCTTCTCCAACACCGGCTATATGGGCATCCCCCTGTTCGTCGCCGCGTTCGGCGCGGAAGCGGGGCTGCCGCCGGCATCGCTGGCCACCGTGATCATGAGCGCCGTCTGCGTTGGCCTGGCCGTGGTGGGGCTGGAGGTCACCGGCGCCGAGCGCAGGCCACTAGCGACAGTGCTGAGGGATGTCGCCCTGGCGCTGGTCAAAAATCCCCTCGTAGTCAGCCCGGTGCTGGGGCTTGCCTGGTCCGCGACGGGGCTGGCGGTGCCGCTGCCTTTCGCCAACCTGTTCCAGCTCTTGGGCGCGGCAGCAGGCCCCTCGGCCCTGTTCGCCATCGGCCTGTTTCTGGCGAGCCGCCCGCTGGTGGCCGATCTGGGGCGCGTGGGCTGGATCTGTACGCTGAAGCTGCTGGTGCAGCCCCTGGTGACCGGTCTGCTGGCCATCACCGTATTCCCGATGGAGCCCTTCTGGCAGGCCAGTGCAATCCTGCTCGCTGCCCTGCCGACCGGCGCCCTGACATTCGTTGTTGCGCAGAAGTACGGTGTATACGTAGAACGCGCGTCTACGGTTATTTTGCTATCTACTGTTTTGTCGGTGTTCACCCTTTCCGGATTGCTAGCAATCTATGGACCAAGATTTTCGCCGGTTTAATCAAAAGTCCATAACCTTTCGGTCGTGTCGGCCGAATATCGGTATTATGTTAAGCCGCCATGAAGGGACGAGCCGGGCTTAGGCGATTATCAGCGCGAGCGGACTCGGACCGGATAGCCGACAAACGATAACCGATGCGATTTAAGGAGTGGTTCGGGCGATGAGCGAAGAGGCCCGGTACTGGCTTTTGCCGAAACAGACCGTTGCGATCGTGCTGGCCGGCGGCCGCGGCAGCCGGCTGATGAAGTTGACCGATCGGCGGGCCAAGCCCGCCGTCCCGTTCGGCGGCAAGTTCCGCATCGTGGATTTCACACTCTCCAACTGCGTGAATTCCGGTATCCGCCGGATCTACGTTCTGACCCAGTACAAGGCACACAGCCTGCTGCGGCATCTTCAGGCCGGCTGGGGCTATATGCGTGCGGAAATGCGCGAGTTCGTGGAAGCCATCCCAGCACAGCAGCGCATCGACGAGACCATGTGGTACCGCGGCACCGCCGACGCGATCTGGCAGAACTTGGACATCCTGCAGGACCAAGCGCCGGAATACGTCGTCGTCCTGGCTGGCGACCATGTCTACAAGATGGACTATGCGGCCATGGTCCGCGATCACGTGGAAAGCGGGGCGGACGCCACCGTGGGCTGCATCGAGGTGCCGCGCATGGATGCCACGGCATTCGGCGTGATCGCGATCGACGAGCGGAACCGCGTCACCGGCTTTCTGGAGAAACCGGCCGACCCGCCGGGCACGCCGGATGACCCCGATCTGGCGCTGGCCAGCATGGGGATCTACGTGTTCAACGCCCAGCTCTTGTACGAGCTGCTGTCGGAAGACGCCAACAACCCCAACTCGGCGCATGATTTCGGCAAGGACATCATTCCAAGCATGGTGCGGTCCAACCGCGAGGTGCTGGCCCACAGTCTGCGTAAGAGCGCCATCTACAACGAGGGCCAGACGGAGCCCTATTGGCGCGATGTCGGGACCGTCGATGCCTATTGGGCGGCGAACATCGACCTCACGACGGTGACGCCGGAGCTGGACCTCTACGACCAGCAATGGCCGATCTATACCCACCAGCTGCAGCTGCCCTCGGCCAAGTTCGTGTTCGATGACGAGGAGCGCCGAGGCCAGGCGCTGGACAGCCTGGTGTCCGGCGGCTGCATCATCTCCGGCGGTCAGGTGCGGCAGTCGCTGCTGTTCTCGCAGGTGCGCGTCAATTCCTACAGCGAGCTGCAGAATGCCGTGGTGCTGCCGGAATGCGATATCGGCCGCCATGCCCGCCTGACGAATGTCGTCGTCGACAAGCGCTGCCGCATCCCGGAGGGCCTTGTGGTGGGCGAAGACCCGGAGCTGGATGCCGAGCGCTTCTACCGCACTGAAAACGGCATCGTGCTGATCACACCGGACATGTTGGCCCGGCTCGACTAGCGGCGGTTCCGTCGCCTCAGGCGGCTGGCTGGGCGAGGAACTCGCGGGTCGCGGCGACGGCGTCGGCCAAGCCGACACGGTCGACAGCGACACCATCCGGGAAGGCCGTGGCGAGGCGCGATGGCATCATCGGGTCCAACAGCACGAACACGCCGGTGTCGTCCGCCCGGCGGATCAGGCGGCCATAGGCCTGCTTCAGCTTCAGCCTGGTCAGGCGGTCGTCATAGGCGCGGCCACCGAAAGCATCCCGCCTGGCGCGGTGCAGAATGGTCGGTCGGGGCCAGGGCACGCGATCGAACACGATCAGCCTGAGTGACCGGCCCGGCACGTCGACGCCGTCGCGAACGGCATCGGTGCCGAGAAGGCACGCGGATTCCTCGCCCCGGAAGATGTCGACCAGGCTGGCCACGTCCATGCCATCGACATGCTGGGCCAGCAAGTGAAGGCCCGCCGCTTCCAGCGGTTCGGCCAGTCGCCCGTGGACGGCGCGGAGCCGACTGATGGCCGTGAAGACGCCAAGCGCACCGCCGCTGGCCGCCAGGAATAGCGTGCGATAGGCGGCCGCCACCTGGTCCAGATCGTCCTTGCGGACATCGCGGACAACGAACACGCGCGTCTGGGCGGGATAGTCGAATGGCGAGGGTACCTGGACGCGGTAGGCCGGCCGGGGCAGGTGTACGGCACCGGTTCGAGCCTCGGCCACCTGCCAGTCGGTGAGCGCGTCACCGGTGCGGTCGGTCAGCGTCGCCGACGTCACCGTCAGACCCTGGGCCTGCAGGGCGACCGCATTGGCGAAGGGCACGGTAGGGTCGACCCAGTGCCGGTAGTAGCCCACATCGGCATCACGGCCGTCCAGCCGCTCGATGGCGAGCCAGTCGACCATGCCGTCAGGTGTCGGGGCACCGATACCCTGCAGTATGGATCGCCAGGCCGCGATCTCCCGCCGGGACCGGCGGTCGAGACCACGCATCAGCGCCTCCATGCGCTGGCGTGTGTTGCTGTCCAGGCTGTCGGCTTCGTCCGACAGCCGTTGGCGGAGGGAGGCCGTCAAGGTGTTGAGCGGTGCTTCCAGCCGGGCGAGCGCCGCGTCGAGCGTTGATGCTGCGCCGACCAGGCCGTCGATCGGCGGCTGCGGTTCAACTTCCAGGCCGTACGGGCCATCACGCCCGGCGGCGCGGGCATAGACCTGCCGGCGCACCAGGGCCAGGAAGACCTCCGTCGCACCGGATGGTCTGTCGTCACGCAGGCGGCCGATCCAGCCGTCGCCGGGCAAACTGCGGGCCGCCGCCATGGCATCGTCCAGCGCCGCGTGGGCATCGGCATCGTCGCCCAGCAGGTCCTCCAGACGGCGCCGCAGCCCGCGGGCCCGGCTGGCGCGGCCCTGCTCTGCGCCGACGAGCCAGCGCCGCATCTCCGCCGTCTCCCAACCGCTGAGATGGGCGGCAAAGGCGCTGTCGGCGGCATCGAACAGATGATGGCCTTCGTCGAAGACATAGCGCGTGGGCAGGGCCGTATCGTCCATCCCGCCCAGCGCCGCCTGCACCATCACCAGGGCATGGTTGGCCACGACGATGCGGGCCTTGCGGGCGCGGCGCACACTGCGCTCGATGAAGCAGCGGCTGTAGTGCGGGCAGGCGGAATAGATGCACTCGCCGCGGCGGTCGGCCAGACCGGTGCTATGGTTGCGCCCGACAAGGTCCGCCAGCCAGCCGGGGAAGTCGCCGCCGGAGAAATCGCCGGCGCGTGTCGCTGCGGTCCAGCGCGCCATCAGCCCGGTCGCCACCCAGGACTGCGGCATGAGCGAGCCGCCCTGCACCGCCTCTTCCAGGTTCAGCAGGCACAGGTAGTTCTCGCGCCCCTTGCGCAGGACGACGCGCCGCGCCTTGTCCTTCGCGTCCGGAAACAGACGGTCGCATTCCTGATCGACCTGGTGCTGAAGGTTGCGGGTGTAGGTGCTGATCCACACCGGCGCGCCGTTCTTCTCGGCCCATACGCTGGCCGGCGCCAGATAGCCCAGGGTCTTGCCGACGCCGGTTCCGGCCTCGGCGATCACCATCTCCGGCCCGTCGGGCGAAGCAGCAGGCACAAATGCCCGGCACACCGCGTCGGCATAGTCCGCCTGCTGCGGCCGGTCCTCCGCCGCAGCACCGAGCAGGGCCGCCAGCCGATGGCGGGCTTCCGCCGGTTCTACCGGTTGCTGGCCGGGCGGTGGCGGTGGGGCTTCCTGCCCCCATTCCGGCAGCTTGTGCCAGACCTGCAGGGCGCGGCGCGCCCGACGCTCGTCAACGCCGTGCGGTTCCCCCAGTGCTGCCAGCACGGACGGCGCCCAGGGCCAGCCACCCTGCCCCATGACCCAGGCGATTCCGGACGGATCTGACGCTTCATTGCGGGCGGGGGCGGCCAGATGCCGCAACAGCCGGTCGGCCGCGCGCGGCAACAGTGCCGCCGCATCCTCCAGCGAATTCGGCTCCGGCAGATCCAGCGCCTCCGCCAAGCCGCGCGGCGTCGGCAAGCAGAAACGTGCGGGGTGGACGAAGGCGAACAGCTCCAAAAGATCCAGCGCCGGCACAGAGGCCCGGCCAGCGCGGCGGGCCATGGCACGAGCGTGGCAGACATAGGCAGGCGGCCCCTGTAGGCGGTCGGCCAGTTGGTCGCTGTCCAGGGTCGTCAACTCGCCGTCGGCGGTCAGCAGCACCCCGCCCCTGGTTCCGAGAACCAGAGAGTCGGCGCGCGGCAGGAGGATCCGGGGATGGGGATGGTCGTCCATGGCCGCAGCCTACACCCGAGGGGCCATCGGCGGGCCACCGCAATGCAAAAGCCCGGTCGGGCCGGTTCAAAAAGCCGTATTCGGGCCCTATAGTGCGCGGCCTTTTGCCCCGCAACCGTTCGAAGCCCCCATGTCCTCCAGTTCTGAAGACCTGCCCGAGGTTCACCTTCCGCCGCATCACGCCGACTCGCCCTTTCGGGCTTCGCGGCTGGAAAAGCTGCGCGCCTTGCGCGCGGCCGGCATCGATCCCTATCCCTACGGTTTCGACCGTACCGACATGGCGGCCGAGCTGCAGGAGCGGTATGCCGAACTGCCCGCCGACACCGAGACAGCGGACGTCGTGCGCGTTGCCGGGCGCATCCGGGCCATGCGCAACAACGGCATGTTCATCGACCTGCACGATGTCGGCGGCAAGATCCAGGTGTTCAGCCATCGCGACAACCTGGATGAAGCGCAGTTGGAAATCCTGCGCTGCTTGGATCTCGGCGACATCCTGGGCGTCGAGGGGATCGTGCGCCGCACCAAGCGGGGCGAGCTGTCGGTCAGCGCGTCCAGACTGACGCCTCTCTGCAAGACGCTGGAGACGCTGCCGGAGAAGTACCACGGGCTGGTGGATGTTGAGGCACGCTATCGCCAGCGCTATGTCGACCTGATCATGAACGAGGAAAGCCGGGTGACGCTACGGCGGCGCGCCGGTGTCTTGTCCGCTTTCCGCGCGGAGTTGGGGGAGCGCGGGTTTCTCGAGGTCGAAACGCCGATGCTGCATGCCATCTATGGCGGCGCAGCAGCGAAGCCGTTCGAAACCCATCACAATGCGCTGGACCTGGACCTCTATCTGCGCATCGCGCTTGAGCTCTATCTGAAGCGGCTGATCGTCGGCGGACTGGCCGATGGCGTCTATGAGATCGGCCGCTGCTTCCGGAACGAGGGGCTGTCGCCGCGCCACAACCCGGAATTCACGATGATGGAGTGCTATCGGGCCTACGCCGACTACAGCGACATCATGGACCTGACCGAGGCCCTGCTGGCGCGCGCTGCCACGGAGATCCATGGCGGCACACAGGTCACCTATGACGGCAAGACCATCGACTTTGCCGGCCCCTATCCCCGCAAGTCCATGGCCGGCCTTGTGCAAGAGGCGACGGGTGTCGACTTTCTGATGATAGACGGTGCAGAGGCCGCGCGCGCGTCCGCCCGCAGCCTGGGGGCGGAGGTCACCGGCAAGGAGACCTGGGGGTCGGCGCTGGAACTGGCCTTCGAGCACACGGTGGAGGCCAGCCTGGTCCAGCCGACCCATGTGATCGACTTCCCGCGCGACATCTCGCCCCTGGCCAAGGCTCATCGCACCGACCCGCGGCTGACGGAACGGTTCGAGACCTTCGTCAACGGCTGGGAGGTCGCCAACGGGTTTTCTGAGCTGAACGACCCTCAGGACCAGTACGAGCGGTTCGAAGCACAGGTGACGGCGCGGGCGGCCGGCGACGAAGAGGCGCCACCCATGGACCGCGATTTCGTGACCGCCCTGGAATTCGGCATGCCGCCGACCGGCGGCCTGGGCATCGGCATCGACCGCGTGACCATGCTGCTGACCGACAGCCCTACGATCCGCGAGGTGATCGCCTTTCCGACCTTGCGTCCCAAACGGTGACACCGTGGGCGGCGTCAATCCTCGCGCACGAAGACGCCGTCCATCTCCAGCATCCGGGCGGTGCGCTTGTTGAAATAGCCCGGGAGGAACAGCACCGGCTGGAACCCCCAGCCATCCAGGCGCTCGATCATCGCGCGATAGTCAAGTTGACCGCGATAGACCGGGATGATGGAGAGTTCCACCTGAATGGCCGCAAGGCGGCTCATGACGCCGCGGCCACCGGCCAGAACACGATCATCGTAGCCCTGGGTGTCGACCTTCAGAAAGACGCGCTCGTCGGGCTTCACATGCTTGGCGAAGACCGCGTCCAGCCGGGCCTGGGAGACGCTTTCGCTGGCGATGAAGGCGGAGCTGTCCAAGAGCGTGGCCATCTCCGCCGTAAAGTCCAGCGGCGAGCTCATGTCGCTTTCGGCAGAGACGTTGATGGACAGCGGTGTGTCGCTGTCGCCGAGCGCGATACGGGGGGCCACCTCCCAAGCACAGTCGTCCACCGCCGCGTTCATCAGCTCAAGATGCGCGGCCGAGACCGGTTCGAAAGAGACGATTCGGCCGGCATAACCCGCCCGCCTGAGACGTTGGGCGTACTGCCCGGTGTTGGCGCCGACATCAAGCACCGCTGTGATGCCGAGATGCTCGATGACGCGGGCGAGCCGCTGTGTCCCCTCGCTGACGGGCCGATCCGGCGTCACCGGACCGGCCGCTCGCGCAGCCGGCTCAGGCGGCGTGGGCATAGTCCCAATAGAGCTTGCGCGCCTTGTTGAAGAACGGCCCCGGCTGGAGGTCGCGGTCCTCGATGCGTGAGAACGACATGACCTTGCCGTAGTTGCCGGTGGAGAACACCTCGTCCGCCTCCAGCACCTCCGCCGGTGTCACCGCCCTTTCCTGCACCTCCACGCCGTCTTCGCGCAGCAGCTTAATCACCCGCCGCCGCGTGATGCCGTCGAGGAACGTGCCGTTGGGCGCCGGTGTAGCCACGGCACCGTCCTTGGCGACGAAGATGTTGGCCGTGGCGAACTCAGCCACGTTGCCGATCTGGTCCAGCATGACGGCGTTCTCGAAGCCGCGACGCTTGGCCTCCTGCAATGCCAGGCCGGACTGTGGGTAGAGGCAGGACGCCTTCGCCGATGTCGGCGCCACCTCCGGGCTCGGCCGGCGGCGCGTCGACAGGCAGGCCGTCGACCCGGTTGCCGGCGGCATCGGCACCTCGTAGACAGTTGCTACGAATTGCGTGCTTTCCGGATCGGGATCGACCCAGCCGTCCTCGGCAAAGAACATGGGGCGGATATAGAGCTCGGTTCCGCGGCGGAAGCGGTGCACGCCGTCCAGCGCGATCTCGAACACCTCGCCGGCCGTCAGCGGCGGGGCGAGGCCCAGATTGCGGGCCGAGTCGATGACGCGGGCGCAGTGCTGGTCGAGATCCGGCGTCACACCCTCGAACGCCCTGGCGCCGTCAAAGACGATCGACGACAACCACAACGCGTGGGTCAGTGGGCCGACCAGTCGCGGATTCCCCTCAATCCACTGTCCGCAATGATATGTCCATGCCTTGCCCTTCGCCATGGGCTCCTCCATCGGCGCGGAAACGAAGACGCTTGTCAAAATGGAAGCATAGACCCTGGTCGCCGCGGAGCGCCAGTAAAAGCGGTGCCACACCGATCGTCGCAGATCGTCCGTTGCGCCGGACGAAACGCGGGTGAGGATTCCCGATCGCGCTACTGGCTGGCCCAGATGATACGCGCGATCCAGTCGATGTCGGCGCGACGCAGGGAACGGTCCTCGAAGGCGGGATTGAGGGACTTCAGATCGACGAGGTTGGCGGTCATGCGCGCCAGTTCCTTCGCCATGACCTCACCGCCGCGCGTCTTGACCACAACCCGGTCGCCGCGCCGGACATCGGCTGCCGGCGATACGATGATGCGGTCGCCGTCGCGGAACACCGGATGCATGCTGTCGCCGCTGATCTCCAAGGCATAGGCGTGGGGATCGGAGAGATCGGGAAACTCCACCTCGTCCCACCCGCCCCCGGCCGGAAACCCGGCGTCGTCAAAGTAGCCTTCCGAGCCTGCCTGAGCATAGCCGATGACCGGCAGGCGCTGGGGCCCGAGCCTTCGCGGTGCGTCGTCCAGCAACGTGATGAACTGTTCGATCGGCGTCGATGTGGCGTCCAGGATCTTCGCAAGGCTCTCGGTGGACGGCCATCGCGTGCGGCCTTCCGCCGTTTGCCGCTTCGACGGGTTGAAGGTCGTCGGGTCAAGCCCGGCCCGGCGGGCCAGTCCCGACGGCGACAGGCCCTGCGACCGTGCCAGTCGGTCGATCGCGCGCCAGATATTTGCGTGTCTGAACATGGGAACATCGTCTCATAGATGGGGCCGCGGCGTCCCCGGCAAAATGCGGCCGCCAAGTCCCACGACTACCGCAACCTCAACGCCGAGAAGACACGGTCGACCGACAGGTCGGAGAGCTGAGCCTGCTGGATCAGCCCGACATCGTGACCGACCGGCGCGTGGCGCGCAGGGTCGGAAGACGCGGAAAACAGGACCAGCGAGGGACAGCCAACCAGTGCGGCAAGATGCATCGGCCCGGTGTCGTTGCCGACGGCCCCCTCTGCCCGCCGAGCGAGCGCCGCCAGTTGATCGAGCGACGTCCGCCCCGTCAGATCGACGACCGAGGCACTGGCCGCCGCGATCTCTCGATTGGCATCGGCCTCCGCACGGGTTCCCACCAGAACCGATGCCAGGCCGCGGTCCGCCAACCGGTTGGCAAGCCTGGCGAACCGGCTGTGCGGCCAGCGCTTCTCCGGGCGGCCCGGCGAACTGCCCGTCACCAGAAGGACGAACCGCTCCGGCAGCGCCAGGTCGTCGAGCGTGGCGTCCATCCAATCGAGATCAGGCCGGGTCACGCCATGAACGCCGGCTATGGCCAGCTGTTCGGCCATGCGGTCGAGCGCATGCATCCCGCGCCGCCGCGGATTGGTGTGGGGGTGCGAACAGCCACGGGCCGTGCCCGACCATTCCGGCCGGCGCCCCGGGCCCATCAGCCGGTAGTAGAGGGCCGTACGGTCGTTGGTCTGCAGGTCGTAGACACGGCTGAACCGGGCGGAACGCAGCCGCGCGCGCAGGTCCAGCACGGCCCCGACGCGCCATAAGCGCAGCCGCCCATCCGTCCACACTTCGGCCACGTGGCCGCTTCGGCGGTAGAGATCGCCGAAGGGCGGCGTCGTCAGAACGGTGATCGCCGCGTGCGGGTGATGGCGGCGGATCGCCGCCAGCGGACCGAAAGACACGATCACATCGCCCAACGCGCCGAGCTTGATGACCAGAATGCACTCGTCGGCGGCTTCCACCGCGGCTGGGTCCGGCACGATCTCGGCCACCATCGGCCCTGGTTGCTCCGGCGTTTCGGATGGGATGGTCAGCGAACCTGCGGCCGCGTGCTTAGCCAGCGGCTCAGGGAGTCGTCAAGCGCTGCGCCGCCTCCGCCCGATCGGCAAGCAGCTCGTCATAGACATCGATGGTCGCATCGGTCATCTGCCGCCGGTCAAAATGCGCCCGCACGAAGGCGATCGCCCTGTCAGCCATCGCCGATCGTTCGTCGGGCTCCAGAGACAGGGCGTTGGCGAGGGCTTGGGTCAGCGTGGCCGGATCGCCCGGCGCCGTCAGCCAGCCGGTGACGCCATGCTGCACGTTCTCCGACGGGGCGCCCAGATCGCTGGCGATCACCGGCCTTCCCATGGCCTGCGCCTCGACGATGACACGCCCGAACCCCTCCGGGTCGGTGGAAGCATGCACGACGACGTCTGACAGCATATAGGCCGCCGGCATGTCGCTGCACTCTTCGTCGATGCGCACCACGCTGCCCAGGCCGAGATCGACCGCCCGGCGCTCCAGTTCCCGCCGATAGGCCGTCCGCCCCTGGGCCGATCCGACCAGCACACAGCGGATGTCCTGCCGCCCGAGCCGCGCCAGCGCCTCAAGCAGGACCAGCTGCCCCTTCCAGCGCGTCAGCCGCGCCGGCATCAGCACCACGGGCACGCCGTCGGGCAGGCTCCAGCGTCGCGAGAGCTGAACCACCCGCTCCGCGCTGACCATATCCGGCGCGAACCGATCGAAATCAATGCCACGCGGAATGACACGGATCTTACTGTTGTCGACACTGTAGTTGTCCGCAATGTAGCCGCGGACATGGTCGGAAATGGCGATCATGCGGTCGCCGCGCGCCATTACAGAATTGTACCAGCGCTTGAGAGGCGACGTGATGCCGTACGGCGCGTGGAAAGTGGTGACAAAAGGCGTTCCAGTATCGCGGCAGGCAAGGAAAGCGCTCCATGCCGGGGCGCGGCTGCGTGCGTGCACGATGTCGACGCCGCGCGCATGGACGATTTCGGCAAGATGGCGGGCGTTGCGGCGGATGGCCCAGGGCCGCTTGGTGGCCAGCGGCAGGGTGATGTGCTCCACCTCAGCCCGAATCAGCTCGCGGACCATGGCACCACCGGACGACGCCACCAGAGCCGTGCCGCCCGCTTCGGCCACGGCCAGGGCAACGTCCACGCAGCCACGTTCCGCCCCGCCTGTCACCAGTGACGGCAGCACCTGCAGGATGACGGGACCGGACATCTCGCCATGATCGATGGAAGCGACAGCTGGGCCGGTCGTCATTGAGTCTATGTCGGCGAGAAGGAGGGAAGGATGCAGTCCTTCGGCGACGATAGCGCCCCACCGGAGCAAACGCTAGAGCGACCCGGGGGTGTTGCGCTTGCCTACCATCGCGTGCAAGCGGGCAACGCCGCGCCCGGTCCGGGGGTGGTGTTCCTCACCGGCTATCTGTCGGACATGAGCGGGTCCAAGGCCCTGCATCTGGAACGGCATTGCCGCGACCGCGGCCAGGCCTTCGTGCGCTTCGACTATCGTGGCCACGGCCGCTCGGGCGGCCAGTTCGAAGATGGCACGATCGGGGCCTGGCGCGACGACGCGATCGCCGTTCTCGACACGCTGACGGAAGGTCCACAGATTCTTGTCGGTTCGTCCATGGGCGGCTGGATCGCCGTGCTGGCGGCTCTGGCGCGGCCCGACCGGGTGGCGGGACTGGTGACGATCGCCGCAGCAGTGGACATGACCGCCGACATGATCCGGCCGCAGCTTGACGGCCGCGACCGGGCGACGCTGCGCCGCGAGGGCCGCCTGGAACGCCCCTCACCCTACGGCCCGACCCCATTCGTCGTCACTTGGGCGCTGATGGAGGAGGCTGAGCGCCATCTGCTGCTGCACGCTCCCATCGCGATGGCCTGCCCGGCGCGGCTGCTGCACGGCATGCGCGACCCGGACGTACCTTGGCGCCAGAGCGTGCGGCTGATGGAGCGGCTGGCCGCAGAGGATGTGCGGCTGCTGCTGATCAAGGACGGCGGCCACCGGCTGTCAGACCCGGAGCACCTGACCCTGCTGACCGGGGCGGTGGACGAACTGGCAGCGATGGCCGCCCCTGCCCTGCCGCATCCTGCGTCAGTGGAGCAGACGCCGGCGACGGCGACGGCGCCGGAAGACCAGCAGGAACAGGAGGGCGGGAACGGCGAAGACCACTGAAGCCGGTGCCAGGACGACGTACAGGAGGCCTTGATCCCACACCGCCGGATGAAGATAGCGCTGAACGATGGCCTGCACGAAATTCGGGGATTCGGGGCTGAGCATGTACCACAGCTCACCGAACGTAATCGGCACCTGGCCGGAGGTGATCGAGAACACGCCGGGGCTGACGGCCGTCGTCTCCACCGGCGTGGCCCACATCCACACATCCCGCCCGAGGATCGCCAACGCTAGCAGCAGCAACGCCCAACCGATGGCGCGAACGACGAACATGACGTGGGGGGGCTCCGAGAGCAGGGCGACCGCGTTCCCATTAGACACAACCGGACTGGAGAATGCAAAGCTCCGGCCCGCATGGCGCCAGGATCGTACGCGTTGCAGGCCGTCGATCGGCCCGCTAAGTATAGGCCGCATCTAAGCGGAGGGGTGGCCGAGCGGTTGAAGGCGCACGCCTGGAAAGTGTGTATACGTTAATCGCGTATCGTGGGTTCGAATCCCATCCCCTCCGCCAAACCGGCCGGTGCGCGAAGCGCAATCGAGCGCCCAGTGGGCGGTCGATAGGTCGGTTTCCCGAGCGCAACAGCGCGATGGTCCGTCGTCGCCTTTAGCGCTGAGTTGGAAGTATCTCCGAGACTCTCCGCCACTATGCCAGGGTTAATCTGGCGTTTTTTGCTGTTCGCACATCTATCCCATACATTTTCCCACACAATGGACAAGGATTGAACTTGGACGCGTGCCACATGCGACCACCTGTCGACGGACTCTCATATCAACTGAGGCATCTTCCGGTGAGTAGGTCACCGTCCAGCCCATAACGTCAACTTGAACTTTCACATTTAGATTTGTGACAGGTGAAGCCCAACTTTACGATCGCCAGACCCAGTGTCCGTATCTCACTGCTTGGTCCAGCCAAGTCGAGGTCAGCCTCACTATCTTGATCAGACGAAAACAAGAATGACAGCGCAGTTAGGCCTCGAAGCATACCACGGATGCTTGACGACGCCCAAGAAGCAGGTTGCAGTCAATCCCGTCGACTGGTACCAAATCAACACGCGGTCAACAGAATTACAGTGATGTGATATGCGCCGTCTGATCCTTCCCGCTCTGCTCACATCGGCAGTTGCACTACCGCTTCCGAACACAGCGTTGGCGACGAGTGCGGACGAGATCAGACGTCTCGAACAGCAGTTGCTGGAGCAGCGCGAGTTGCTCGAAGCTCAAAGGGCAGTTATTGAGGCCCAACAGGAGCAGCTTGATAGCCAGTTGCGCCAGCTGGAAGACCTGCGAACCAGCTTCTCAGCTGAGCCTCTGTCGGACGACGAACTCGGCGAGGCTCGGGGCGGAGTGGGCCAGATGGTCTCGGCTCCGCTCATATTGAGTTTTCCGTCGCTGGATGGTCAGAGTTTCCAGCCGTCGACGATCACGGCCAGCGTGTTCCCGGCTGCGTTCCCGGAGACCGTGTCGGCCGATGAGCTGCTGAGCCAGCAGACACCGGGGCAGGCACCGACGACGGCACCAGGCGGCGAAGGCACGCCTCCGGAGGATGTTGATTCGGAAGACACCCCGCCAAGCGTCGAGTTGTTCCCCGAACGCGGCGGCGCACTTCTGCCGCAGGGAACTTTGGTGTTTGAGCCTTCTGTCGAGTACAATCTTTCGAATGTCAATCGAGTCGAGGTTGCCGGCTTCAGTGTGCTGCCCGCGATTCTTGTCGGTGAGTTCGCAGTGGAGTCGGTCGAGCGCGAGAACGTGACCCCTGCCATCTCTGTGCGGTACGGCATCACCGACCGCCTGGATGCCCAGGTTCGTGTCCCCTACGTGTTCCGCAGCGAAGACTCCAGCCGGCGACCAATCGGCGTCGGCGCCGATGAGGCCGAAGCGTTCAACACCACGGGCAGCGGGCTCGGCGATATTGAGTTCGCGACCAACTATCAGATCAATCAGGGACTGGATGATTGGCCCTTTTTCATTGCCAATCTGCGCGTGCGCGTGCCAACGGGGCGGGATCCGTTCGAGATTGAACGGGACGACGACGGAAACGAGTTGGAACTCGCGACGGGCACAGGGTTCTTCGGCATCCAGCCGAGCGTCACTGTGCTCTATCCCAACGATCCGGCCGTGCTGTTCGCCAATCTCGGCTACACCTGGAACTTGGAACGGGATATCGGCGATGAGTTCGGCCTTATCGATCCCGGCGACATTGTCAATCTCAGTGGTGGCGTGGGCATCGGGCTGAACGAGCGTACATCCATTACCCTTGGCTACGATCACCAGGTGGTGGGACGCACGAGCCAGAACGGCCAGATCGTCGAAGGATCGCGGGTCCTCAATATCGGGCGGCTTCTGTTCGGAGCCTCGTTCCGTGTTTCGGACAGTGTCGGCGTCAACGTGACGGTCGCACCCGGCGTAACCGAAGACGCGCCCGACCTGACCGCCACGTTGCGCGTGCCGATCACCTTCACTGATATTTTCGGAGACGACTAAGCCTCAATCAAGCAACCGCGGGTGATCGATCGTCACATTTGCGAACGAGAGGCGCGTTCTCAAGCTGCAGGCAACCGATTTCCCTGCAGCTTGGAATACATGGGACAGACTAAGCAACCGAGGAGCGAGCAACCTTTCCGCTCCGTCAGACACCGCTTTCCTTCACGCGTATGTCTGTTTCGACCTATCGCCGCCGAACCGCGCTGACAACTCGGCGATTGGTTCCCAACGTGAAACTGGTCTTCAGCGGTCCCTGGTCCTAGGCAGGGACAGAACCTCCGTCGTGGGTTCGGTTGTCGTCGATGCTGACGGCGCGGGCCTCTCCGCCAAGACGACGCGGGGGATTCCATCGCGCCAGTGGTCATCGAACCCACTCGCCGGGGACATTGCCGCGAGCGCCGAGATCGGCGCGCCGAGTGGCAACACGGCATTCTCCGGGATCTCGCCACTACTACCGAGGGCTGTCGCCACCGCCATTCCCTGATCTTCGGCCGTCTCGCCTGGCACGGCAGCGGTTGCGATGACCGTATCGCCTTCATTGTCGACGCAGATATCGCCCCAGGTCACCGCCCGCCACATCGCGCAATCTTCATCGGCGATGGCCGAGAGGGCGTGGTCCATGATCATCTTGTCTGAGGCGACCAGCACAGCCCCGTCGACCGCATAGCCGGCAACAATGAGGGGCAATGGCAGGGCACAGGCTGTGAGGGCCGCCGCCCCCAAGACAGCGGTCGCGGCAGGCAGGCAGGATCGTCTCTTCACTGGGGCCTCCATGTCCCTGGAGGTCCGACGATGCTCTGCCGGCCTCCAGATTGTTATCGTGATGCCACGTGATTCATTGCCATCAAAGGCCAAGCAGGCCGGCTTCGATCAGGGCGTTGGCAAGGTTGTTTGCCTGGATGCTCGACATGTCGAGATCCAGCGTCAACTCGATGCCGGTGTTCTGCTGTATGATGATGTTGTCGAGATTGTTCTGGATCACGGAGAACAAGCCGGACCCGGCGATATCGCCAAGCATGTTGCTGTCGGGGGCGCCCCCCTGCAGGCTGACGATGATGCTGCTGTTGGTTTGCTCGATTGCGGTGGTCACCTGACTGCCGAGGACATTGTTCACCTCCGGATCCCCGACCAGCACCCCATTCTCCAGAACCGCCTGGAAAGTGAAGCTGCTGAGCTCGCTGCCGTCCGCGCCGGCGACAAGCCCGGTCATGTCGATCCCGAAGCTCACGAAACCGGCGCTGGTCATGAACCCGCCGCGCAGATCCGCCAGCTCTTCGTTCGAGAGCCGCCGCTGGGACCACAAATCGTCTTCGGCCATAGCCGGAGCCAGCTCCGCCAGCAACGGCGTTGCCATGACCCAGAGCGCTAACGCCAAAGTGCTTTTGCCACGCATGGCTATCACGCCTCCCGGTTAGAATGTGAATTCGTTCAAACCCGGCATCAGCAGCGTTATGTCTGACAGGTTCTGCACGGTCAGCGCCGACCCCAGCGGGGCAAGAGCGCGAATGCGCCAATCTGCCGCCACGTTGAACCGCTGCTGGCCGCTCTCCATCGCATTCGTCACGACGAAGAGGATGCCGTTCCACATTGCTTCGAACTGATCTCTCGGGATGATCTTCATGCCGAAGGCCGGGTCACCCACCAGGACCTCGTTTTCGGTCACGCCCTTGATCACCACAAAGTGCAAGTAGCCGTTCAGGTTTATCAGCGTGACCCCGGGGATGCCGACTTCGACCAACTGGTCCAGCGACGCCTCGAAACCGTCGGACTCCAGCCCGATCGTTGCGAGGTACGTCTTCATATCGAGCATGGAGAAGCCGCGGGTCCGGATGGCTTCCTGATCGCCGTTCTCCCACATGTGCTCGAACACGGCCTGCTCCGTCGTCGGAACGCCGTAATGGTAAGTAAGCAGGGTGGCAATCGACGCCGAGCCGCAGCTGAAGTCGTATTGCTGCGGGACGACGGCGTTGTAACGTGCTTCCCGGATACTGGTGACTGTCGTGTTGAACGAGAAACCGCCGACGATCGTGGTGACGTCGGCGGCGGTCGCCGTGTGCGGTCCGGCCGCCGCGGCCACGAGGGCGACGGCGGCCAGCTTGCACAGCCCCAACCTTGTCTTTGACAGTGTGATCATTGCACGATCACGCTCAGCATTGTGTTCACCTGGATGATCGAATTGTTGCCGTTGTTCTGGATCACCGTGAACGCGCCGGCCGCATTCTGAAACGCATCTGCGGCGATGGAATTGCTGGCATTGAACGGGCCCGTGATGTTCGAGGTCACGTTGCTGATCTCCGCCGACAGGGCGGCAAAGTCGGCATCGAGACCTTGCAGCGAGCCGCCGCGTGCCTCCGCCAGTTCTTCCGTAGAGATCGGGTTCCCGCCAAGAAGCCGGCTGACCTCTTCTTGGGCCTTCGCCGTATGTCCCGTGCCTGCGATGGCTAGCGCCGCGACACAGAAGATTAAACCCTTGGTCATCAAAGCCTCCCGAAACAGCGTACTGAACCGAAGAGTGTGAACCGGGGGTCGCTGTCACTCGACCCCCGGCCCCGTTTTGGCTCCCTACAAGAGCCTCCCGTTACTCTTACGGCCGCGTGAAGCTCGCCGTCACCGAGATGGACGAGCTGATCACGTTGCCCGAACCGTTGTTCTGGGTGACCGACACAACCCCAGCCGCTCCGTTGAACGAGTCGGTGATCGTGTTGTTGAGCCCAGTGGAGCCGGCCGGGATGACCGTATCGACCGTGACGTTGGAGGTCGCACCGGCCAGTGTCGCGGTCGACACCGCAGTGCCAAACCCGACGTCACCGCTCGGCACACCGCCAGAGCCCACCTGCTCCGCACCAACGCTGACTGCCGTTCCCAGCACATTGGCATCGCCGTTGTTCTGGGTCACGGTCGCCACGCCCTGGAAGCTATCGAACGAGTCGCTGATCGTGTTGTCGGGACCGACAGCACCCAGCTGCTGATAGATCTCGATCGGAGCCCCAGGCGCCCCAACGGTACCGGTCACATCAGACGAAACCGTGCTGGAACCTGCCACGTCCGCGTTGTCACCCAGCGTGGCCGACACGCCGATGGCCGTTGTCGCCACATTGCCGTTCCCGTTGTTCTGGAACACGGCGAAGATCCCCTCGGCACCATCGAACGAGGCGTCGATGAAGTTCGACCGATTGCCGAAGAACTGCCGGTCACCCGGCGCACCAAACACCAGACCGCTCACATCGCCGCCGGCCTCGACCACCGAGGCGACCGTGTCGATATCGTCTGCATCGATCAGGGCCACCACGCCAATCGAAGTGCCGATGACGTTGCCGGTACCGTTGTTCTGCTGAACCGAGACCACACCGCTCGCCTCATCGAAGGAGTCGGCGATGATGTCGTTGTCTCGGAGGTTGCTCTCCAAGATTGCGCCATCGTCAACGTCGCTGACCGTGCCGAAGGCGCGGATCAACGATTGCGTGGAGCTCTCTGCGGCAGGAGTGGCGCCAGCCTGGCCCGTGCGAACGTCGGCCGACACGGCGATGGCGGAGAACATGGCGTTACCGTCGCCATTGTTCTGCTGGACCGTCAGCGTGCCGGTATACGAGTCGAACGAGTCAGTGATCGTATTCAACCGCGGGCTTTCCGTATCGACGAAGGTGATGATGTCTTCGATGTCCACGGACATGTCGACCGACTGGGTCACGTTGTTCGCGGTCGCACCCGGGCCGCTGCCGAACACCGCGGTGCCGGAGAAGATGAAGTTTCCGCCACCGTTGTTCTGCTGAGCCGTGACGATGCCCGAAGCGTCGTCGAACGCCCCACCGACGAGGAGGTTGGTACGAGCCCCGTCTGGCGTGGCGGCGGACCCGAACGTGAGCCCCGACAGCGTCGGCGGCACACCGTCCAGGCTGATCGTCTGATCAACCGTCAACGTCTCTTCGTCGTCCGCATCGCCGACCAGCGCCGTTGCCGCCGCCAGAACGTTGCCGTCACCGTTGTTCTGCTGGATGGTGGCGACACCCGAGTACCCGACGAATGCCGAGGTCAGGTCGTTCAGACGAAGGCTGTTGTCGGAGAGCACCGTGATATCGCTGACCTGGTTCGTGCCGGACGCGGCATCGATCGTCTGGTCGACGTTCTCGGGGCCGTTACCCACATAGGCCAGCACCGCCACGTCTTCGATCATCACGTTGGCGTCGCCGTTGTTCTGCTGAACATCGACCACACCCGCGAAGCCGTCGAAGGCGCCCGGTGACACCGTGTTAGTGCGCACGTCGTCCGCTGCGGAGACGAACACGAACGAGACCAGCGTTTCGTCGAAGGTGATCGTCTGGGACGCGTCACTGAGGAACCCGGTCGATCCCACAATGGCGTTATTGGCCGTCATCACGTTCACATCGCCGTTGTTCTGCTGAACCGTGGCAATGCCGCCGGTGCCCGGGCCCGTGAAGGCGCCGCCACCGATGGTGTTCGTCCGCACTCCGCCGAAGCTGATCAGGTTCAGATCGAACGTCAGGTTCCCGGCGATGGTTCCGGCCGACCCGATGGTCTGGGTCACCGTGCCGGTCGGGCCGAGCAGCAGGCCATCAGCCGACCCCAACACTGCATTGTTGATCTGCATGGCGTTGAGGTTGCCGTTGTTCTGCTGGACATTGGCGATGCCCGCCGAGCCGGAGAAGGCCGTGCCGCCCACCAGGTTGGTGCGTGTCTCACCGCTAAGCAGGATGTCGATATCGACATCCAGCGTCGCGATGATGTCCGCATCCGACGTGATCGTCTGATCGACCGGCAGTCCCGCCGCCTGCAGCAGGACACCGCCCGCCAAGCCGACCACTGCGCTGTTCGCCCCGATCGCGTTCAGGTTGCCGTTGTTCTGCTGAACCGTGGCAATCCCGTTCGAGCCGGAGAAGGCACCGCCGTCGATCGTGTTGGTCGCAACCTCCGTTCCCAGCGTCAGGAACTCCAGATCCACTGTCGCATCCAACAGGTGCAGCGTGTCGGACGACACGACCTGATCGACTTCACCGACCGCACTAAGGGCAAACCCAGCCGCGCCGAGCACCGCGGTGTTGGCGGTGATCGAGTTCAGGTCACCATTGTTCTGCTGAACCGTGGCGACGCCGTCCGAGCCCGAGAACGCGCTGCCAGTGATCGTGTTGGTATCCGTATCACCGAGCAGCAAGGAGATATCGATCCCCGCCTCGAACACGTGGGCAGCGCTGGAGCTCACGCTCTGATCCACGCTTCCCGCACCGATGGCGGCAAGACCTGACACACCGACGATCGCATTGTTGATCGTCATGGCATTGATGTTGCCGTTGTTCTGCTGAGCATTCACGACACCGGCGGACCCTGCGAAGGCCATGCTGTCGATCAGGTTCTCCCGATCGCCGCCGGACAGGATGTTGATGTCGAACGCCGCGTTGAGCGCCATCAGGTCGGCCGAGGTGATGCTCTGGACCACCGTTCCCGTCGCGTTGAACGAAAGCCCAACCGCACCGACAACCGCGTTGTTGATGGCGAGTGCATTGATGTCGCCGTTGTTCTGCTGAACGCTGGTCAGACCCGCTGCACCTTCAAACGCCTCGTCGCTGATCAGGTTTTCGCGGCTGCTGTCCGCGATGCCCAGATCGATGGCCAAGTCGAGTGCCAACGTGGCTCCCGACGTGACCGTCTGCGTGATGCTATCGGTCAGCCTGAAGTCGAAGCCACCGACACCGATGATCGCATTGTTGATACCGAGACCGTTCACGTTGCCGTTGTTCTGCTGAACGCTGGTAACGCCTTCAACACCCTCGAATGCATCGTCGGTGATCGTGTTGGCACGCGCGCCGAGGACATTGAGGTCGGCATCGAGAGCCAGATTGAAGATGATGTCGGTGCTGGAACCGGCCACCTGCGTGACGTCGCCGAACGGCCCCAGTTGGGCTCCGCCGGCCACGCCCACGACCGCACTGTTGATGTCCAGCGCGTTCACGTCGCCGTTGTTCTGCTGCACGCTGGTCATGCCGGAGATGCCGTTGAACGACCCCGCGTCGATCGTATTCGTGCGGAAGCCGAGGATGTCGATCGCACCGTTGGCGGTGAGGTCGACTTCCGACATGGCCGTCTGGGTCACATCCGCGCCGATCGCCAGCGCCCCGTCGGTCAAGCCGACCACGGCGTTGTTGATGCCGAGCGAATTGACGTTGCCATTGTTCTGCTGCGCGGCGATCAGGCCCGACGTCGCGAGGAACGCCGCATCCGTGATCGAATTCGTCCGTGCGCCGCCCAGGACGTCAGCATCTACCACGAAGCTGCCATCGATGCTGACCAACGACGAGGCTTCCTGATCAACGAAACCGACTGCGCTGAGCGCGAACCCGGCCACACCCACGACGGCGTTGTTGATGCCCATCGCATTGATGTCGCCGTTATTCTGCTGGGCGCTGACGATGCCGCTTGCGAAGGCGAATGCCCCCGTGTCGATATCGTTGTCCCGCACGCCGCCGAAGAACAGGGTGACATCTGCGGCCGTGTTGTCCAGCAGGCTGACATCAGACGTGGCGTCCTGGAACACGAAGCCGGTCGCGCTAAGCGCGATCCCTGTGGTCCCGGAAACCGCATTGTTGATGCTGAGCGCGTTCACGTCGCCGTTATTCTGTTGAACGCTCAGCACACCGGCCGCAGCGATGTTGGCGATGTCGCTGATGTCGTTGGTGCGCGCGCCACCACCGAAGATGCCCAGATCGATGGCCGTGTTGCTGTCCAGCTCTACGAGCGAGCTGGCCGACTGGACGATAGCGAAGGTCGCGCTCGCCGACAGCCCAACTGTTCCCATCACTGCGTTGTTGATGTTCAGCGCGTTGATGTTGCCGTTGTTCTGCTGGGCATTGATGATGCCCGCCGCCGTCGCGAAGGCAGCGCCATCGATCGTGTTGTCCCGATCGCCGCCGCCCAGGGCGCTGACGTCAAGCGCGCCACCCAGGGTCAGGTCCGTGTCGGAACTCGCCGTCTGGAACGCCACGCCAGTCAGGCTGGCAGAGGCGCCGACACCACCGATCACCGCATTGTTGGCACTGATGGCATTCAGGTCGCCATTGTTCTGCTGAACATTGACCACTCCAGCGAAGCCACCGAAGGCGCCGTCCGTCAGGGTGTTCGTGCGGTCACCGCCAAACACGCTGCCGTCCACGGCCAGCGTGAAGACAGTGTCAACCGACGAGGTGGCGTCCTGATCCACAAGGCCATTGGCCGTGAGGGTCAAGCCGTTGGCGCCGACGACCGCATTGTTAACGTCCATCGAGTTCAGGTTGCCGTTGTTCTGCTGAACGCTGGCGATCCCGCTGCCGCCTGCGAAGGCAGCGTCGTCGATGGTGTTGGTCCGCGTACCCTGGATGTCGATCGCCGCCGCGATGGCGTTGACGACAGTCGAGGATGCATCTTGCGTGATGAAGCCGAGCTGAGCCAGAGCGCCGGCCGACACGCCAACCACCGCATTGTTGGTGCTGATGGCATTCAGGTCGCCGTTGTTCTGCTGAACGTTGATGATGCCGTTTGCACCGGTGAAGGCAAAGTCGGTGAGGGTATTCGTCCGGTCACCGCCCAGGATCTCCAGATCCACCGCCACGTTGAAGGCCAGACCGCTGTCTGAGTCGGCCGTCTGGATCACCGGACCACTGGCGCTGGCGCCGAAGCCGGCAACACCAACAACGGCACTGTTCACGCCCATGACGTTCACGTTGCCGTTGTTCTGCTGGACAGTGGTGATCCCGTTGGCCACCAGGAAGGCGCCAGCGTTGATCAAGTTCGCGCGATCACCACCCCCGATCTGCACATCCAACGCTGCATCGAACAGCAAGAAGGCATCCGACTCGGCCACTTGCGTCACGATGCCCGTTCCCGTCAGCCCGAGGCCGGCTGTTCCGAACACCGCTGTGTTGGCAGAGATCGAGTTCAGATCGCCGTTGTTCTGCTGAACGTTGACGATGCCGTCCGACGCGATCGAGGCAATGCCCGTGATCGTGTTCAGGCGATCGCCACCACCGAGCAGCCCGACATCGATTGCCGTGTCGCCCAGGAGCGTTGCCGTGGAGGTCGCCGACTGATCCAACGTGCCAGAGAGGCTTACGCCGGCGCCGGCCGCACCGACGATGGCGTTGTTGATGCCCATGGCGTTCAGATCGCCGTTGTTCTGCTGAACGTTGACGACACCATCCACCAGTGCAAAGGCAGCACCACCGACTACGTTGCTGCGTGCGCTGCCGCCGAGGAAGTCGAAGTCGACGGTCGTGCTGAGAGCGATATCCTGATCCGAGCCGGCGGTCTGCGTCGTCGCCCCAGCAGCACTGATCGAGATACCTACGGCACCCATAACCGCATTATTGATGCCGAGTGCGTTCAGGTCGCCGTTGTTCTGCTGAACGTTGGCGATACCGTCGAAAACCGAGAACGCTGTACCGGTGATCACATTGTCTCGGCCACCGCCGCCAAGGAGATCCAGATTCAGCGTCGCACCCAGGGCCAGATCGACATCAGAAGTCGCGCTCTGGTCGACGGTCGAATTCAGGCCCAGGTTGATCCCGATCGCGCCGACCACGGCGGAGTTGGCGTCGATCGAGTTCAGATCGCCGTTGTTCTGCTGCACGCTTGCGAGGCCGGCTGCTCCGGAGAAGGCCGATCCGCTGATGGCATTGTCGCGGGCGCCGAACCCAAGAGCGTCGACATCGATACCCGCATTCAAAGCGGCATCGACAGTCGAGCTAGCAGACTGATCGATAGCGCCGAGCACAGCCACGTTGATACCGCCGCTGGAGCCAACGACGGCATTGTTGATGTCCATGCTGTTGAGGCTGCCGTTGTTCTGCTGGATAGCCGCGATGCCGTTGGCACCAGCAAACGCCGCACCGTCGATCGTGTTCTCCCGATCGCCGCCCAGATCGATAGCCAAATTGATCAGGAAGTCGACGTCGGAAGCCGCCACCTGGCTTATGCCACCGATCGCACCCGTGATGCTCGGCGCCGTGGCCCCGAGCACCGCGTTGTTGATCTGCAGCGCATTCAGGTCGCCGTTGTTCTGCTGGATGTTCGCGATACCCGCGGCGCCGGTGAAGGCACCCGTAATCGTGTTGCTGCGGTCACTCAGCAGGTCAAGCGTCGCGTTGACGGTCAAGAGAGCGGTCGAAGTGGCCGACTGCACGACCGGCACACCTGACAGCACGATGGCCGGGCCGATCGAGCCCACCACGCCGTTGTTGGTCTCAAGCGTGTTCAGCGTGCCGTTGTTCTGCTCGATATTGGCGATGCCCGTGGCACCAGCGAACCCACCGGGAATCGTGTTGGTGCGCGAACCGAACAGATCGGCCGTGGCGCCGAAGGCCACGATCGCCGGGCTGTTCACATCCTGCGTGACGCTGGTCGCGACACCAAGCGCACCGACCACGGCGTTGTTGATCTGCAGCGAGTTGAGGTCACCATTGTTCTGCTGAACGTTGATGATCCCGCTCGCGCCATCAAACGCACCGGCGGCGATCGTGTTCGTCCGCGTGGTGGCAATGCCGATCTCCAGATTGCCAGCCAGCGTCGTCAGCTCAATCGTCGAGCTGGGGGTCTGCGTGATCGCACCGGTCGCACCGGTCACGCCCACCACCGCGCTGTTGATATCCATCGCATTCAGGCTGCCATTGTTCTGTTGAACGCTGGCCACGCCCGTGAAGCCGTCGAAGACGGGATCGGCGATGAAGTTGTCGCGGGTCCCCGCGAGGTCGACGGCCAAGTTGCCCAGGATCGACACGGTCGTGCCGACGTCCTGATCGATGGCGCCGGTCGAGCTCGCCACACCGACGATCGCAGTGCCGATTGAGACAATGTTGGCGTCACCGTTGTTCTGCTGGACGTTCGCCACGCCCGCGGCCCCATTGAAGCCGTCTTCCAGCAGGTTGGACCGGACGTCGCTCGGGTCGACCGCGACCGAGCTCAGGATATCCGCCGTCTTGACGATGTCCTGATCGATGGCGCCAGTCGCGCCGACGATGCCGACAATGGCATTGCCGATGACGATGGCATTACCGCTGCCATTGTTCTGCTGGACATTGAGAACGCCGGTCGCGCCGTTGAAGGACCCGCCGGCCAGGCCGATGTTGTTGTCCAGCGTGGAGGAACCGACGCGGATCACCTCAACATCGTCGACTTCGGCATCCAGCGTGACAGCCTGCGTGATGCTGCCGGAACCGCCGAGGCCCGCGCCGAGAGCGGCCGCATCGCCGGCGATCGCGCTGGCGACCTGGATGGCATTCGCATGGCCGTTGTTCTGCTGAACGGTGACCACGCCGGCGGCATCTGTGAACGCCTGGTCGATGTCGTTGCTGCGGTCGGCGCCGCTGCCCGAAACATCGATGTCGACGATGAAGCCATCGAGCGTGGCGAAGGCATTCGTAGTCTGCGAGATCGCCCCGACCACTGACGCCGTCGCACCGATGACCGCATTGGCCACGTCCATCGCGTTGGCGTGACCGTTGTTCTGCTGGACGGTCAGAACACCCGACGCGTCGCGGAACGACCGTTCGATCAGGTTGATTGCCGTCGGGAAGCCGATATCGTCAACATCGGTGCTGCCCAGAACGGTGGAGAAGCTGCCAGCCGTCTGATCGATCGATCCGATCGTCCCACCAGGTGACGCCAGCCCCAGAACCGCATTGGCGTTGGAGATGGCATTGCCATCGCCGTTGTTCTGCTGGGCCGTAAGGACACCGCTGAAGCGGTCAGCGGAGTTGATGGTCAGGTTCCGATAGTCGGTTGCATTGGAATCCGCGCTGGTCAGGAGGATCGTCGAAACCGACGTCGCGTCCTGCGTGACCGCGCCCGCCACGCCGCCGGTGATACCCGCAATGGCGTTGGCGATCCCCATCGCATTGCCATCGCCGTTGTTCTGCTGGACAGCCGCTAGACCGACTGCGTCATCGAACGCCCGGCGGATCACATTGTTTCGATCCAGCGCAAACGCAAAGCTGCCGGGCTGCGTGTTGGTCGTGTTCAGGGCTATGGTGCCACCGGTCAGGGCCGACTGCGTAACGGCGTCCGTGTCTTCCGGCGAACCCAGAAGGACGGCCGTCCCGCCGACCAGACCGGTAACCGCATTGGCAATGCCCATGGCGTTGCCGCTGCCGTTGTTCTGCTGCACCGCCATAATGCCGGCGGTGGAATCGAAGGAGTCGCGGATCCTGTTCCGGCGATCGGTACCTTGATCAACCGTGTCCACGAGGACCGAAAGGCCGAGGGTCGAAGCGGTGTTGGTGATGGCGCCGACATCCGCAATGGCTGCAACGATGCCGTGCGCTGCCGTTGCAACGCCCATCGCATTGATGTCGCCATTGTTCTGCTGCACATGGATGATGCCGGCAGCGCCATTGTAGGAGCTGTCTTGGACGAAGTTCTGCCGCTCCCGCGTGGCGTCGGAGCCGTCGCCGATTGCGGTCGCACTGCCAAAGGCGACGATATCGGTGACCGCAGCCACGGTCTCGATGTCCGCGCCGTCGGGCGCCAGGTCGCCATTCACCGCGATGGCGCTACCGAGCACGTTCCCATCGCCGTTGTTCTGCTGGCTGACCAGGACACCTTCCGCACCCAGCGTGAACGAATTGAGGATCGTGTTGAGCTCACCGCCCGATCCGCCCGCAGACTGATCATCCACGACGACACCGGAGGCGGAAGACGCTGTGACAGAGGCGCTCGCCAAACTCTGCGCCTGCGCAGCCGCGCCGAAGCCGATTGTCAGAGCCAGGAGGGACACGCCCCCTAAAAGAGTATTCCTCATTTAGCCTCTCCCGTTTCGCGTTCGCCGTCTGCCGACGGGGTTTACACTTCGGTTTCCGCTCGATCTGAGCGCGCTCACCCCTGAATCGCTCGGAAACCGGGGCCGCACCGGCGGCCCCCTTCGGGCGTCCCGATGCACTTGCGCC
>JANQQD010000236.1 GCA_028285185.1 Anaerolineae bacterium | reverse complement strand
CCGGCCGGCACCAGGCCGACGCGGTTTTCATGGTTCTTGATTTCCGTTGGTACACCGACACGCATTGCCGTCGCTCCCTGTGCCCTTCGTTGGTGGCATTTCCATCCCTAGGGTGCATAAGGTGGCACGGCTCACGCAAAAAGTGACTGCGAAATCCGTCGTCCTTGGGTCGGAAAGTTTCGTCGTTCGGATCGAAGGAACCACGACCGCCTTGATCCATGACCGTTTTGGGTCTGCTATGGTCGCATTCCGGCAACCGGGCATGGGCGCCGCCATGCCAGGGTTGCGGCCTTCGAGGGGGCGGGCTGTGCGTGCCGCCTGAGGCAGGGGAGGGACAATGGCGTACGGCGATGAAGCCGGCCGTGCCGACGAGACGGCGCCCGTCGCGGGCAAGCCGATCGGGCGCAAGGGGCGGGCGCGAGCCGTTCCGAAGGGCCGGCAGGTGGACCCGGCGGCGCTGGACGAGATCCGCGACCTGCTGGGCGACCGCCCGCGGCAGCGCGACCTGCTGATCGAGTACCTGCATCTGGCGCAAGACCGGTTCGGCCATCTGGGTGCGGCCCATATGGCGGCGCTGGCGCAGGAGATGCGCCTGCCCATGGCCGAGGTCTACGAGGTCGCCACCTTCTATGCCCATTTCGATGTGCTGCGGGAGGGTGAGGCACCGCCGCCGGAGTTGACGATCCGCGTCTGCGACAGCCTGTCCTGCGAACTCGCCGGTGCCGAGGCCTTGATGGCGGCGTTGAAGGCCCAATACGACGGCCAGGTCCGCGTTGTGCGCGCCCCCTGCATGGGGCGTTGCGACACCGCGCCGGTGGCGGAAGTCGGGCACCACCATGTGGACCATGCCGGCCTGCCGGCGATCGTCGATATCATCGAGCGCCGCGACCTCCACCCCACCGTGCCGCCCCATATCGATTTCGAGGCGTATTGTGCGGATGGCGGCTATGCCCTATTGCGAAGCTGCCTGGCCGAGCCCGGATCGCGCGGACGGATCGAGGCGGTTCTCGCCAAGTCCAGCCTGCGCGGGTTGGGTGGGGCCGGCTTTCCCACGGCACGCAAATGGGGCTTCGTGCGCGCCGAACCGAAGCCGCGCTATCTCTGCCTGAACGCCGATGAGGGCGAGCCCGGTACGTTCAAGGATCGCTATGCCTTCGAAACCGACCCGCACCGGGTGATCGAAGGCATGCTGGTTGCGGCGTGGGAGGTAGAGGCCGAGGCCTGTTACATTTATCTCCGCGACGAATACCCCGCGGCACGCGAGATATTGCTGGAGGAACTGCCCAAGGTCGAAGCGGCGGGCTTAGCACCGCCGGGCGGCATCCATCTGCGCCGCGGTGCCGGCGCCTATATCTGCGGCGAGGAGTCCGCGATGCTGGAGAGCATCGAGGGCAAGCGCGGCCTACCGCGCCACCGCCCGCCCTATGCCGCCCAGGTCGGTCTCTTCGGCCGGCCGACGCTGATCCACAATGTCGAGACGGTCTGGTGGATCCGCGATATCGAGGAAAAGGGGACCGAATGGTTCGATGCCCATGGCCGCAATGGGCGGAAGGGCATCCGCGCCTTTTCCGTCTCCGGTCGGGTGCGTAATCCGGGCGTGAAGCTGGCGCCCGCCGGCATCACCATGGCGGAGCTGTTGGACGAATACTGCGGCGGCATGGCCGAGGGGCATGCGTTCAAGGGCTATCTGCCCGGCGGCGCCTCGGGCGGCATTCTGCCGGCATCGATGGCCGACATCCCGCTCGATTTCGGCACACTGGAACCGCATGGCTGCTTCGTCGGCTCCGGCGCCATCGTCGTCCTGTCCGACCGGGACGACATGCGCGCAGTGGCGCTGAACCTGCTGCGCTTCTTCGAAGATGAGAGCTGCGGGCAATGCACACCCTGCCGCGCGGGCACGGAAAAGGCGGTCAAGCTGATGGAAGCCCGCGTGTGGGATGAGGGCTTGTTGAACGAACTCACGACGGCGATGCGGGACGCGTCGATTTGCGGGCTTGGCCAGGCGGCGCCCAATCCGATCGACTGCGTGCTGACCCATTTCCGCGCCGATGCGGGCTTGGAGTGACGTGATGACGGACAGCGTGACCTTTCAGCTCGACGGCCACGAGGTAACGGCGGAGCCCGGTGAAACCATCTGGCAGGTCGCCAACCGCCGCGGCATCGAGATCCCGCATCTCTGCTATGCGCCGGAGCCGGGATACCGGGCCGACGGCAACTGCCGCGCCTGCATGGTGGAGGTTGAGGGCGAGCGGGTGTTGGCCGCCAGCTGCATCCGCAAGCCGACGCAAGGCATGCGCGTCAACACCGCTTCGAAGCGCGCCCAGGCGTCGCGGCGGATGGTGATGGAGCTGTTGATCGCCGATCAGCCGCCGCGGGATCAGGCGCGCGACGCGAATGCGAAGCTGTGGCAGTGGGCGGACCATGTCGGCGTCACGGCAAGCCGGTTTCCGGCGGCCGACCGGCCGGTGGCGGATATCAGCCACCCGGCCATGGCGGTGCATCTCGACGCCTGCATCAACTGCACACTCTGCGTGCGCGCCTGCCGCGAGGTGCAGGTCAACGACGTGATCGGCATGGCCTATCGGGGCTCGGGCGCGAAGATCGTGTTCGACTTCGACGATCCCATGGGCGCCAGCACCTGTGTGGCCTGCGGTGAATGTGTGCAGGCCTGCCCCACTGGCGCGCTGATGCCCGCCAATCTGGTCGATGCCGAAGGTCGTGGAGCGCGGGAAGCCGACCGGACCGTCGACAGCGTGTGCCCCTATTGCGGTGTCGGCTGCCAGATCACCTATCATGTGAAGGACGAGCGCATCGCCTATGTGGACGGGCGCACGGGCCCCGCGAACGAACAGCGGCTGTGCGTGAAGGGCCGGTTCGGCTTCGACTATGTCACGCACAAGCACCGGTTGACGCGTCTGCTGATCCGCCTGCCTGGTGCGGCCAAGGGGGTGGAGGCCGGCATCGACCCGGCGAACCCGCTGACCCATTTCCGCGAGGCGAGCTGGGAGGAGGCGCTGGACGTGGCGGCCGAGGGGCTTCGCCGCGCGCGCGATACCCACGGGTCTTCGGCATTGGCCGGCTTCGGCTCGGCCAAATGCTCCAACGAAGAGGCCTATCTGTTCCAGAAGCTGGTGCGCACCGGTTTCGGCACCAACAATGTCGACCACTGCACGCGGCTCTGCCACGCCTCGTCCGTCGCAGCATTGATGGAATGCATCGGCTCCGGCGCCGTCACCGCACCGTTCACGGCGGTGAAGGATGCCGATGTGATCATCATCATCGGCGCCAACCCAGCGGAGAACCACCCGGTCGCCGCCACCTATTTCAAGCAGGCGGCCAAGCGCGGCGCCAAACTGATCGTCATGGATCCGCGTGGCCAAGTGCTGGCGCGCCACGCCACCCACATGATGAAGTTCAAGCCTGGCGCCGATGTTGCGCTGCTGAATTCCATGATGCATGTGATCGTCGAGGAGGGGCTGTACGACCGCCAATACGTCGCCGCCCAGACCGACGGGTTCGAGCGCCTGGCGGACCACGTGAAGGCCTTCCCGCCGGAGGCGACGGAGCCGGTGACCGGCATCGCGCCGGCGGTGGTGCGCGATGTGGCACGGTCTTACGCGCGCGCCGAAGGCGCGCTGATCTTCTGGGGCATGGGCATCAGCCAGCATGTCCACGGCACCGACAATGCCCGCTGTCTGATCTCCCTGGCGCTGATCTGCGGCCAAGTGGGCCGGCCCGGCACCGGGCTGCACCCGCTTCGCGGGCAGAACAACGTGCAGGGCGCCTCCGACGCCGGGCTGATCCCGATGGTTTTCCCGGACTATCACGGCACCGGCGACGACGCCTATCGCAGGATGCTAGAGGATCTCTGGGGGTCGACCCTGGACCCGAGCCCCGGCCTGACGGTGGTGGAGATCGCCAACGCGGCCTATGACGGCCAGGTCAAGGCCATGTACATCATGGGCGAGAACCCGGCCATGTCCGACCCCGACGCCGCCCATGCGCGCGAGGGTCTGCGGCGGCTGGACCATCTGGTGGTGCAGGACATCTTCCTGACCGAAACGGCCACCTATGCCGACGTGATCCTGCCGGCCTCTGCCTGGCCGGAGAAAGACGGCACCGTCACCAACACCAACCGCCAGGTGCAGATGGGCCGCCAGGCGCTGGCGTTGCCCGGCGAGGCGAAGCCGGACTGGTGGATCACGCAGGAAATCGCGCGCCGCCTCGGCCTCGACTGGCGTTATCAGCACCCCCGCGACGTGTTCGCGGAGATGACGCAAGCCATGCCCAGCCTGGCCAACATCACCTGGGACCGGCTGATGGCGGAAAGCAGCGTCACCTATCCCTGCCCGGCGCCGGACCATCCGGGCGAAGAGATCGTGTTCGGCGAGGGCTTCCCGACGCCCACTGGCCGCGGCAAGCTGGTGCCGGCCGCCATCATCCCGCCGGCCGAGCAGCCTGATCCCGACTATCCGTGGGTGTTGAGCACGGGCCGGCAGCTGGAGCACTGGCATACCGGCGCCATCACCCGGCGCGCCTCCGCACTGGATGCGCTGGAGCCGGAGGCGACGGCCAGCCTGGCACCGCAGGACATGCGCAAGCTGGGCGTGGCGCCGGGCGAGCGCATCCGCGTGGCCACCCGCCGCGGCGTCATCGAGCTTGTGGCCCGCGCCGACGGCGCCATCGCGCCGGGCATGGTGTTCATTCCGTTTGCCTATGCCGAAGCGGCGGCTAACCTGTTGACCAACCCCGCGCTCGACCCCTACGGCAAGATTCCGGAGTTCAAGTTCTGCGCGGCGCGGGTGGAGAAGGTGGCTGCCGCCGCGGCCGAGTGAGCATGGATGAATTCGCCGTTCTGCCGGACCCCGACGATCCGCGGCTGACGCGCGCGGTCGACGGCATCGACCACGAAGGCCGCGCGATCGAAACGGCCGTGGTGATGGAACGGCCGCTGACCCTGTTCCTGAACGGCCAAGAGATCGTCACCATGATGACGATCGGCGACCACCCGGAGTACCTCGCCGTCGGCTATCTGTTGAACCAGAACATGCTGCGCCCCGATGACGAGATCACGGGCATCGATCACGATGACGAGCTGGACGTTGTGGTCGTGCGCACCCGGCGCGAAACCGACTACGAGGAAAAGCTGAAGAAGAAGGTGCGCACATCGGGTTGCGCCCAGGGGACCGTGTTCGGCGACGTGATGGAGGCGTTCGAGACCGTTCGGCTCAATCCTGCCGCAGTCCTGCACACCTCCTGGCTCTATCAGCTCACCAAGAAGATCAACACGCTGCCCAGTCTCTATCTGAAATCCGGGGCCATCCACGGCAGCGTGCTGTGCCACGCCGACCGGCCGCTGATCTATATGGAGGATGTCGGCCGCCACAACGCGGTGGACAAGATCGCCGGTTTCATGATGCTGAACGGCGTGCCGGCGGACGACAAGATCTTCTACACCACCGGCCGCCTGACCTCGGAAATGGTGCTCAAGACGGTGCAGATGGGCATTCCCATCCTGATCAGCCGTTCCGGCTTCACGGCCTGGGGCGTGGACTTGGCGCGCCAGGCCGGGCTGACGCTGATCGGCCGGGCCAAGGGCAAGCGCTTCGTGGCGCTGTCCGGCGCCGAACGCATCGTGTTCGACGCCGATCCGGCCGCCGTGCCGGAGGAAGAGCGTCGACACGGCCGCAAATCCGGCGTCACCGACGATGCCGCCTGAGCCCCGGATTCTGGGCGTGCTGCTGGCCGGCGGTCAGTCGCGCCGCATGGGCGGTGGCGACAAATGCCTGCGCCTTCTGGCCGGGCGCCCGATCCTGGCCCATGTGATCGACCGGGCCCGACCCCAGGTGGCGGGCCTGCTGTTGAACGCCAACGGCGATCCGGATCGGTTCGCGGGCTTCGGCTTGCCGGTGGCAAGCGATGTGGTGGAGGGGTTTGCCGGACCGCTTGCCGGGGTGCTGACGGGACTCGACTGGGCGCAAGGCGCTGATCCGGACGTTACCCACATTGTCACCTTCGCCGCAGACACGCCGTTCCTGCCGCTGGACCTGGTCGACCGCCTGGTCCACGCGGCAGAGTCAGCCGACGTGCCGCTGGCAGCCGCTGCGTCGGGCGGCCGCGCCCACCCGGTCTTCGGACTGTGGCCTGTGACGCTGGCCGAAGACCTGCGCCGTGCGTTGGTCGAAGAGGACCTGCGTAAGGTCGACCGGTGGACGGCGCGCCACGGCATCGCGTTGGCCGAGTTCGCGTCCGACCCCTTCGACCCCTTCTTCAACACCAACAAGCCGGAAGACCTGGAAGCGGCGGAAAGCATGGCGCGCCTGCACTTCGTGCACGCCGCCGGGAGCTCGTCGGAATGACTGCGACCGATCCCGTCAACGACTGCTACCGCCCGGGCGACGGCCGTATGGCCCTGGCCGATGCCGTGGCGCGCCTGAAAGAGCGGATCGATCCGGTTACGGGCACGGAGACGGTGGCCCTCGCCGGCGCTGCCGGCCGCATCCTGGCCGAGCCCGTGGTCTCGGGCCGCACGGTTCCGCCGTTCGATAACAGCGCGGTCGACGGGTACGCCTTCGCGACCGCCGCCCAGCCGGCGGATGGCCGTCTGCGGCTGTGCGAGGGCCGGGCTGCCGCAGGGCATCCGTTCGACGGACAGGTGGCGGAAGGGGCTGCCCTGCGCGTACTCACCGGTGCCCGCATGCCGGACGGCACAGACACTGTCGCGATGCAAGAGGATGTGCATTTGAGCGATGGCTGGGTCGACGTGCCGACCAAGCTCAAGACCGGTGCCAACCGCCGCCGCGCCGGCGAAGACGTGAAGGCCGGCGATGCCATTCTGCGGCCGGGCATCCGGCTCCGGCCGCAGGATCTGGCAGCCGCGGCCTCGGTCGGTGTCGGCCGGCTGCAGGTGCGCGCGCCGCTGACCGTGGCCGTCTTTTCCATCGGCGATGAGCTGTGCGAGCCGGGCGGCGAGGCTGGTGCTGGCCAGATCTACGACAGCAACCGGCCGATGCTCTCGGCCCTCCTGAATGGGGCCGGCTTTGTCGTTACCGATCTCGGCATCCTGCCGGACGATGCCGCGGTCGTGCGCCGTCGTTTGGGCGAAGCGGCTGAGAGGCATCATGCGCTGGTCACCTCCGCCGGTGCCTCGATCGGCGATGAGGACCACACCGTCGCCGCGGTCCGGGCGCTGGGCACGCTGCATGCCTGGCAGCTTGCCATCAAGCCGGGGCGTCCCATTGCCTTCGGCCGCATCAGCGACTGCACTTTCGTCGGCCTGCCGGGCAACCCGGTCGCGGTCATGGTCTGCTATGTGCGCATCGTGAGGCCCATGCTGCAGCGCTTGGCCGGCATGGACTGGCCGGAACCGCACGCTTTTCCAGTACCGGCCGGCTTTGAGATCGACAAGAAGCCAGGGCGGCGCGAGTACTGGCGGGCCCGCTTGGCGCTGGACGAGGCCGGCAACTTGACCGTGGCGAAATTCCCGCGCGACGGATCGGGTCTGATCAGCTCGCTCACCTGGGCCGACGGCCTGATCGAGGTGGCAGAAGACACCGCGCGCATCGAACGCGGTCAGCCAGTGGACTTTCTGCCGTTTTCCGAGCTAGGCCTTTAGGACCGGGACCGCCGGCCGCGGCTTACCTGGGCCAAGACAATCGGAGGCAAGACGCGTGAGCACCCTCGGCTTCATCGGCCTCGGCATCATGGGGCGCCCCATGGCCGGGCACCTGATCGACGGCGGGCACAAGCTCGTCACCCTGCAGCGCCGCACGCCGGTGCCAGCGGAGCTGGTCGAAAAGGGCACAACGGTCTGCAGCACGGCCAAAGATGTCGCCGCGCAGTCGGACATCGTGATCACTATGGTGCCCGACACGCCGCAGGTGGCCGAGGTGCTGTTTGGCGAGAACGGCGTGGCGGAGGGCCTGACCCCCGGCACGTTGGTGATCGACATGAGCTCAATCGCACCGATGGAGACGAAGGACTTCGCCGCCCGCATCAATGCGCTGGGTTGCGATTACCTGGACGCGCCGGTGTCCGGCGGCGAGGTCGGGGCGAAGGCCGGCACGCTGACCATCATGGTCGGCGGCCCCGAAGCGGCGTTCGAGCGCGCCCGGCCGGTGTTCGAGCTGATGGGCAAGAACATCACGCTGGTCGGCGGCAACGGCGACGGCCAGACCTGCAAGGTGGCGAACCAGATCATCGTGGCGCTGAATATCGAGGCGGTGGGTGAGGCGCTGGTGTTCGCGTCGAAGGCCGGGGCCGATCCGGCCAAGGTGCGTCAGGCGCTGATGGGCGGCTTTGCGTCGTCGAAGATCCTGGAGATCCACGGCCAGCGGATGATCGACCGCACCTTCAATCCTGGGTTCCGCATCGGGCTGCACCAGAAGGACCTGAACCTGGCCCTGAGCGGCGCCCGCGCCTTGGGCGTCAGCCTGCCCAACACGGCGACGGCGCAAGAGCTGTTCAATGCCTGTGCGGCACAAGGCGGCGCCGAGTGGGACCACTCGGCCATGGTGCGTGCGCTGGAACTGATGGCGGCGCATGAGGTCGGCGGGAATGAAGACGCGTGAACCTGCGTCAATGGCTGCAAGACCGGTTCTGGCGCCCGCTGTAGGGTTGCCTTAACTTCCTGGCAAAAGTGGGTGGACTTGCCGCCACGCCACCGGGGAGGACGGAGGCATGCAAACCAACTTCACCCTCGACCAGCTTGCCGATGCAGCGATGGCTGAGAGCGAACGCATCCTGCGCGCTTGCGTGCATTGCGGCTTCTGCCTGGCGACCTGCCCGACCTATCAGATCCTGGGGGATGAACTCGACAGCCCGCGTGGGCGTATCTACCAGATCAAGGAGATGTTCGAGAACGACAAGCCGGCGCCGGACCCGGTGGTCAAGCACCTGGACCGGTGTCTGTCTTGTCTGTCGTGCATGACGACCTGTCCCTCGGGCGTGCACTACATGCACCTGGTCGACCATGCCCGAGTCTATGTGGAGCGGCGCCACCAGCGGCCCCTGGCCGACCGGTTGTTGCGCCGCATGCTGGCCACGGTCATCCCACGGCCGAGGCTGTTCCGCCTGGCGCTGTTGGGTGCATGGCTCGGCCGGCCGTTCGGGCGGTACATGCCGGGCCGGCTGAAAGGCATGGTGGCCATGGCGCCCAAGCGCATTCCCGGCCCCAGCAATGTCGACCGTCCGCAGGTGTTCCCTGCTGAAGGGGTACACCGCAAGCGCGTCACCCTGCTGAATGGCTGCGCCCAGCAAGTGCTGGACCCGACGATTAACGAGGCGACGGTCCGCCTATTGACCCGGCACGGCTGCGAGGTGGTAGTCACGAAGGGCGCCGGCTGCTGCGGCGCCGTCACCCACCACATGGGCATGGAGGAGCCGGCCCATCGCGCGACCGTGGCCAACGTCGCCGCCTGGTCCGCCGAGATGGCGCAGTATGGCGGCGAGGGGCTGGACGCCATCGTCATCAACACCTCGGGCTGCGGCACCTCGGTCAAGGATTACGGCTTCCTCTTGCGCGAGGACGCCGAGTGGGCGGAGAAGGCGGCGAAGGTCAGCGCGATTACCCGGGACGTCAGCGAGTTCATGATCGATCTCGGCCTCGGCGAACCTGTGATCGAGACCGGGCACACGATCGCCTACCACTCCGCCTGTTCCATGCAGCACGGCCAGCGCCTGAAGACGGAGCCGAAGACGCTGTTGGCCAAGGCCGGTTTCGTGATCAAGGATGTGCCCGAGGGTCATCTCTGCTGCGGCTCCGCCGGCACGTACAATCTGCTGCAGCCGGAGCTGGCGACCGAACTGCGGACCCGCAAGGTCGCCAACATCGAGCGCACCAGG
>JANQQD010000235.1 GCA_028285185.1 Anaerolineae bacterium | reverse complement strand
GAAGGAAGGCACTCAAGACACCGGCTTGCTGATTCACTTTGATTGCGAAAGATCGGAGAGTGAATCAAGGTCGACAGTTTCCCAGTCGATGTCGGCATCGTCCGGATCTGGCAGGCCTGCAGCAATCGCAACCATAGCGCGGCGCGTGGCTTTTGGGATCGGAGCGGCGCCGGCCTGGTCGCCGCGGCGGCCCGTCTCGTAGCGACGGATCACTCGCTCATCCACGCCCAGCCGGCGCGCGGCCTCGTGCTGGGTAAGCCCGAGCCGCTTGCGCCATGCCTTGAAGGCTTCTGGGGTCATACGATTTCCGAGTTCCGTGCAGCCGTGGCGGCCGAGTTGAGATGCCGTCCGCGGCGTGTCATGTTTGTACTCTCCTCGAAACTCCGGCTAGGGGGAAGACGGGAGATGGCCCGGACGGCGGTGGTGCGCTGTCCGGGCCGCGTCTCCGTTAAGCGGCGGCCGGCAGTGCTTCGGCCCTGACCCTGAGCATCGCGGTGGCTTCGCGCACGGCCCGGATGTAGAGCTGACCCTTGGCCTCTGGGGCGACCTGGTCGACCAACCGCACCGCTTCGCAGGCGAGATCGAAGTCCGCAGGGTTGCCGTCCGTTGGGACCCAGGTCGGCACGAAGCCACCGACATCCTCGTCGGCGATCGCGCCGTCTTTGCCGCGGTAGTCGGCCGTGCCTGGAATGGTCAGGATGCCCACGGTCTCGCCTTGGAACAGCAGACAATAGGCAGTGCTGCGGGAACGGACTGTGCCGCGCACCTCGTCGAACTGCACGCCCTGATCGCGCAGGCGCGCGACGTGATGTTCGCGCCACTGCGACTCGTACTCGATCGCGGCGATGAAGCGGCGAGACGAGTCGCGGGGGACGCGATAGGCAGGGCGCTTGTAGGGCTTGCCGGCCTTGGTGCGGCGGCCCTGACCTGTATAGAGCTTGGCGCGCGCCGTCAGCCACTCCACCACCTTGCGCCGCGGCATAGTGACGACGGGAACACCGCACGCGTCGTAGACCCTGAGCTTATTCCGATCGTGCCGACGCGCCGTGTAGCCGTTGGCGGCCAGCAGGGCGGCCAGCCCGTCATCGTCGGACAGCTCGGCATCGTCCGATGCCGGCATGCAGTCGCTCGCGGACGCGCCTGTCACGTCGATCCGCCAGACCTGTTGGTCGTCGACGTGCCAGCGTGCCGCGTCGACCAGCCAGACGTTCCCGCGCGACTTGTGGATCCGCTGCGGGTTGTAGTGGCCCGTGTGGCACAGATGCCAGGCCAGCTGCCAGGCATCGCCGCAGTTGCTGGTAGCTAGATAGGGGCATTCGCTCGACGTGCCGCCGCTGGAGCGACAGTGCTGCCACCCGTCGACGAAGGCGCGACTGTATTCCTGATCCTTACAGGCAGGGGCCCAAACCGGCAATGGATCTTCGCCGGCCGGCGACGTCGGCGGGTCGGCGTCGGCCGGTGTCGCGGGTCGCTCGGTTTCGGCGACGGTTGATGGCGCAAGACCAAATCCTGAAATACGATACTGAAAGACCTGACCCTGTCCATCTCCGCCGAGAATATGAGTATGAAAGACCTGACCACGTCCGGTGAGCCCCGCCCGGCGAGCGGCGGCTATTGTGACGCCCTACGCGGGAATTGCCTTCCTTGCGGTGAAGAGGTCGGCGCGGTGAAGAGGACAGCCGGTGAAGTGGCACTCGTCCATATGCACGAGGTCTCCCGTCAGATCTCGATCACGATCTTGCCGATTGCCTGACCGCTTGCGAGGCGGTCATGGGCCTCTCCGACCTTGGCTAGATCGAACCGCATCGTATCGAGGATTGGCGTCAGGGCGCCCTGATCGGCGATCTCGGCGAGCTTGGCCAAGATCCCGCCGTGGGCCTCGCGCTTGTGACCGTGGAGCATCGGAATCAGCATGAACACCACATGCACGGAAAGCCCCTTGAAGTGAGCCGGAGAGAGGTCGAGCTCCAGCATGGACACCGTGGTCACGACCTGGGCGTTCAACGCGGCGGCGCCGAACGAGGCCGTCATGTTGGCGCCGCCCACTGAATCAAAGACGACGTCGAAGCCCTCGCCAGCGGTATGCCGGGCAACGTAGTCCTCCACGGTCTCCGACCGATAGTCGATCGGTGTGGCGCCCAGGCCCTTGATGGCGTCGAGCTTCTCGGCACCCGTGCCTGTCGAGAAGACCTCGGCACCCTTGTGCCGCGAGAGTTGTACCGCGACATGGCCGACGCCGCCTGCACCACCGTGGACAAGGACCTTCTGGCCCGCGCCGACACCGGCCCGCGCAAGACCTTCGAAGGCGGTGATTCCGACCAGGGGCAGGGCGGCCGCCTCGCGCATCGATAGCCGCTTGGGCTTGTGAGCGATCAGGCGCGCGTCGGCGGCGATTTTTTCGGCCAAGGTACCGGGCAGATCGGCCAGACCGCCCGCACATCCGTATACCTCGTCACCGGGCGCGAAATCCGTCACGCCGTCGCCGACCGCCTCCACCGTTCCGGCAAAGTCCATGCCCAGCAGGGCGGGTAGATCGGGCGAAAGCGGCAGGTCCTTGCCCATCTGCCGGATCATGGTGTCGACGGTGTTCACGCTGGTGGCGGCGATGCGCACCAGGACCTGGCCGTCCGTCGGTATGGGATCGGCGCGTTCCGTTTCCATGAAGGCCGCGTCTGCCCCGTAGGCAGTCAAAACCATCGCTTTCATCGTGATCTCCTAGGGGCCGGACCTTGGCTGGACGCGTGGCCGAGGGTGACGAGGGCGTTTTCGATGCCGGACATCACGGCGCCGACATGCGCGGGGTCACCGGCAGCTGCGTGGGGGGACGCGAAGCGTCTGGCGTCATTGTCGAAGTAGCGACCCGAAGCGGCGGAGAAGGACTCTCCGACTGCGGCTTCGCACAGGACCGTGGCACCAATCCTCAGGTCGTTGCCGCCGATACCAAAGCCCTGTTTGACCATCTTGGATGCCAGAAGGGAGCCTGGGTTCACCGCGATGACCGCCGGTCCCTGCGGCAGGGATTTGGCCAGCTCCTGGCTCCAGATCGTGATGGCGAGCTTGCTCTGGGCATAGGCCGCCATGTCGGCCAGGGGCTTGTCGCCGGCCATCGCCGCCAGGTCCACGGGCGCCTGTGCGGCGGAGGAGAGATTGACGATCCGCCCATCTGTGGGAATGACGGGCATCAGCAATCGGGTGAGGACCAGCGGCGCGAAGGTGTTCACCACGAACCGGATGTCGAACCCGTCGCGTGTCCGTCCAGCAGGCGCCTTCAAGACCCCGGCATTGTTGATCAGCACGTCCAGGGTCGGATGCCGGGCCTTGATCTCCTCCGCCAATCTCGTGACCTCGTCGATCGAGGACAGATCGGCGAGGTAGCCTTCGGATTGGCCGCCGATTTCGGCCGTCGCTGCGTCGAGTTTGCGTTTATCGCGACCATGCAGCAGCACGGTTTGCCCCTGCTCGACCAGCATCTTGGCCGTGAGGAGGCCGATACCGTCGGTCGAGCCGGTGATGAGAATGACCTTGCTCATGACGGGACCTCAGTTCCCGAAACGGGAGAACAAGCGATCCGCCAGACGCTCCAGCGTCCGTTCGACATCTGCCTGGTTGAAACGCAGGTTAAGGGCGACGTGATTGATCCCGATCACCCTCAATTCCTCGAGATAGGCCTCCAAGACGTCGATCCCCGACCGAAAGCCAAGATGGATGGGGCTGGCCGGCGCGCCATCGTCTTCCATGAGGTCGATGTAGAGGGACTGCATGACCGGCTTGTCCTTGCCGCCCGAATTGGCGAGGCGCCGTCGATAGTCGCCGACGATACGTCGCTGACTTGCGAGGTCGCGGGGGTAGGTCATCCAGCCGTCGCCATTGGCCGCGACCCAGGCCGGGTCTTGTTGACTGCCCCCCGTGATCAAGAGCGGCAGCCGTCCACCGACCGGCTTGGGAAGCAGGTCGATGTCGCCCTCAAGGCGGCCATGCCCGTTCGCAAAGCGCGGCCGCTCCTCGGCCATGGCACGGATATAGGCGACACTCTCCCTGAACCGGGCGCCGCGGTCCGGATAGCTCATTCCAAGGGCGGGGTATTCCTCCGGACGATCACCGGACGCGACGCCGAGCAAGAGCCGCCCCCCCGAGAGCGTATCGACCGAGCTTGCGGCCTTGGCGACGTGAGCCGGGTGGCGCAAGGGCAGGACGATGCTCGCGACGCCCAGGGCGATGCGCTTCGTCGTTCCGGCCAAGAGACCAAGATGCACGAACGGGTCGAAGATCTGGCCGACATCGCCGAAGGACGGCACGTCGAACGGCACATCGCGTAACCAGACGGCCGAGAAGCCCAGGGCTTCGGCCATTCGAACCCGTTCCACATGCTCCGTCATCAGGGGCTTTGCCCCGATGGGATAGCTCTCAACCGGGACGACCAGACCGAGGCTGAGCTTGTTCGGGCGAAATACCGTATCGAAGGCCTGGTTGATTGGATCAAACCTCGAATTGTTGCCCCGGTCTGCCGTCGCGGCCTCCGTCGGAGTGCTGGCGCGCATGGCGGCCTGTGTCGCCGGCATCTCAACCGACCTCTTGGACCTTGACCACGAGGTCTTCCCAGGCGCGCTGGTTGGCCAGGTCGAACTGCGCGCCGGCTTCGTCAGCCCAGGCGAAGCGCTTCAGCGCCGGGGTCTGGCTGGTCGCCTGATAGAGCCAGTAGGCTTCTTCTTTCAGGGCCAGTTCGATCGGCGCGTCGATGGAGGCGTAGACCGCCTGCTTGCACGCATTGATGGACTCCGCGGGCCACAGCGCAATCCGTTTCGCCAGTGCTTCCACGTAGGGGCCGATCTCATCGGGATCGAGGGCCCGGTTGATGGTGCCCAGCCGTTCCGCCTCGTCGGCATCGAAGTCCCGCGCCGAGAGGACGATCTCCAGCGCCCGCCCGAGACCGGTTTGTCGGGCCATGCGCGAGGCACCGCCACCGCAGGGCAGAATACCCATGCCGACTTCCATCTGCATGAACCGGGCCTTGCCGCGCGCGGCGAAGCGCATGTCGCAGGCCAGCGCGAACTCATGGCCGCCACCTCGGGCGAACCCTTCGATCTTCGCAATCGTCGCCTGGGGAACGCGGCTGATCCGCTCCAGGACCCTCTGCAGATCGAGCAGCCGAACCTCCTGGCGGGAGACAGCCTTGGCGGACATGTCCTTGAGGAACTCGGTGTCCGCGTGCGCGACGAAGATGTCGGGGTTCGCCGACTGGAAGACGACGACCTTGATCGTGCGATCCGCCTCCAGCTTCTGGGCCAGCATGTCGATATCGGCCAGCATCGGCAGGCCCTGGATGTTGACCGGCGGATAGTCGAACGTGACCCAGGCGATGGCATCGCGGATATCGACTCGGAACGTGGTGAACCTGTCGTACTTCATGGGGCATCGCCTCCAGTTCATGCGCTGAAGGCGTATCTATCCCCATTATCCTCTGGGAAAAATGCCTGATTCTGAGCTTCAGAATTCGGTTTTTGGAGATAATAGGGTGGACACCGAGAGCCTGCGTCTGTTCGTCCTCGTGGCCGACAGGCTCCCCCACTACCCCATTACGGTGACAGTTAGCTAATTCACATAAATATGCGATGCGTCTCCGATGGCTCGGCTGTCCCGCCTCGTCGTGCCCGGTCTCCCGCATCACGTGACCCAGCGTGGCAATCGGCCCGCCCGGACGTTCTTTGAGGACGGCGACTACGCTCTCTACGGTGACTTGTTGGGGACGCGGCGCGCAAGGCGGAGGCTGAAATCTGGGCCTGCTGTCTGATGCCCAACCACGTCCATTTCGTCATCGTGCCGGCCGACGAGGACGGGCTGCGGCGCACTCTGGCGGATGCGCATCGGCGCCACACGGGCTACGTCAACGCCCGCCTGCGGGTGACCGGCCATCTCCGGCAGGGGCGTTTTGGCTCGGTCGTGATGGATGAAGCGCATCTTGGCCATGCCGTGCGCTATGTGTCGCTCAATCCGGTGCGCGCCAGGCTGGTTGAGC
>JANQQD010000219.1 GCA_028285185.1 Anaerolineae bacterium | reverse complement strand
CTCTACCCGACCTACTGCGGCGATCGTAGGTCGGGTAGAGCGAAGCGAAACCCGACTTCCGTGGTCACCCGACTTCCGTGATCAGACGTCCAGGTTCGCCACCTTCAGCGCGTTGTCCTGGATGAACTCGCGGCGCGGGTCGACCAGGTCGCCCATGAGGGTGGAGAAGATCTCCTCCGCCTCGTCGGCGTGGTCGACCTTGACCTGCAGCAAGAGCCGGCTGTTGGGATCCAGGGTGGTTTCCCAGAGCTGCTCCGGGTTCATCTCCCCCAGGCCCTTGTAGCGGAAGATCGCCACGCCCTTGCGGCCGATCTGCATGATGCGGTCGACAAGGCTCGCGGGGCCCGCGATCTCCGTCTCCACATCCTTCTGACGCAGGTGACCGGGATGGGCATAGGTGGTCTGCAGGCTTGCGGCCATGTCGTCCAGCCGCATGGCTTCCGCACTGTGCGCCAGCTCTCCGGTCAGGCGCCGCACTTCGGTTACGCCGCGCAGGGTCCGGGTGAACGTAAGCCCGCCATCGCCGGACGGCACGCCCTGCCAGCCGCGTTCCTGCGCGGAAGCCAGCGCGTCCAGGCGGCGGGCCATATAGGCCGCGGTCTCGGCGGCCAACGTCTCATCGGCCAGCACGTCGGCATTGAAGGCGCCGGCAATTGCCGCCTGTTCCACCACCGACGGGCTGCCGACCTTTCGGGCCATCGGGGCCAGCAGGCGCTGCACTTCGCGCCCCTCGTCCACCAGGATGCGCAGGTCCGGGCCAGCCACCTGCTGGCCGTCATGGGTGACATAGATGACGTCTTCCAGCGCCTGGCCGATCAGGTAGTCGTCCAGCGCCGGATCGTCCTTCAGGTAGATCTCCGACCTTCCACGGGTCGCCCGGTAGAGAGGCGGCTGGGCGATATAGAGGTATCCTTTCTCGATCACCTCCGGCATCTGGCGATAGAAGAAGGTCAAAAGCAGGGACCGGATGTGGCTGCCGTCCACATCGGCGTCCGTCATGATGATGATCTTGTGGTACCGGATCTTGGAGATGTCGAATTCCTCGCGGATGCTGGTGCCCATGGCCGTGATCAGCGTGCCGATCTCGGCCGATCCCAGCATCTTGTCCACGCGCGCGCGCTCGACGTTCAGGATCTTGCCCTTCAGCGGGAGGATCGCCTGAAAGCGCCGGTCGCGGCCCTGTTTGGCCGAACCGCCGGCGCTGACACCCTCGACGATGAACAGCTCGCTTTCCGCCGGATCGCGCGTCTGACAGTCGGCCAGCTTGCCCGGCAGCGACGCCATGTCGAGCGCGCCCTTGCGCCGCGTCAGCTCGCGCGCCTTGCGCGCCGCCTCGCGGGCGGCGGCGGCCTCCACCACCTTCTGGATGATGCGCTTGCTCTCGTTGGGGTGCTCACCGAACCAGTTGGCCAGCCCTTCGCCGACGATGCCTTCAACCACCGGCCGCACCTCGGACGAGACCAGCTTTTCCTTCGTCTGGCTGGAGAATTTCGGGTCGGGCACCTTGGCCGACAGCACGCAGGTCAGCCCCTCGCGTGCGTCGTCGCCGGTCATGGCGACCTTTTCCTTCTTTGCGATGCCGCTCTCGGTGGCATAGGCATTCATCTGACGCGTCAGCGCGCCGCGAAACCCGGCCAGATGCGTGCCCCCATCCTTCTGCGGGATGTTGTTGGTGAAGCACAGCATGGTCTCGTGATAGGCGTCGGTCCACTGCATCGCCAGTTCCACGGCGATGCCGTCGCGCTTGCCGGCAATGGTGATCGGCGGCTTGTGCAGCGGCGTCTTGGACCGGTCGAGATACGCCACGAACTGCTCCAGCCCGCCCTCATAGCTCATCTCCGCGACCACCGGCTCCACGCCCCGGTCGTCGCGCAGGATCATCTGGATGCCGGAATTGAGGAAAGCGAGCTCGCGGAACCTGTGCTCCAGCGTCGCGAATTCGAAGGTCGTCTTGGTGAAGACCTCGCGCGACGGCAAGAATGTGATCTTGGTGCCGGTCTTGCCCATGGCCGGCCCGGCCGGCTCAAGCGGCGATTCCGCCTCGCCGTCGCGGAAGCGCATGCGCCATTCCTTGCCGTCGCGCCAGATCACCAGATCGAGCCGCTGCGACAGCGCGTTGACGACGCTGACGCCGACGCCGTGCAGGCCGCCCGAAACCTTGTAGGAGTTCTGGTCGAACTTCCCGCCGGCATGCAGCTGGGTCATGATCACTTCGGCGGCGCTGACCTGCTCTTCCCGGTGGGTGTCGACCGGGATGCCGCGGCCGTTGTCGACGACGGTGACGCTGCCGTCGGCATTCAGCGTGATGTCGACGGTGTCACAGTGCCCTGCCAGCGCCTCGTCGATGGCATTGTCGACCACCTCGTAGACCATGTGGTGCAGGCCGGAGCCGTCGTCGGTGTCGCCGATATACATGCCCGGGCGCCGGCGAACGGCTTCCAGGCCGCGCAGCACCTGGATGCTGTCGGCGTCATAAGCGGTCTCGGGCGCCGCCGCGGGTTCAGCAGGGGCGGTCATGGATCAGGAGCCTCTTTCATAGCAGACTTACAGTTTACCTTCGATCCGCCCGTCCTGGACGGAAAAATGCTGGGTGCGGGCGCCGAGCGCTTCGAACCAGGCGGCGTCCGTTCCTGTCAGCCAAGCCTGGGCATTCAGGGCGATCACCGCTTCGAACAGCGCCTCCCGCCGGGTCCGGTCGAGATGGGCTGCGATCTCGTCCAGCAGCAGAATCGGTGCCGATCCCCGCTCTGCAGCGAGCAGACGGGCATGCGCCAGCGTCAGCGCGATCAGCAGGGCTTTCTGCTCCCCGGTCGAGCAGTCGGCGGCTGGCCTGCCCTTGCCCGCATGGGTGACCGCCAGATCGCTGCGGTGCGGACCGTCGAGTGTCATTCCGGCGGCCGCATCCCGGCGTCGGCCCGACTTCAGCCGCTGACGATAGCCCTCTTCCACCGCGAGCGCAGGGGCGCCTGCCAGTTCCTCTTCCAACGATCCGGCGACGGTCACACGGGGGCTGGGGAAGGGCGCATCCGCAACCTCTCCCACCGTTGCGGCCAATCGGGCCACCAGATCGCGGCGAGCGGCGGCAATTGCCACACCGTTGGCCGCCAGCTTCTCCTCCAGCGCGTCGAGCCACACGGGATCGGCCGGCCCTCCACCGTCCCGTTCCTCCTTCAACAGCCGCCCGCGCTCCCGCAGAACCGACTCGAACTCCGAGAGCTGGCGCGCATGCTCCGGCTGCAGCGCGAACACCAGGCGGTCCAGAAACCGGCGCCGCTCGCCGGGGCCCTCGATGAACAGCCTGTCCATCTGCGGCGTCAGCCAGATGACGGCAAGCCATGCGCCCAGTGCCGTCTGGCTCTTCGCGGGCCGGCCGTCGATCCTGACGATGCGCCGTGCCGTGCCCGAGCCTTCGTCCCGTTCCAGACCGGTGCCAAGCGTTACCGGAACGCCGGCCTTCGGTGTTGCCAGCCGGGCAGAGACCGCCCATCCGCCCGCCGCGTCCGGTGAGGCGCCGGCGGAACGCCGCGTCACCTCCACAAGCGACGCCCGCCGCAGGCCGCGGCCGGGGGCAAGGAACGACAGGGCTTCCAGGAGGTTGGTCTTGCCAGCCCCGTTGGGGCCGGTCAGCACCACCGGCCGTCCGTCCGTCTCCAGCCGCAGGCCTTCGTAGTTCCGGAACGCCGTCAGCGTCAGTCGGGTCACTGCAACGATCGACGCCATCGGCCCGGGTTCCGGCTCACTCCGGTCCCGGCTCTCGCGAAGAGCCAAGGTCACTCCGGCGACCGTCAAACCCGCATCGGCATCAGGACATAGAGGGCGCTGGGGTCGCTGCCGTCGCGAATCACCGTCGGCGAGGCGGCGTCGGCCATGGTGAACTGTGCGCCCTCGCCCTCGATCTGGCGGGTGATGTCCAACAGGTAGCGGGAGTTGAAGCCGATCTCCAGCGGCTCGGAGGAATAGCCGACCTCGATCTCTTCCGTGGCGCTGCCGTTGTCCGCGCCCGTCGCCGACAGCGTCAGCATGCCGTCCTGCAGGCTGAGCTTCACCGCGCGGCTTTTTTCGCTGGAGATGGTCGACACGCGGTCCACGGCCTCCGCGAACAGCTTGGCGTCCACATCCATGGTCTTGTCGTTGCCGACGGGGATGACGCGCTCATAGTCCGGGAAGGTGCCGTCGATCAACTTACTGGTCAGCACGACCGAATCGAACGAGAGGCACACCTTGGTGTCGCTCAAGGCGATGCGGACATCCTCGTTGGTGTCTTCGGCCAGCTTGCGCAGTTCGCCCACGGTCTTGCGCGGCACGATTACGCCCTGCATGCCGTCCGCCCCCTCCGGCAGGGGCATTTCCACACGCGCCAGCCGGTGGCCATCCGTCGCCACGGCCCGCAGAGCGCCCACGCCGTCATGCGTCGCTGCGTGCAGGAAAATGCCGTTCAAGTAGTACCGTGTCTCTTCCGTCGAGACGGCAAATGCGGCGCGATCGATGATCGTCCGGAGATCGCGGGCCGAGAGCGCAAAGCTGTGCGGCAGTTCGCCGGCCGCAATGTTGGGGAAATCCTCCACCGGCAGTGAGCCGAGGCGGAAGCTCGACCGGCCCGCACGCAGAGTCAGCGTGCCGCCGTCGCTGCTGGACGAGATCTCGACCTGGCTGCCGTCCGGCAGCTTGCGGACGATGTCGTAGAGCGTGTGGGCGGCGGCTGTGGTTGCACCCGCTGTCGGCACGTCGGCAGGAACCGATTCGAGGATCTCAAGGTCAAGATCGGTCGCCGTCAGCGACAGCCGGTCGCCTTCGGCGCGCATCAGCACATGCGACAGGATCGGGATGGTGTTGCGGCGCTCCACGACGCTCTGAACATGGCTCAATGCCTTCAGAAGAACGGCGCGTTCGATGATCAGCTTCATGTCGGCACAGTCTTTTCTCTTCTGGGGGCGTTCCTGCAGACGCGCCCCGACCCATCCTTTTTTTCTGCTAGACTATCAGAGATGTCAGCAAGGCTGTGAAATATAGCGGCCATGGGCCTGTTACCGAAGACGTTTCGGTCGGCCTTGCCGACAGCCAGCGCAGCGGCGCCTTCGGCCGGCGCAATGCATCAGGCGACCGTCCCATGGAAGGGCTGGACCTGCTGGAAAAGCTGATCGTCGTCCTCGCGGCGACGGTGGTCGTTGTGCCTTTGTTCCAGCGGTTGCGGCTCAGTGCCATCCTCGGCTATCTCGCCATCGGCGCCGTTATCGGGGAACATGGCGTCAAGTTGATCGCCGAAAGCGAAGCGACGCGGTTGCTGGGCGAGTTCGGCGTCGTATTCCTCTTGTTCACCATCGGCCTGGAACTGTCGGTGGAGCGGCTGCGCGCCATGCGCCGGTACATCCTGGGGCTCGGGCTGGCCCAGGTTGCCGTGAGCGGAGCCGTGCTGGCCCTGTTGGCGCACCTGCTGTTCGACCTTGGGGTCGGTTTATCACTCTTGGTGGGGTGCTCGCTGGCCCTGTCGTCTACAGCCATCGTCGTCCAGATCCTGCACGAACAGCGGATCCTGATCGCAAGGCCGGGACGCGTGACCATATCGGTCCTGCTGCTGCAGGACCTGGCGGTCGTGCCGCTCCTGGCGTTCGTGCCGCTCTTGGCGGGGCAGCCGGGATCGATCCTGGGCGCGCTTGCGCTGGCGGTTGCCAAGGCGGTGCTGGCCGTTGCCGCGATCGTGATCGCCGGCCGCCTGGTGCTGCGGCCCGTGTTCCGGTTCCTGGCGGCGAGCCAGAACCGGGAACTGTTTTCGGCGCTGGTCCTCCTGGTGGCGCTCGGCACGGGTTGGGCGACACATAGTGCGGGATTGTCGATGGCGCTGGGCGCTTTCCTGGCGGGCCTGCTGTTGGCAGGCAGCGAGTATCGCCATCAGGTGGAAGCCGACATCATGCCGTTCCGCGGCATCTTCCTGGGGCTCTTCTTCATCACGGTCGGCATGACGATCGACCCCGCTCTGTTGCTGCAGCAGCCCGCCTTGCTGATCGGGCTGGTGGTAGGCCTCCTGGCGATCAAGGGCATGGTGGTTGGTGTGCTCGCGGGCGTCATGGCCCTGCCCTGGCGGGTTGCCGTGCGGGTAGCGCTCTTGCTGGCGGGGGCAGGAGAGTTCGCCTTCGTGGTCTTTGGTTTTGCGGCGGCAGAGGGCGTGCTCGACAATACCGTGGTGCAGCTCTTAATCACGGTGGTCGGTGTCAGCATGGCGCTGACGCCTGCCCTGGCCGCGGCCGGGCGGTATCTGGCTGACCGGCTGTTGCGGCCCGGGGCATCGGAGCTTGACGCCCTGGAAGGCGAATCGGCCGATCTGCGCGACCATGTCATCGTGGCCGGGTTCGGCCGTGTCGGCCAGACGATCGCCCGCATGCTGGCGGAGCGCAACATACGCCATGTGGCACTCGACCTGGATTCGGGCAGGGTGGAGCAGGCGCGTGTCCAGGGATCGGTGGTCTTTTTCGGCAATGCCGAGTGGCCGGCGGTGCTGGAGGCGGCCGGCGCGCAACATGCCCAGGCCGTGGTGGTGACGCTTGCCGATCCGCACGCTGTGCAGCGCATCGTCACCGTGCTCCACGCCCGGTTTCCGCGCCTGCAGATCCTCGCCCGCGCCCACGATCTCGAGCACAGCATCATGCTGGAGCGCTGCGGTGCCAGCGTCGTTGTGCCGGAAATCCTCGAGGCAAGCCTGGAACTCGGTGCCGCCGTCTTGCGGGTGGTCAACGCACCGGATCTAGAGGTGGCGCTGATGGTGGAACGGATCCGCGGGCGCCATTATCGGGACCTGGGCGAGGTCGTGCCGAGATCGGCGGGCAAGCCGCCGCAGGATCGCGGCGGCCGCCATAACGAAACCGCCCGGCGCCGGGCGCCGGGCGGTTGAACCATACCTCTGTCCGATGGACTTCGGCAGCGCCGCCTATTCGCGGTTGCCGAGGAACATCAGCAGGAACTGGAACAGGTTCAGGAAGGCGATGTAGAGCGACAGGGCGCCGAAGACCGCGGTCACTGTCTCCGCGTCGCGGCCCATGTTCTCCACATACTGCTCCTTGATCGTCTGGGTGTAGAAGGCGATCAGGCCTGCGAAGATCAGCACACCGGCGGCCGAGATCACGAACTGCATCATCGCGCTGGCGAGGAAGATGTTCACGACCATGGCTATGATCAGCCCGATCAGGCCCATCACCAGGAAGCTGCCGAAGCCCGACAGGCTGCGCTTCGTGGTGTAGCCGTAGAGGCTCAAGCCGCCGAAGGCCGCTGCCGTGATGAAGAACGTCCGCAGCAGGCTTTCGCCCGTGTAGATCATCAGCAGCACCGACAGCCCGATGCCGTTGATCGCCACGAAGGCCCAATAGAAGCCCTGCGCGAACGCCGCACTCGGCTGCCGCACGGCAAAGGCCGAGACCAGCAGCATGACCAGCGGTGCGAACATCGCGATCATGCCCAGCGGCGTGGTTCCGTAGATACGGCCGAGCTGGTCGGTCACAAAGAAAATCTGCGTCACCGCAGGAACGTTCGCGACAACCCACGCTACGAGACCGCTGATCGCGAGGCCCGTGGCCATGTAGTTGTAGACGCGAAGCATATAGGCCCGCAGACCTTCATCGATCTGGGCCTGATCCAGCGTTTGCGCTCGAAACGCGCTGGCGCGTGTCTGAGGTCCTAAAGCCATCGTGCTCCTCACCGGTGGCAATCCCTATTCAGGGCGCAATATTGGGCTTCAAGCGCCTCCATTCAACTGGATTCGGCGCAATATGGCCGGTTTTAAACCCCTTCAGCTGCAGGGTTTTCACCCTTTTTGGTTAAACTCCTACTCGTTGCGCAGCAGGGGCGCGGCCTTTTGGCCCAGTGCGCGCCAGGTGCCCAGGAAACCGAACAGCAAGGTGATCGCCGTGCACACCGTGGCCGTCGTCAGCACGGCCGCCGGCAGGAAGGCCCATTCCACGTCCAGAATGTGGACGACGATCGCCCAGCCCGCCAATGTGCCGACCACGCCGGCCAGCGCGGCCGTGACGAGGCCCAACAGCCCGTATTCGTAGAGAAACGCCCTGGCGACGTCGCCGCGCGTGGCGCCGAGCACTTTCAGCACGACGGAGTCGTAGACGCGGCGCCGGTGACCGGCCGCCACGGCGCCAGCCAGCACCAGGGTGCCGGAGATCACGGTAATGCTGGCGGTGCCGCGGACAGCATCGGCGATGCGGTTGAGGAGGCTCGAGACCACCTCGATCGCGTCGCGGACGCGCACGGCCGT
>JANQQD010000198.1 GCA_028285185.1 Anaerolineae bacterium | reverse complement strand
GGGCCGATTGGAGGCGCGGACCGGATTCGAACCGGTGTACACGGCTTTGCAGGCCGCTGCGTAGCCACTCCGCCACCGCGCCGGAAAGGTTGGACGCTATAGCGCCTTGCGCCGCGGCGGGTCAAGGAATGCCGAAGGTCAGGGGCAGCACCCGGCGATTGTCCCTGCCGCCCTGGGGACTGTATAAGTCACCGGCCTTTGTCGCCGCCGCGGCGCATTCAGTGATCTGCTTGGATACATCGACATGACGGACTATGCGATCGCCCGCCACAACATGGTGGAAGGCCAGGTGAAGCCGAACAGGGTCACGGACCTCGCCGTGATCGATGCCATGCGCGAGGTGCCGCGCGAGCTGTTCGTGCCGAAGCCGACAAGGGGCGTCGCCTATGTCGACGAGGATATCCGGATCACCGACACCCGCTACCTGATAGAGCCGATGGTGCTGGCGCGCCTGCTGGATGCAGCGGCCATCAGGCGCGACGATGTGGTGCTGGATATCGGCTGCGCCACCGGCTATTCGACGGCCGTTCTGTCGCGGATGGCCAATACGGTCGTGGCCGTGGAGAGCGATGCGGAGCTGGCGCGCGGGGCCAGCGATTTGCTGCTGCAGCTTGGGGTGGATAACGCGGTCGTGGTCGAGGGCGCGCTGACGGACGGCTATCCGGCTCAGGCCCCCTATCAGGTGATCCTTCTCGGTGGGGCTGTGGCCGCGGTTCCGTCGGCGATCATCGACCAGCTTGGGGAAGGGGGGCGACTGGTCACCGTCGTGGCGCCGGACCTCGGCCGTCCGGCCATGGCCACGGCGACGCTGTTCTCGCGCATCCGGGGGCAGATCGCCAGCCGACCGCTGTTCGACGCCGGCACACCGTTGCTGCCGGGCTTCGAGCCGCAGCCGACCTTCGAATTCTAGCGCGGGCGGTGGCGGGATCCCGGCTTAAGTGAGGATGTCGGGCCAACGGGGGCAAAGTATGGAAGATACGGCCGTGACCCGGAATGCCGACGAGCCGCATTGGTCACGCCGAGCAGGTAAGCGGATGTCGACCCACGGCATGCGCGAAGACCGGGAACCGGCACAATGCCAATCTGAGGGAAGTGTTTACATTACTCTCCGTGATCTACCCGATCAAATTGAGATCTTGCGTAAAGATCGTACACTAGTCATTCTATGCCGCGGCGGGGTTCGACATATGTGGGCGTGTCTTTGGCTGTGGTCGCGTGGACTGGCCGGTGCCATCGATTTGCTGAGGGGACTTGAGGCTTTGGCCGCGCAGGAAGACCCGACGATAGGACGGTGCTGAATGAGGCTTACCGAACTGAAGACCCGCTTCAGTGTTGGGGCAGTCGTTCTCTCACTGGGGCTGTTGCCGTCCGGGCCTGCGGGGGCCGTGGCGACATTGCAGGAAACCCTGATCCACGCCTACCAGACGAGCCCGGTTCTGGCTTCGGCCATCGCCGCCTTGCGGGCGACCAACGAACAGATCGCGCAGGCCGTTTCCGGGTTTCGGCCCACGGTGTCGGCAAGCGGCGATATTGGCCGAAGCTGGTCCATGTCGGACGTGGACGACGGCAACGGTGGCGTTACAGACTCGGCCTCGGCGATCAACCCCGGTTCCTTCGGGTTGGATGTGAGCCAGCCGATCTACCAGGGCGGGCGCACCGGCGCCGATATCGAGCGGGCGGAATTCGCGATCCAGGCGGCACGCGCCGGCGTGGTGGCGACGGAACAGCAGATCCTGCTGGATGCGGCCACCGCGTTCATGGACGTGGTGGAATCCCAGGCCGTGCTGGAGCTGACGATCAACAACGAGCAGGTCCTGCAGCGACAGCTGGAAGCCACGCAGGACCGCTTTACCGTCGGTGAGGTTACGCGCACCGATGTGGCGCAGGCGGAAAGCCGCCTTGCCGGTGCCGTTGCCGACCGCATCAATGCGGAAGGTCAGCTGCGGATCACCAGGGCGACGTTTGAGCGCGTCGTCGGCGTTACGGCGCCTGCTTTGCAGCCGCCGCAGCCGTTGGTGGGCTTGCCCGCCTCTTTGGAGGAATCGGTCAATCTGGCGCAAATCAACAACCCAGCCGTGATCCAGGCTGAGTTCCTGGAGCGCTCGGCCGTTGCCAACATCGATTTCCAGGAAGGGTTCCTGCTCCCGGAACTGTTCATCACCGGCAGTGTCCGGCAGGAAATGGACCCGGTGGCCGGCATCGACAGTCGAACCAGTGCCAATATCCGTGCCCAGTTGACCATCCCGCTCTACCAGGCTGGGGCCGTCACCTCACAGGTCCGTCAGGCGCGGGCGGAGGCTGGCCAGGCGCGTATCGATGTGGAGGACAGCCGCCGGGGCTCGATCGAGGGGGCTGTCACGGCGTTTGAAGCACTGGTGACGTCGCGGGCGAGCATCGAGTCGCTTGTGGCGCAGGTCCGTGCCGCGGAAATCGCCCTGGAAGGTGTGGAGCAGGAGGCGACGGTCGGGTCGCGGACTGTGCTGGACGTGCTGGATGCGGAGCAGGAGTTGCTGGATGCCCGCGTTAGCCTGGTTCAGTCGCAGCGCGATGAGGTGGTCGCCGGCTTCCAGGTTCTCTCGGCCATCGGGCAACTGACGGCCAGTGACTTGGCATTGCCGGTCCAGTACTACGAGTTCGATCGCGACTACAACGCTGTGCGTAATCTCTGGTGGGGCCTGTCGGTTGACGATTAATCAGTTGAGGCTTCGATTGACACTTGGTTCTGCAGCTCACCTTATCCTAGTCTCGTCTGCACGATCGAAATCGGGTATCACGGGGCACCGGGTGTCGGTGTCGCAGGGGTAACGGCGCATGGCGGAGGCCAGGACACAGCAAGAACCGTCGATGGAGGAGATCCTCGCCTCCATCCGCCGCATCATCTCTGAAGACGGTACTGAGGAGAAGGCGGAACAGGCAGCCCCTCCACCGCCGGAGCCAGAGCCGGAACCGGAGCCAGTGCCGGAACCCGAGCCCGAACCGGAACCGGAACCTCCCCCGCCACCGCCTCCGCCGGTGGAGGAGTTCCAGATGGACGAGTCGGCCGACGACGATGTCCTGGAATTGACGGAGCGGGTCGACACGCCTCCGGACACGGACGACATCGAGTTCGAGCCGCCGCCGCCCCCCCCGCCTCCACCGATCGTGCCGGAAGACGATGAACACCTGATCTCAGAAGAGACCGGCATGGCAGCGCGCGATGCGCTCTCGCGTCTCAATGCGGGCGATCCGGCCCCGCCTGCCTATGCCGTCGGATCGATCGACGGCAGCAAGACCCTGGAGGAGTTGGTGCGCGAGCTCTTGCGACCGATGCTCCGCGATTGGCTGAACGCCAATCTGCCGGCGATCGTCGAAGAGATCGTCGAACGCGAGGTACAGCGTGCCTTGCGTGGGCAGGGGCGCTGAGCGACAACGCGTCCGTCGCACAAACTCGGCCTTAAACCGCAAACACAGCTTCGATCGAGGGCAGGGATACCTTCGCCATGCTCGAAAAGACCTATCGCCCTTCCGATGTGGAAGCGCGCCACTATCAGCGATGGGAGGAGGCCGGCGCCTTCGCCTCCAGCGTGAGTTCGCCGGCCACACCCTTCACGGTCATGATGCCGCCGCCGAACGTCACCGGCAGCCTGCATATGGGCCATGCGCTGAACATGACGCTGCAGGATGTCCTGACCCGCTATTTCCGCCGAACCGGCCGCGACGCCCTTTGGCAGCCCGGCACCGACCATGCGGGCATCGCGACCCAGAGCGTGGTCGAGCGCCAGCTTGCCGGGGAAGGCAAGACCCGCCACGATTTGGGGCGCGACGGCTTCGTCGACCGCGTCTGGCAGTGGCGGGCCCAGTCCGGCGGCCAGATCATCGGCCAGCTCCGCCGGCTCGGCGCCTCGCCGGACTGGCCGCGTGAGCGCTTCACCATGGATGACGGCCTCAGCCGGGCCGTGCGGCGCGTTTTCGTGCAGCTTTACAAGCAACGCCTGATCTACCGCGACAAGCGCCTGGTCAACTGGGATCCCAAGCTGCACACCGCCATCTCCGACCTGGAGGTGGAGCAGCATCCCACCAAGGGGCATCTTTGGCACCTGCGCTATCCGCTGGCGGATGACCCCGGCCGTCACATCATCGTCGCGACCACGCGGCCGGAAACCATGCTGGGCGACACGGCCGTGGCCGTGCATCCGGAGGATGAGCGCTATCGCGACCTGATCGGCAAGCACGTGGTGCTGCCGCTGGTGGGCCGGCGCATCCCGATCGTGGCGGACGACTACGCCGATCCAGAACAGGGCAGCGGTGCGGTGAAGATCACGCCCGCCCACGACTTCAATGATTTCGAGGTCGGTCGCCGGCACAACCTGCCGATGGTCAACATCTTTGACCAGAATGCCCGCATCAACGCGGCCAGCTTCGAGGTCTACCATCTCGGCCGCATGGTGGACGCGGAAGCTGAAGAGATCCCAGCCACCTTCCGCGGGCTCGACCGCTATGTGGCCCGCGAGAAGGTGTTGGAGGCGCTGGCCGCGGAAGACCTGATCGAGCGTATCGATGACCACGAACACAGCGTGCCGCACGGCGACCGCTCCGGCGTGGTGATCGAGCCGTGGTTGACCGACCAGTGGTACTGCGACGCCAAGGTGCTGGCCGAGCCCGCGATCCGTGCGGTGGAGGAGGGGCGCACGGCCTTCGTGCCCAAGGCCTGGGAGAACACTTATTTCGACTGGATGCGCAACATCCAGCCCTGGTGCATCTCCCGCCAGCTCTGGTGGGGTCATCAGATCCCGGCCTGGTACGGGCCCGACGACACGATCTTCGTGGAAGAGACGGAAGAAGAGGCCCGTATTGCCGCGCGCCAGCATTTCGGCCACGACGTGGCGCTGGTCCGTGACGGTGACGTGCTGGACACGTGGTTTTCCTCCGCTCTGTGGCCGTTCTCCACGCTCGGCTGGCCGGATGAGGTGCCGGAGGTGGGCCGCTATTATCCGGGCGATGTGCTCGTCACCGGCTTCGACATCATCTTCTTCTGGGTCGCGCGGATGATGATGATGGGCCTGCACTTCATGGACGATGTGCCGTTCCGCACCGTCTACATCCACGCCCTCGTGCGCGACGAGCGCGGGCAGAAGATGTCCAAGTCCAAGGGCAACGTGATCGACCCGCTGGAGTTGATCGACGCCTACGGTGCCGATGCGTTGCGCTTCACGTTGTTGTCGATGGCAGCACAGGGGCGCGACATCAAGATGTCGGCGCAGCGGGTCGAAGGCTACCGCAACTTCGCAACCAAGCTGTGGAACGCGGCCCGCTATTGCCAGATGAACGACTGCAAGCCGGATGAGGACTTCGATCCTGCAACCTGCCGGCTGACCGCCAATCGCTGGATCATGGGCGAGGTCGCTGAGACCGGCCGGCGCGTAGCCGAGGCGATCGAAGCCTATCGCTTCAACGAGGCGGCGGGCGCGCTCTACCAGTTCACCTGGGCCACGTTCTGCGACTGGTATCTGGAGTTCACCAAGCCGATCCTGGCCGGCGATGACGCGGCCGCGGCGGCCGAAACGCGGGCGGCCACGGCATGGGTGCTGGATCAGATTCTGAACTTGTTGAACCCGCTGATGCCGTTCGTGACGGAAGAGCTGTGGGAAGCACTGGGCGGCCACAATCGCGGCCTCTTGATCAACCGGTCTTGGCCCGACTACGCGGATGCGCCTGACGATGCGGATGCCGCGGCAGAGATGGACTGGGTGGTCCGGCTGATCTCTACGGTGCGGACGGTGCGCTCGGAGATGAACGTACCGCCTGCCGCCCAGGTGCCCCTGCTTTTGAAGGATGCCGATGCCGTCGGCACCGCGTGCCTGGAACGGCATGGGGATCTGATCAGGCGCCTTGCGCGACTGTCGTCGCTGACGGTCACTGAGGATGCGGCACCGCCGGGGTCAGCGCAGGCTGTGCTTGGCAGCGCCACAGTGATCCTGCCGCTGGCCGATGTCATCGACCTTGGGCAGGAACGGGCACGGCTGGGCCGAGAGATCGCGAAGGCGCAGGCCGAGGTCGACAAGCTGGACAAGAAGCTGTCGAACCAGCAGTTCCTGGCCAAGGCCCCGGAAGAGGTGGTGGCCGAACAGCGCGAGCGCCGCGATGATCATGCCGCAACCGTCGAGCGGCTGCAGGCAGCGCTGGCAAGCGTCGCCGAATAAGAAAACCGGCCCCGAGACTGCTCCACCGATCACGTCGGTCCGACATGATCGGTGGAGCAGTCTCTAACCGTTTGAAGTAGAGCCGAGATTCAGACATCAGGCCGTTTCGGGCTGATGTCATCTTGCTCTAGGCAGAGACTGGTGTGGCCGCTAGTCTGCCGGGCTCCGACCCCGTATTCAGCGTGGACTGCACCATGCCCCTCGACGAAGGTGACCGCCGCAAGACCTGGGACAAGTCGAAGCTTCCCAGCCGGCACGTGACCGTGGGCCCCGACCGGGCGCCGCATCGCTCGTACTACTACGCCATGGGCCTGACGGCGGAAGACATCGCCCGGCCCTTCGTCGGTGTCGCAACGTGCTGGAACGAGGCCGCGCCGTGCAATATCGCGCTGTCGCGCCAGGCCCAGGTGGTCAAGCAGGGGGTGAAGGCCGGCAACGGCACGCCGCGCGAATTCGTGACCATCACGGTCACCGACGGCATCGCCATGGGCCATGCCGGCATGAAGTCGTCGCTGGTCAGCCGCGAGGCGATTGTCGACACGGTCGAGCTGACCATGCGCGGCCATTGCTATGACGCCATCGTCGGCCTCGCCGGCTGCGACAAGTCGCTGCCGGGCATGATGATGGCCATGGTGCGGCTGAACGTGCCGGGGATCTTCCTCTATGGCGGCTCGATCCTGCCTGGCCGATTCAAGGGCAAGGACGTTACGGTCCAGGACGTGTTCGAGGCGGTCGGCGCCCATTCCGGCGGCAAGATGTCGACTGAGGATCTGTGCGCGCTGGAGAGCGTGGCCTGCCCCAGCGGCGGCGCCTGCGGCGGCCAGTTCACCGCCAACACCATGGCCTGCGTGTCGGAGGCGATGGGGATTGCTCTGCCCGGTTCCGCCGGACCGCCGGCGCCCTATGAGAGCCGCGACCGGTACGCGGAAGCGGCCGGCCGCCAGGTGATGAACCTCGTCGCCTCCCAGATACGGCCGCGGGACATCGTCACCGAACGCTCGCTGGTGAACGCCGCCCGTGTGGTCGCGGCCTCCGGCGGGTCGACCAACGCCGCCCTGCACCTGCCGGCGATCGCGCATGAGGCCGGCATCTCGTTCGACCTGCACGATGTGGCCGAGATCTTCCGCGGCACACCCTACATCGCCGACTTGAAGCCGGCCGGACGGTACATCGCCAAGGACATGTTCGAAATCGGCGGCGTGCCGGTGCTGATGCGGGCGCTGTTGGACGGTGGCCTGCTTGACGGCGACTGCATGACCGTCACCGGCAAGACGATCGCCGAGAACCTGGCGGAAACGATCTTCCCCACCGATCAGGACGTGATCCGGCCGGTTTCGGCGCCACTGAGCCCCACCGGCGGGGTGGTCGGTCTGCGCGGCTCGCTGGCGCCGCAGGGCGCGATCGTCAAGGTGGCGGGCATTCCGGAAGAGAAGCTGCGGTTCCGCGGTCCCGCCCGCTGCTTCGACTGCGAGGAAGACGCATTCCGCGCCGTCCAGGCCCGCGAGTATGAAGACGGCGAGGTGCTGGTCATCCGCTATGAAGGCCCGCGTGGCGGACCGGGCATGCGTGAGATGCTGTCGACCACGGCCGCGCTCTATGGCCAGGGCCGCGGCGACAAGGTGGCGCTGATCACCGACGGCCGTTTCTCCGGCGCCACGCGCGGCTTCTGCATCGGCCATGTCGGGCCAGAGGCGGCGGTGGGCGGACCCATCGGTCTGTTGCGCGACGGCGACTACATCGCCATCGACGCCGTTGCCGGGACGATCGATGTGGAGCTGAGCACGGAGGAGCTGGAAGAGCGGCGCAAAGCCTGGGCCCCGCGCATGCACGACTTCCAGTCCGGTGCTTTGTGGAAGTACGCCCAGACGGTCGGTGATGCCGAACGCGGCGCTGTCACCCAACCGGGCGGCAAGGCGGAGACGCACACATACGCGGATATCTGACGCGGGTTGGATCGCTCCGACCGTG
>JANQQD010000049.1 GCA_028285185.1 Anaerolineae bacterium | reverse complement strand
CCGTGACACCCGCGGCTGGCTCTGGCCGAGGATCTGGGTGAGGTCCGTCACGGTCAGCTCGCTGCGGCGGCAGAGGGTCAGAATGCGCAGGCGCGTCGGTTCCGATGCGGCCTTCAGAGCGGTGAGAAGCTGCTCCATCGTCCCGTCACCCCTGGGATCGCCGTCCGGCTTCCAGCGGTGAAGGGTGGCGACGGCCTCCGGCGCACGGGACAATCTTCAGGTTACCTTCACTATCGCGAACAATCCGCCTTCGACAGGCTTCTACCGTGATCGGCCAAGCGGCGCCAGATGCCGCGCCGAGGCGAGCCGAGAGCCCCGGCATCGCACCCTTCGATCCGATCCCGCCAATGATACGTAAAGGTGGTTGGTATACCAATGCGGTTACAACGTTTCAGAGTCTTGCTCACTTCCTGTGGGCAGGCGTGGGTCTGGGGCGTAACCAGTGGGAAGGTCGGGGCATCCAGCAATGGAAGCTGCCGATCCGGCGAAAGGCGAGCCGATGAGAGAGGACGTCGCACGACCGCTCGGTGTGCTGTTGCGTTCTGGTCAAGAGGGTAACTGTATGCTAACTCATCTGTCCTTGAATCCGATGTCGACAGAGGATTTCTTGTCAGAGTCTGGTGACCGTCCCGCGAGAACGACAAAACGACGGGGGCACAGTCGCGCGGAGGACCATCGACATTCTCCTGTGCGACGGCGGGCGACGGTTACTTCTGACGGATCCTCTCCGCTTGGGGGCTGAACGTGAACGGGCGAATTTTCGGACGGGCTTGGGAACCGGCGAGTGCGGCTCGCCGCGTCGTCGTTGGCTTGATGCTGATGGGCGCCGCCGGTTGTGCGGCGACGGACGCGGTCGATGAAGGGCCTGGTGCGGTCTACGACCCGATTGAGCCGGTCAACCGGGCGATCTTCGCCGGCAATGAAGTCGTCGACACGATCCTGATTCGGCCTGTTGCCGAGACGTATCGGGACTATTTCCCGGAGCCCCTGCAGGATCGCGCCCGCGACATGCTGCGCCATCTGCGATCCCCCCTGATCCTGGCCAACGAACTGATGCAGGGCGATTTCGAAGGCGCCGGCAACGTCATGGCCCGGTTCTTCATCAACACCGTGGCCGGCTTCGGCGGCTTCGTCGATGTGGCCAACCACAACAATCAGGGCATTCCCTTCGAGTCGGAAGATTTCGGCCAGACGCTCGCCGTCTGGGGGGTCGACAGCGGCCCGTATCTGGTGCTGCCGATCATTGGCCCATCCAATGTGCGCGACACGGCAGGCTTCGTGGTCGAGACGCTCGCAGATCCGATCTCGATCACGTCCCGCATCATCGACAGCACAGCTTTGGACGCGATCGGGTATGGCCGGCTGGGTCTGTCGATCATCGATGCGCGCGCCCGGACGATCGCCGCGACGGACGAGCTGAGAGCGACATCCGTCGATTTCTATGCAACGATTCGCAGCCTTTACACGCAGTTCCGCGAAGCGGAGATCCGGGACGGTGAGATTGAGCAGGACATTCCCGATATCCCGGACTATACCGATTTCTCGGAGACGGAGTCCGACGAGCCTCCGGCAATCCCGACTCCCGCCGAGGAGGAGGAGGTTTCGGAGCTGCCGCCGGTGCCGCGTTTGGACCTGACTCCGGACGTCAGACGATAGGGAACACTGGAAACGGGGCGGGTTCGGCGATGCGATTGGCGTCATTTCTGATTTTGGCATTTGCGGTCGTCTTGCCGGCGGGCAAGGCGGCAGCGGTTCAGGACCAGGCCGGAGCGCAGGCGTTCATCCGCCAGCTCGGCGATGAGGCGATCGAGCTGCTGCGCGACAACACGCGGTCCTCCGCCGGCACGGTGGAAGGCGTGCGTGTGCTGTTTCGCGACAGCTTCGATGTGCCCACGATCGGCCAGTTCGTGCTCGGCCGGCATTGGCGCACGGCGACCGAGCCGCAGCGTGAAGAATATCTCTCGCTGTTCGAAGACATGGTGGTTGAAACCTATGCACGGCGTTTCAACGAGTACGACAATCAGAGCTTCGTCGTGGACGGGTCGCGCCCTGAGGGTGACCGCGACGTCATGGTGAGCTCGCGCATTGTTGCGCCGGATGGGCCGCCCGTTCAGGTGATGTGGCGGGTGCGCGACCGCGGGGCCGGCAATCTTCAGATCATCGACGTGATGGTCGAAGGCGTCAGCATGGCGGTCACCCAGCGCAACGAGTTCAGCTCGATCATCCAGCGCAACGGCGGCAATATCGACGCGCTTCTGCAGGCGTTGCGGGATCAGATCGCAACGCTGCGCGCCGGCGGCTGAGACTTCCGGTTACCGAGAGATCGCGTCAGCAGACTCCGCGGATTTCGCATTTCGGTAGAGGGTTTCCGGCCGGTTCGGCGGGGAGCCCCTACCGCGTCAGCGGCTTGTACTTGATGCGGTGCGGCTGGTCGGCCTCGGCGCCCAGGCGGCGGTGGCGATCCGCCTCGTAATCTTCATAGTTGCCCGTGAACCACACCACCTGACTGTCGCCTTCGAACGCCAGGATATGGGTGGCGATGCGGTCAAGGAACCAGCGGTCGTGGCTGATGACCACGGCGCTGCCGGGGAAGGCCAACAGCGCCTCCTCCAGCGCCCGCAAGGTGTCGACGTCGAGATCATTGGTCGGCTCGTCCAAGAGCAGCACGTTGGCGCCGGACTTCAGCATCTTGGCCAGGTGCACACGGTTGCGCTCGCCGCCTGAGAGCTGCCCCACCTTTTTCTGCTGGTCGGGCCCGCGGAAGTTGAACGCGCCGACATAGGCCCGGCTCTGCACCTTGCGCTTGCCCAGATCGATCTCGTCGGCGCCCTCGGCGATTTCCTCCCACACCGTCTTGTCGGCGCTCAATGTGTCGCGGCTCTGGTCGACATAGCCCAGCACCACGGTGTCGCCGGTGACCACGGTGCCGGCATCGGGCGTCTCCTGCCCCGTGATCATGCGGAACAGTGTGGTCTTGCCGGCGCCGTTGGGGCCGATGACGCCGACAATACCGCCGCGCGGGAGCTGGAAGCTGAGGTTTTCGACCAGCAGTTCGCTGGCATACCCCTTGGCCACGCCCTCCATGTCGATCACCTGCTCGCCCAGCCGCGACGGGGTGGGGATGACAATCTGTGCCGATCCGGGGGCCTGATCGCGGGAGGCCGCCAACAGCTCGTCATAAGCCTTCAGGCGGGCCTTGGCCTTGGCCTGGCGGCCGCGGGCGCCGGCCCGCACCCATTCCAGTTCCTCAGAGAGTGTCTTCTGGCGCGCCTGCTCCTGCTTGGCCTCCTGCTCAAGGCGTTTGCGCTTCTTGTCCAGATAGGCGGAATAGTTGCCCTCGTAGGGGATGCCGCGGCCGCGGTCGAGTTCGAGGATCCAGCCGGTCACATTGTCCAGGAAGTACCGGTCGTGGGTCACCATGACCACGGTGCCCGTATAGTCGCTGAGGAACCGTTCCAGCCACGCTACGGACTCCGCATCCAGGTGGTTGGTCGGTTCGTCGAGCAGCAGCATGTCAGGGTGGGAAAGCAACAGTTTGCAGAGCGCCACCCGCCGCCGCTCACCGCCGGACAGATGCGTCACGGCGGACTCTCCGGGCGGACATCTCAGCGCGTCCATGGCAATGTCCACCTGCCGGTCCAGGTCCCAGGCGTCGGCGGCGTCGATTTGCTCCTGCAGTGTCGCCTGCTGCTCGATCAGGTCGTTCATCTCGTCGGGGTCGGTGACCTCGCCGAGCTTCATGCTGACCTCTTCGAACCGCTGGACGATCTCCAGCGTCTTGCCCAGGCCCTGCATGACATTTTCCTGCACGGTCAGGGCCGCATCCAGCTCGGGCTCCTGCGAGAGATACCCCACGCGCACGCCGTCGGCCGACCAGGCCTCGCCGGTAAACTCCGTCTCAATGCCGGCCATGATGCGCATCAGTGTCGACTTGCCCGACCCGTTGGGGCCCAGCACGCCGATCTTGGCGCCCGGCAGGAACGACAGCGAGATATTCTCCAGAACTTTCTTGCCGCCGGGATAGGTCTTCCCGAGGCCCCTCATGACATAGACATACTGATACGAGGCCATCGGTCCGGTCCCTCTTCACATCTGCGGCGCTACGGTGGGCGGTATGTAGCGCAACCGGCGGCCCTGGCGCCAGGGCAAGCCGGGCACCGGGCGATGTTCGCCGCGGAAACGGCTGTTGACGCGGCGCCATTGTCGGCCATCAATCTCGCGCTATGGCAGGTTGGCGTGGCTCTAGATACGACTTGCGGGGGCTCGGGCGCACGGCGCTGGATCTCGTGCTGCCGCCGCGGTGTCTCGCGTGCGGTGTGACGATCGAGAGGTTGGGCGCGCTGTGCGCTTCGTGCTGGCAGTCGACCAGCTTTCTGGAGCCGCCGTGGTGCGGCTGTTGCGGCCGGCCGTTCGAGCATGAGATGCCCGACGGGGCCATCTGCGGGCCGTGCGCCCAGTCGCCGCCGCGGTTCGACCGGGCGCGGGCGCCGCTGGGCTATGACGATATCAGCCGTGCCATGGTGCTGGGCTTCAAGCATGGCGACCAGACCCATGCGACCCCGGCCTTTGCCGGCTGGATGGTGCGGGCGGGAGCATCGTTGCTGAACCGGGAAAGTCTCTTGGTCCCTGTACCGCTGCACAGGGCCAGACTGTTCCGGCGCCGGTACAATCAGGCTGCGCTGCTGGCTCTGGCACTGGGACGGCTTACCGGCCTAGCCGTTGTGCCCGACTTGCTCATTCGCCGTCGCCGCACGCCGAGCCAGGGTATGCTGAGCCGCGAAGAGAGACTGCGCAATGTCCGCCGGGCCTTCGCCGTCCGCAACGGGTGCGCCGAGAGGCTTGCAGGCCGCCATGTGGTGCTGGTGGACGATGTGCTGACGACTGGCGCCACGGCCGGGGAATGCGCTGCGACGCTGAAGGATGCCGGGGCCAAGGCAGTGGACGTGTTGACCCTCGCGCGGGTAAACCTACCTCAGGCAGCCTGACCGGGCCGCAGAGCCACCGCTTGCGCGAAGGGGGGCCGGTGTCGTCGGCCGATAGGGCCGGTTGGCAGCGGGCTCGTGCCTCGCAAGCCAATCTGGACTGGTGATCCCCATGCCATTTGTGCTGCGCGACCAGGACGGCCAGATCATGGCCGTTTTCGACCGGGCCGGTGTCGGACAGACCGAAGAGCTCCCGGCAGACGATGTTGAACTGCTCGCCTTTCTGGACAAGCTGACAAGCGAGCGTATGGCACAGCTTTCGGCGTTCACACGGGCCGATCTGGAATTCATCCGTGTGCTGGAAGACCTGATCGGCGCGTTGATGGAAAAGAGCGTCATCTCGCTGAACGACCTGCCAGCGGAGGCGCGGCAGAAGGTGATGAACCGATCTGCGCTGCGCGCCACATTGCTCAGCCACATGCCGATGCTGGAGTTGGACGAGAACGAGACGATCTTTCCCGAGTGATCGGAAGACCCGCTATGCGCCCAGGGCGTTGCGGTCCGGCTGGCAAACCGAAGCACCAAGGGCCATATCGCAAGACGACCGCCAATGGCGAGCATCCCGAGGTGCCCACCGAATGAACGACGTGACGATCTATTCCAGCGCATTCTGCCCGTACTGCTACATGGCCAAGAAGCTGTTGCAGAAGAAGGGCGTGGAGTACGTCGAAATCGACGTGGCGATGCATCCCAGGCGCCGGGAAGAGATGATGGAACGGGCCGGCGGCCGCCGGACAGTGCCGCAGGTGTTCATCGGCGATACCCATGTGGGCGGCAATGACGACCTCCAGGCCCTCGACCGCGACGGGCGCCTGGACCAGCTGCTGGAGGCCGTGCGATGAGCGCCGGTAGCGTTTCCGTCGCCTGCGTGCAGGTCAATGCGGGCACCGATATGGCTCGCAATATCGAGACGGCGGTTGGATTGGTCCGGCAGGCCAGCGATGCCGGGGCCGACTTCGTGGCCATGCCGGAAAATGTCAGCCTGATCGTGCAAGGGCGCGAACAGCAGATGGCCGAAGCCCGGACCGAGCAGGAGCATCCCGCCCTCTCTGCCTTCCGCGACGTGGCGGCAGAGTGCGGCGTGTCGCTGCTGATCGGGTCTCTGGCCATTCGGGTGGCTGACGACCGGCTGGCGAACCGCAGCTTCCTGGTCGATGGCCAGGGGGAGATCGTCGCGCGGTACGACAAGATCCACATGTTCGACGTCGATCTTCCGGGTGGCGAGAGCTATCGCGAGAGCGCGACGTTTCGGCCGGGCCCGCAGGCGGTGCTGGCGCCGAGCCCCTGGGGCCCCATCGGCATGACGGTCTGCTATGACGTGCGGTTCGCCCATCTCTATCGGGATCTGGCGAAGAAGGGGGCAGCCATCCTGACGGTGCCGGCCGCCTTTACCCGCCAGACCGGGCAGGCCCATTGGCATGTTCTGCTGCGCGCCCGCGCGATCGAGACCGGGTCTTTCGTGGTTGCACCGGCGCAGACCGGAACCCACGACAGGGGGCGCCAGACCTTCGGCCATTCGCTGATCATATCGCCCTGGGGCGACATCCTCGCCGACGGCGGCGAGGATGTCGGCATCTCCCAGGCGACGCTGGATATGTCGGCCGTCGACAAGGCGCGCCAAGCCATTCCGGCCTTGCGCCATGACCGGGACTTCGTGCCCGCCAAGCCGGCGGTCGTCGAGGCCGGCCGCGCGGCGGGTGAATAGCTGTCTCTGCCGCCACGTCGCACGGGCGTTGGACATCGACGGCGATGATCGGCGAGAATGCGTCAGAGCCAGTTGAGTATGCGGGATGATACTGTTCGATCTCAAATGTCGGGCCGGCCATTCGTTCGAAGCCTGGTTCCGCAACAGTGCGGCGTATGAAGCACAGGCCGAGGCCGGGGATATTGTCTGTCCCCTGTGCGGCGATGCAGGGATCTCGAAGGCCCCGATGGCGCCGCGCATCGGCCGATCCCGCAGCGACGGGCCATCGAAGGAAGAAGCGCAAGCGGCCGAGCTCTATCGCAAGCTTTCCAAGCTGCGCGACCATGTGGAGGCCAACAGCGACTATGTCGGCAGTCAATTTGCCGAAGAGGCACGCCGCATCCACTATGGCGAGACCGACGCCCGCAACATCCACGGCGAGGCGACGGATTCCGAGGCGACCAAGCTGAAGGACGAAGGCGTCGAATTCGCCCGGATCCCGTGGGTGCCGCGCGGAGATACCTAACCGACGACGGGGTCGACGACGGGCATGCCTTGAGCCGCTATGGATCGCGACCCGCGAGCTGGCCGGGGAATGTCGTTGCGGCGCGGCCCTCAGACGTGGATCACTTCAACGAGTTGGCCCTTGGTGGCTGCGCTTTCAACAGTGGGGTCAGCGTAGGCTGGAATCGCGTCCGGCATGCACACCGTTGCGGTGGCATCGAGCCGGGGGGTATCGCGTCGGTATGCCGGTAAGGGCGGGAGAGCCCGGTTTCCGTAGACCCCGTATTCATTCAGGTACTTCTCGAATTTCGATACGTAGATCGCCACGATGAAATGGTCGATGAACGCGTCGTTGTCAGAACAGGGAAGGATCAGCCGATCGTAGTACCGGAACGATCCGCCGAGATGCCCTGGTGGCAGCCGAATGAAGACAGGCGCCCGGTGGTCGATCGAGACGCGATACGGATAAAGGATATCATCCACCGCATGTTCCGGGACGCAATCGGCGAGATATCTGCCCGTAAAGTCCGCACCGTCGTATTCGACGATCATGCTTCCCGACAGTCGGACAAACAGGCTCTTCTGGTCCGTGCGCCTTTCCAAGATGCCGATATGGCCAATCCAGGGCCACACGGTGATGGCGTCGAAATCCGCCTTCCTCGGATACGTCCGTTGAGCGCGCTTTTCAACCCATAAGGCGATGAGGTCAGAGAGTTTCTCTGATAAGAACGTATCATTCATAGCTCTTCGTGTCTCAAGCAATGTCGCCCATACTCTGCGTGTGCAGGTGCCGGCGCATATCAGTATATTTTAGTAAGAGTGTAAATTATTCGTTGCCCTGTGTCGAGGGCTTATGTCCCTAGCAGGGCGTCCAGCGGCAGGCCCCGAAACTCCTTCGTTTCGTCCAGCACGACATGGCTGCTGAGCTTGACCAGGCCGGAGCTGGCCCGCAGCAACTCGTCGCTCAGCGCGTGATAGCGCGCAATGCTGGGGCAGCGGAACTGCACCAGGTAGTCGAAGGTGCCGCTGACCTTGTAGCAGGCGACAACCTCGGGAATTTCGCGCACCAGCCGCTCGAACAGCTGGAAATCGTCGTGCTCGTGACTGCGCAGGCTGGCCGTACCGAAAACCATGACACTGTGGCACAGCTTGTCCAAGTCCACGCGGCCGAGGTAGGGGCCAATGACGCCCATCCGTTCAAGCCGGCGCACGCGCTGCAGGCATGGGCTGGGCGACAGCCCCACTTGCTCTGCAAGAGCCTGGTTGGTGATGCGGGCGTCGGCATGCAGCGCCTTGATGATCCTGATGTCGATACGGTCCAGCTTTGCGTCACCAGTCATGGCACCGCAATCCCCCTTACGCCCTGATCAGGCCAGTCCGGCTGAGGCAACGCCAGCATTTCCTGCCGCGTGACGGGCCCAATTCGGCATTTCATTTGCCCTGGCGGATGCCACAGTGAAGGGCAGCGAGGCAGCCGCTGAGACATGCAAATTCGGCTCAGGGGAGCAGTCTATCGGAATGGCGAACAAACCCATCGCCCTGATCGGCGCCCCCACCGATATCGGTGCCGGCCATCGCGGCGGGTCCATGGGGCCCGAGGCGCTTCGTGTTGCCGGCCTAGAGGCGGCGTTGCGTGGCCTGGGTCATGAGGTTGTCGACTGGGGCAATCTCACGGGGCCCGTCAATCCCGACGAGCCGCCGGTCGACGGCTATCGCCACCTGCATGAGGCTGCCGAATGGTGCCGGACGGTGCGCGACGCGGTGCGCGACGCGCTCAAGTCCGGCCACCTGCCTGTTCTCTTGGGCGGTGACCACACGCTTGCCATAGGGTCCGTGGCTGCCGTGGCGCAGCACTGTGCGGCCGAGGGGAGACCTTTGGCGGTGCTGTGGCTCGATGCCCATGCGGACTTTAATACTGCGGCCACCTCACCCTCGGGCAATCTGCACGGCATGCCGGTGGCTGTCATCTCGGGCCGCGGGCCGGCCGAGCTGACGGGGCTGGCCGACACGGTCCCCATCCTGGATGGCTCGCGGATGATCCAGCTCGGTGTCCGCTCGGTCGACGCTGTCGAAAAGGCGGAGGTCGTCGAGAGCCATCTGATCGTGCACGACATGCGCAAGATCGATGAGAACGGCATGCGCGCGACTGTGGAGGCCGTGCTCCGCGAGGTCGAGGCGATCGGCGGACACCTGCATGTCAGCTTCGATGTCGACTTCCTCGACCCTTCAATCGCGCCTGGGGTGGGCACGACAGTCTCCGGCGGGCCGACCTACCGCGAAGCGCAGCTTTGCATGGAGATGATCTACGACAGCGGCCGGATGGCGTCGCTCGACATCGTCGAGCTGAACCCGGCCTACGACATCCGCAACGCCACCGCCCAGCTTGTGGTGGAACTGGTGGAAAGCCTGTTCGGCGAACAGATCCTGAGCCGCCACAAGGTGGATCTGTAGCCGATGCCGATGGATGAAGGGAGGTGACGATGTCCGCAATCCAGTCACGCATCATCGCGCAGTGCGACAGCTACAGCGCGCGCAACTATCATCCGCTGCCCATCGTGATCGCCGAAGGCAAAGGTGTATGGGTGTGGGACACAGACGGCCGGCGCTATCTCGATTGCCTGAGCGCCTATTCCGCCCTGAACCAGGGACACCGCCATCCGCGCATCATCGCCGCCCTGACCGAGCAGGCCGGGCGCGTGACCCTGACCTCTCGCGCCTTCCACAACGACCGCATGGGCCCGTTCCTGGAGAAGCTGTGCCGTGTCGCCGGAATGGACATGGCCTTGCCGATGAACACCGGGGTCGAGGCGGTCGAGACCGCGGTCAAGCTGGTGCGCAAATGGGGCTACACGGTCAAGGGTGTGCATGACGGGCGGGCGGAGATCATCGTCTGCAGCAACAATTTCCACGGGCGGACCACCACCGCCATCAGCGCGTCGTCAGAGCCTGCCTATCGTGACGGCTTCGGCCCCTTCACGCCGGGCTTCGTGAAGGTGCCGTTCGGCGATGCGGACGCCATCCGGGCTGCGGTGACACCGGATACCGTGGCGGTGCTGATCGAGCCGATCCAGGGCGAAGGGGGCATTGTGATCCCGCCCGATGGGTACCTGGCAGAGGTGCGGCGCATTTGCGATGAGGCGCAGGTTCTACTGGCGCTGGACGAAATCCAGACGGGCCTTGGCCGGACGGGCCATCTGTTCTGCTACCAGCATGAGGCGGAGGCCGCGCCAGACGTGCTGATCGTCGGCAAGGCGCTGGGCGGCGGCGTCTACCCCGTGTCCGCCGTGCTGGCCTCGCGCGACCTGCTCGGTCTCTTCCAGCCGGGCGACCACGGCAGCACCTTCGGCGGCAACCCGCTGGCGGCGGCCGTCGGCGAGGCGGCGCTGGACGTTATCCTCGACGAGGCGCTGGCCGACCGGTCCCGTACGCTGGGCGATCACCTGATGCGCCAGCTTCGCGCCATCAATTCAACGCAGGTGGCGGAGATCCGCGGCCGCGGCCTGTTCGTCGGCGTGGAAATCCGACCCGAGGCCGGCCCGGCCCGGCACTATTGCGAGCGGCTGATGGATCTTGGCGTGCTGGTGAAGGAAACGCGCGAACAGGTCATCCGCATCGCACCGCCGCTGGTGATCACGACGGAAGAGATCGACTGGATGGTTGCCCAGTTCCGCGCTGTGCTTTAGCGCGACAGGGCTGCCGAAGGATCGGCCCCTGCCGCATCTTGGTCCGTGCTATGGCAGCATGCCCCAGCGGTCCTCTTCCTCCATCTTGCAGAAGCTCAAGGTATAGGGGATGCCGCGGCCCTGCTTGGTGACGGTGAAATAGACCGTGCCGCACGGCGCATCGTTGCGCTCGAACACCTCCAGCAGCCGGGCCTCGCCGTTCAGGCCGGTATCCGGGTTCGACCAGGTGTTGGAAAAGCCCACCTCCTGGCTTTCCAGGGCTTCGCGAACGGCCGCGCGGGTCAGGTCCACATCTTCGGTCGTCAGCTGGACACCGGCGCGGTAGAGGTCGAAGCCCAACTGGGCGTGGGCGCCCGAAACCGGCAAGGCGACGAGCAACGCCAACGCCACAAGCCAAAGGGACTTCCCTGCCGACATGCTCCACCTCCTCGATATTGACGCGCCCGACCATCCACCGGCCGTATCGCTTTCGGCCCGGGACACTAACCCAGCGGGATGAAGACCCTCAACCGGTTTGACGTCGCGGACCAAGTCGGGCGTCGGCCCCGTCAGGCGTCCGGCTTGGCCGCGGCCAGCAGGTAGTTCACGTCAAGGTCGCGGTCCGACAGGCTCCAGTCGCCCTTCAGCGGGCTGTAGACCATCCCCTTGATCTCTTCTACGGCGAATCTCTGGTCCCGTAGGCCGCGCGCCAGTTCGCTGGGCCTCAGGAACTGGCGCCAGTTGTGCGTGCCCTTCGGCACGATCCCAAGCACGTACTCCGCAGCGACAATGCCGAGCGCAAAGCTCTTGGGCGTGCGGTTGAGCGTGCTCATCACCAGCGGCGCGCCGGGCCGTGCCAGCCGGGCGAGGGCGCCCAGGAAGCTTGCGACATCGGCGACATGCTCGACGATCTCCAGCGCCACGACGGCATCGAACTTGGCGCCGCTTTCGGCCAGAGCCTCGGCGGTCGTTTGCCGGTAGTCGATGTCGAGGCCGCGTTCGGCCGCATGCAGGCGCGCCACGCCGATGCCTTCCTGACTGGCGTCGATGCCTGTCACCTCTGCCCCGAGGCGGGCAAGGGGTTCGCTGGACAGGCCGCCGCCGCAGCCGACATCGGCAATCCGCAACCCCGCCAGCGGCCGGTGTGCCAACGGGTCGCGGCCATGAGCCCCGGCGAAGCGGTCGCGGATGAAGCCGATGCGCAGCGGGTTCATCCGGTGCAGCTCTTTCATCTTGCCGTTCGGATCCCACCAGCTATGGGCCAACGCTTCGAACCGCGCGATATCCGCAGGGTCGACGCTGGCCCCGGCGAGGCTTCCGGCGTCCGGTGCGGCGGATCGGGCGGCTGTGCGTGTGGATTGGCGCGGTGTCATCGTTGTCAAATCCGGCGGCTTGCTTGGGTCTTGAGGTTCAGAGTATGGATACCGGTACCTGCCGCGACAACCTGTGGCGTCAGGGTGAGTTCCTTCCCGCGGTATGACGTCTCCGGCGCGGCATCAGCGGCCGGAGGTTTCGGGGATCGACGGCGTCAGCGCCGGGAGCGTTCATTCATGGCCCGGATCGTACAGAAATTCGGCGGCACTTCGGTGGCCGATCTCGACCGCATACGTGTGGTCGCGGAAAAGGTGAAGGCAGAGGTCGACCGCGGCAATCAGGTAGCCACGGTGGTGTCTGCCATGGCGGGAGAGACCGACAGGCTGGTCGGTCTCTGCCGCGGCGTCACGCCGCTGCATGACGCGCGGGAATACGACACGGTGGTGTCGGCCGGCGAGCAGGTGACGTCTGGTCTGTTGGCGATGGCGCTGCAGACGCTTGGCGTGCCCGCACGATCCTGGCTCGGCTGGCAGATCCCGATCGCGACGGACGAAGTGCACGGCAAGGCGCGAATCACCGGCGTGGAAGCGACGGAACTGGCGCGGCGGCTTGAGGAGGGCGAGGTGGCAGTAGTCGCCGGCTTCCAGGGCGTGTCGCCGCGCCGGCGGATCGGCACACTCGGCCGCGGCGGGTCCGACACGTCGGCTGTGGCGCTCGCGGCCGCTCTGAGGGCGGACCGGTGCGACATCTACACCGATGTCGACGGCGTCTATACCGCCGATCCCAGGATCGTGCGCCGGGCTCGCAAACTCACTAAGATCACATACGAAGAAATGCTGGAGATGGCCTCGCTGGGTGCGAAGGTTCTCCAGACCCGGTCGGTGGAGATGGCGATGAAGCACGGCGTGCCCCTGCGCGTGCTTTCCAGCTTCGCCGACGGGCCCGGCACACTGGTTGTGGATGAGGACGAGATCGTGGAGCAAGAGATCGTCAGCGGTATCGCCTACAGCAGGGATGAGGCGAAGGTGACCGTGGTGGGTGTGCCCGACCGGCCGGGCGTGGCTGCGTCTGTGTTCGGCCCGCTCGCCGATGCCGGCATCAATGTCGACATGATCGTGCAGAACGTGTCGGAAGACGGGCAGGCCACCGATGTCACCTTCACCGTCTCCAAGGCGGAGCTGGCGCCGACCGTCGCGCTTCTGGAAGGGCAGCGGGGGGCGCTTGGATACCGCCGCCTCCGGCCCGACGAGAACGTCGTCAAGTTGTCGGTCATCGGCATGGGGATGCGCAGCCACGCCGGTGTGGCCAAGCGCATGTTCTCCGCCCTTGCTGAGAACGGCATCAACATCCAGGTGATCTCCACCTCGGAGATCAAGATCAGCGTTCTTGTGGCCGAGCAGTATCTCGAACTGGCGGTGCGCGCGCTGCACGCCGCATACGGGCTGGACGCGGAGTAATGCCGCCGGCAGCGGGGGGCGGCGGCACCGGCCGCCCCTCGGCGCCGGATCGCGGCGTGATCATCTCTGCCCGGCGCATGATGGCGCGGCTGCGCGACATCATGGCGGGCAGCGACGCCCTGCAGGCGCGTCTGGATAAGATCGTCCGTCTCGTCGCTTCTGAAACCGTTGCCGAAGTGTGTTCTTGCTATGTCGTCCGACCCGGCGACGTGCTTGAGCTGTTTGCGACGCACGGCCTCAATGCCAGCGCCGTGCACCGCACCCGCCTCAGGATCGGGGAGGGGCTGGTCGGCCAGATCGCGGCGACGGGCCGGCCGACGGCGATCGCCAACGCTCCAGAGCATCCCAATTTCGCCTATCGGCCTGAGACGGGCGAAGACCCCTATCAATCACTGATGGGCGTGCCGGTATTGCGTGGCAGCCAGGTGCGCGGCGTGCTGGTCGTGCAGAACCAGCATCGCCGCGTCTACCATGAGGAAGAGATCGAAACGCTGCAGACGGTCGCCATGGTCGTCGCAGAGCTTGTGGCGGTGGGCGTGCCGGCGGAGCCGGGCAGTGCGGCCAGGCCCGACGCCCCCTCTCAGATCCTGCCTGCCCGCCTGGTCGGCCTGCGGCTGAACGGCGGTCTGGCCATGGGGCGTGCCGTTCTGCATCGGCCGATCTTGACGATCCGCGAGATGGTGGCGGACGACCCGACCGCAGAGCTTGCCCGCTTCCGGGCCGCCGTGGCGAGCATGCAGGACGCACTGGACGATCTGCTGTCCAACCCGGTGCTGGCGGAGAAGGAGGAAAGCCGGGACATCCTGGAAACATACCGGATGTTCTCGCGCGATCGGGGCTGGCTCAGCCGGATCGCCGAGGTGATCCGCACGGGCCTGACCGCCGAAGCGGCCGTGCAGCGGGTGCAGAACGACACGCATGCCCGTCTCGGCCATCTTGCAGACCACTATCTGCGCGAACGGCTTCTGGACCTGGACGACCTTGCCAACCGGCTGTTGATGCATCTTTCCGGCCGGGCCTCGGCAGCCTTTGGCACACTGCCCGATGATGCCGTGCTGATCGCGCGCGCCATCGGCCCTGCCGAACTGCTCGACTATGAGCAGTCGCGGCTGCGCGCGCTGGTGCTGGAAGACGGGTCGTCCACCAGCCATGTGGCGATCCTGGCGCGGGCCATGGGGATCCCTGTCGTCGGCCGCTGCCTTGACGCCATGAGCACGATCGAGCCGTGGGACCCGGTGATCGTGGATGCGGACAACAGCAACGTCTTCGTCCGGCCGGCCGACGATGTTCAGGATATGTTCGCAGGCGCCATGAGCCTGCGGATGGCGCGGCGGCGGGCGCGGGAGGCCGGCGCCCACCTGCCGGCGGAATCGAAGGATGGCGTGCGCGTCGGCCTGTGGATGAATGCGGGGCTGCTCGCCGATGTGCCGCATCTGGCGACGACGGGCGCGGACGGGATCGGGCTTTATCGGACCGAGATTCCGTTCATGGTTCGATCCGATTTTCCGGATGTCAACGAGCAGACGCGGCTGTACCGCACCGTTCTCGACCAGGCCGACGGCAAGCCGGTGATGTTCCGCACGCTCGACATCGGCGGCGACAAGTTCCTGCCCTACCTGAAGGACGAGCCGACGGAGAACCCGGCGCTTGGCTGGCGTGCCATCCGCATCGGCCTCGACCGCCCGGCGCTGATGCGCCGCCAGCTCCGCGCGCTGATCCGTGCGGCCGCAGGTCGGTCCATCGGCATCATGTTTCCGCTCGTCGCCGAAGTGGCCGAGGTGGATGCCGCCAGGGCCCTGTTGGATAAGGAACTGGAGCGCGCAAGGCTGCTGAACGAGCCGTTGCCAGAGCGGCTCAGGGTCGGCGTGATGCTGGAGGTGCCGGCGCTGTTCTGGCAGTTGACGGCACTCTTGGCTCGAGTCGACTTCATTGCCGTCGGCTCAAATGACTTGTTGCAGTATTTGTTCGCTTGCGACCGGGCAAGCCCGCCGCTGGCCCAGCGGTACGACGCGCTGTCTCCGGCCGTGCTGACCATGCTGCGCGAGTTGGTTGCGCGCTGTTCCGAGCAGGGCGTTTCCGTCAGTTTGTGCGGCGAAATGGCGGCTCGCCCCCTTGAAGCCATGGCCTTGGTTGGCATAGGTTTCCGGCAACTTTCGATGGCTCCAACGGCGATTGGTGAGGTGCGCGCCATGGTCCGCTCGCTGACGGTCAGCCAGCTTGAGAGGTATCTGGATCGCCTGATCTCCTCCCCCGATCATAGTCTCAGGGAAAAACTTCGTGGATTTGCAATGGATCGCAGCATTGAGATTTAGAAAATGGTTTAGCATTTCGGCGTTTGATACTGACGGCAAAATTGTTTACAAATCAGAAGACAGGCGTTGCTGGTCTGCGGTTAGGTGCTGTCCATGGGATGGACGGCCGGGCGGACCGGGGCGGAAAATGGCATCCAAGGTCTTGCGATCGACACTATCCAGCTACGGCGGGCACAATGGCGCAAGGCAGGCACCATTTGTTTGAGATGACTCCAGAGGACGATCAGTCGGCCTATCCGGCCGGGTCGGCCGGCCCTGGCAGGTATTCGGGTACCCCGTTCATTCCCGACGATGCGACGGTCGGCCATATCCTGCGGGAATCGCGGATGGCCGCAGGATATTCGGTGCCCGACATTGCCGAGACCCTGCGAATCCGCCGCATCTTCATCGAAGCGATGGAGGATGGCCGCTTCGGCGACCTGCCGGGGGCCACCTACGCACACGGTTTCGTACGCAGCTATGCCGAACTGCTTGAGCTCGACGCTGAGGATCTTGTCCGGCGCTTCAAGGACGAGATGAGCGGGTTCAACAAGGCAACACAGCTCGTCTTCCCCACGCCGCCGCCCGAGGGGCGGATGCCCGGAGCGGCGTTCCTCTTGATCGCAGTCATCCTGGCCGGACTTGCCTATGGAAGCTGGTACTATGCCAGCTCCACGGACCGCCAGCTGGTCGACCTGCTGCCCGACCTTCCGGAGCGCTGGACGGCATGGCTCAGTGACGATCCTGCAGATGCTGCGCCGCCGGAAGACGGACCGACCGAACCGCGGCACCAGCCGAGCGTGGCGAGGGCGGAGCCGGCGCCTGTGGAGCCTGTGGATATCGACCCGGATCCATCGCCGGCGTCGGCCGAACCGACCGCAGATGCCGTGGAGGCGCCGGCAGCCGTTGTGCATCGGGCCGAACCTGGGGCAACGGCGCCGGAGGCAGGTGCGGCTGAGCCCGTGACGGCTGACCTGGATCCTGCGGTCACCGACCCTGTGACCCCCGATCCGGAGGCTGCTGAGGCGTTGGATGGCAGAGAGCCGATGACCGTCGCCTCTGCTCCGCCCGCGGTGGATGCGGAGGCGGAGCAGCCGCCGCGCCCGCCGGAGGCGGGGCTGCGTGCGGAGGCAGCGGAAGGCGACGGCCGGGTGATCATCCACGCCACGGATATGAGCTGGGTGCAGGTGCGCGATCAGAACGGCCGGCTGGTGATGACCCGCGTGCTGCAGCCGGGGGACGCCTATGAGGTGCCCGACGGTAGCGGCCTGAGGCTCGATACGGGTAATGCCGGCGCGCTCTCGATCGAGGTCGACGGGAGTCGCGTCCCGTCGCTTGGACGGGACGGCGAGGTCGTACGCGACGTCTCGCTGGATGCCGGGGCGCTGATGCGGCGGGTTCAGTGACGCGCCGCATGGCGCGCCTCCGCCTGCGCGGCGGGGCAGTCGGCCGCGGCCCGCATCGCTTTCTCGGTTGTCGATACTCCGCTATAACCCCACCTTGAACCGCATCACCGTCCAGTCCTCCTCCTGAGGCGCAAGGGGCCCCATGAGCGTTCGACCCTATCGCGAGATCCACCGCCGTGCCTGCCGCCAGATCCATGTGGGCAAGGTGCCCGTCGGCGGCGATGCGCCCATCAGCGTGCAGTCCATGACCAACACGCTGACAACCGATGTCGAGGCCACGATCGCGCAGATCCGCGGGCTGGAGATCGCGGGCGCCGATATCGTGCGCGTCTCCTGCCCTGACGAAGAGTCGACTGCAGCGCTGAAGGAGATCGTCCCCGAGGTGACGGTGCCGATCGTCGCCGACATCCATTTCCACTACAAGCGCGCGATCGAGGCGGCGGAGGCGGGGGCGGCGTGCCTGCGCATCAATCCGGGCAATATCGGCTCTGCAGCGCGCGTGGCCGAGGTCGTGAAGGCCGCGCGCGACAATGGCTGTTCGATGCGCATCGGCGTCAATGCCGGTAGCCTGGAGCGCGAGCTCTTGGAGCGTTACGGCGAGCCCTGTCCCGAGGCCATGGTGGAAAGCGCGCTGAACCACGCGCGCATCCTGGAAGATCAGGACTTCTTCGAGTTCAAGATTTCGGTCAAGGCGTCCGACGTGTTCCTGGCCGTAGCGGCCTATCAGGCGCTGGCCGAGGCCTGCGACTATCCGCTGCATATCGGCATCACCGAAGCGGGCGGCCTGCGCACCGGCACGGTGAAGAGTTCCATTGGCCTTGGCATGCTGCTGTGGTCCGGCATCGGTGACACCATCCGCGTGTCGCTGTCGGCCGACCCGGTTGAGGAGATCAAGGTCGGCTTCGACATGCTGAAGACGCTGGGCCTGCGCCATCGCGGCGTCAACGTGATCTCTTGCCCATCCTGCGCGCGCCAGCAGTTCGAAGTGATCGAGACCGTGAAAGTGCTCGAAGAGCGCCTGGCCCATATCACCACGCCGCTGACGGTCTCGGTGATCGGCTGCGTCGTCAACGGCCCCGGCGAGGCGCTGATGACCGATATCGGCCTGACCGGCGGCGGTAAGGGCACTCACCAGATCTATATCGCCGGCCAACCCCACCACCGCCTGCAGGACCAGAGCATCGTCGACCATCTGGTCGGGCTGGTCGAGGAGAAGGCAGCGGCGATCGAGGCCGCCAAGGTCGCCGAAGAAAGCCAGCACGCCGACGCGGCGGAGTAGCCGTCGCCAGCAGGTCGGCGTCAAGCGAAGCGCGACCCGACAGACGGCGTTCGCGTCGGGTTTCGGCTTCGCCTCAACGCCGACCTACGGGAGCGCACAGTGCTTATCGAAGCGCGACGCCCCCGCTCGTCCCGATGAAGTCGATCACCCGGTCCAAACCATCGCCGGTCTTCAGGTTGGTGAAAACGTAGGGCCGCTCGCCGCGCATGCGGCGCGTGTCGGCGTCCATGACGGCAAGGTCGGCGCCGACCAGCGGTGCCAGATCAATCTTGTTGATCACCAGCAGGTCCGAGCGCGTGATGCCGGGGCCTCCTTTGCGCGGGATCTTCTCGCCCGCCGCCACGTCGATCACGTAGATCGTCAGATCTGCAAGCTCGGGGCTGAACGTGGCCGCAAGGTTGTCGCCGCCGCTTTCGATCAGGGCGATCGCGGCGCTCGGGAAACGCGTTCGCATCTCATCCAGCGCTGCGAGATTGATCGACGCGTCTTCCCTAATCGCCGTGTGTGGGCAGCCGCCCGTTTCCACGCCCATGATGCGGTCTGCCGGAAGGGCGCCGGCGCGCGTCAGGATCTGCTGATCCTCTTTCGTATAGATGTCATTGGTGACGACGAACATGTCGATACGGTCGCGCAGGCGTTTGCACAGAGCTTCCGCCAGGGCCGTCTTGCCGGAGCCGACCGGGCCGCCGATGCCGACCCTGAGCGGGCCATGGGAGGTATCGGGACGCACCGTCATGAGCGGAACAGGCGCGTGTATTGGGTTTCGTGAAGCATGGCACAGATGTCCACCATGACCGTCGCGTTCGCCGGCTCCGGCTCTTCGCGTTCCAGGCTGCGTGTTGCGGCCTCCGCCACCACCGGTTCCAGTGCGGCCGTAACGCGCTGCCCGTCGGTCTGCCCCAGCGGGATCAGCCGGACGCCCGCCGACACCAGATTGGCGGCAAACGCATTCAGGTAGAGCGCCACAAGCGCATCCATCGGGATGCCATGCGCCGCGCCTGCGATCCCGGTGGCGACCGGCAGCGTTGCGGGAAGCTCCGCGCGCATGAGTGTGTCGGTCGCCCAGTCGAGCCCCGGCGCCGGCCATACGGCCCGCACCGTCGCGAAGAAGGCCATCCCCTGCGAGCGGGCCTCCAGCGACAGCTCCGCGGCACCCGACAGAGCCATCCCCAGTTCAGCGGCCTCCATCAGCCGGTTCGAGCTCCGCTCTCGCACGGCCTCGAATGTGTCGGTCAAGAGCCAGGCGTCCGAGCGGCCGGCACCGTAACGCAGAATCCCGGAAAGCCAGGCTTCCAGGCCGTCGGCGTCCGTCACCAGGCCGTCCGCAATCGCCGTCTCAAGCCCATGGGAATAGCTGAACGCACCGGTCGGAAAGGCTGGCGAAAGCCAGGACTGCAGCCGCAGCAGGGCTTCAGTGTTCGTCAGCATGCCCCGCCCCTGCGTGATGGCCATGGCTGCCGCCATAAGCACCGCCCTCCGGCTGAAACGGAGCCTCGATCTCTGTGACGAAGGCTCCAAGGCCACCCAGCATGTCGGCGATGACCGGATCGGGGCGGATCAGCAGCCGGTCGTTCCCGATATCGCAGGCGAGGTGGCGGTTGCCGAGGTGCCAGGCCAGCCGCATGAGATGGAGCGCGTCGCGGCCGCGTACCTCCAGCACCGTCTCCGGCGCCGCCCTTACGGCGATCCACCCGCCGGTCTGGAGCCTAAGCCCGTCGCCCTCGGACAGTGCCGTTGCATGCTCCAAATCAAGCAGCAGAGCTGCGCCGCGATCGGTCGTCAGGCGTATCCGCCGGCGATGGCGCAAGTCGAAGGGAAGGGTGACGCTGTCCGACGCCTGATCCGGCGGCCAGTCGCCATGCCGGGCGACGGCAACCGCGCGATCGAGAAGGGCGGAGTCATCCATGGCCCTGGCCGCTCAATAGAGGAAGTACCGCTGCGCCATGGGTAGACTCTCTGCCGGCTCGCAAGTCAACAGCGCACCGTCTGCGCGGACCTCATAGGTCTCCGGATCCACCTCGATCTCCGGCGTCAGGCTGTTGTGGATCATGGCGGACTTGGAGATGCCGGCGCGCGTATTGCCGACGGCCAGCAGCGTGCGCGACAGTCCATAAGCACGGGCAACGTCCGCCTCCATCGATGCCCGGCTCACGAACGTCACCGCGCTTTCGGTCAGCGATCGGCCGAAGGCGCCGAACATCGGTCGGTAGTGCTCCGGCTGCGGCGTCGGGATCGAAGCGTTCGGGTCGCCCATGATGGCCGCAGCGATGGTGCCGCATTTCAGCACCATGTCGGGCTTCACGCCGAAGAAGGCCGGCCGCCACAGGACGAGGTCGGCCAGCTTGCCGACCTCCACGGAGCCGACATGGTCGGCAATGCCGTGGGCGATGGCCGGGTTGATCGTGTATTTGGCCACATAACGCTTGGCCCGCAGGTTGTCGTTGTCACCGGTCTCGCCGGGCAGCGACCCACGCTGCTTCTTCATCTTGTCGGCCGTCTGCCAGGTGCGGATCACCACCTCGCCGACACGGCCCATCGCCTGACTGTCCGACGCGATGATCGAGAACGCGCCCATGTCGTGCAGGATGTCTTCCGCCGCGATGGTCTCGCGCCGGATGCGGCTTTCGGCGAAGGCCACGTCTTCGGGGATCGACTTGTCCAGGTGATGGCACACCATCAGCATGTCGAGGTGTTCGTCGAGCGTGTTAACGGTGAAGGGCCGCGTCGGGTTGGTCGACGACGGGATGACGTTGGCCAGCCCGCACACCTTGATGATGTCCGGCGCATGGCCGCCGCCGGCACCTTCCGTGTGGAACGCGTGGATGGTGCGGCCGGCGAAGGCAGCGACCGTGTTCTCGACGAACCCGCTTTCGTTCAGCGTGTCGGTGTGAATCAGCACCTGAACGTCGTAGGCATCTGCGACGCCGAGGCAGCAGTCGATGGCCGCAGGCGTCGTGCCCCAATCTTCGTGCAGCTTCAGCCCGCAGGCACCGGCGCGCACCTGGGCCTCCAGCTCTGCAGGCAGGCTGGCATTGCCCTTGCCGAAAAAGCCGAGGTTCATCGGGAAGGCTTCGGCTGCCTGGATCATGCGGGCGATGTGCCAGGCGCCCGGTGTGCAGGTCGTGGCGTTGGTGCCGGTGGCGGGGCCGGTGCCGCCGCCCATCATCGTCGTGATGCCGCTCATCAGCGCATCGTCGATCTGCTGGGGGCAGATGAAGTGGATGTGCACGTCCAGCCCGCCGGCGGTGACGATCTTGCCTTCGCCCGCGATCGCTTCTGTGCCAGGGCCGATGACGATGTCGACGCCCGGCTGGACGTCGGGATTGCCGGCCTTGCCAATGCCGACGATGCGCCCGTCCTTCAGCCCAATATCGGCCTTCACGATGCCCCAGTGGTCGAGGATCAGTGCGTTGGTGATCACCGTATCGACGGCGCCGTCGGCGCGGCTGGTCTGCGACTGGCCCATGCCGTCACGGATCACCTTGCCGCCGCCGAACTTCACCTCTTCGCCATAGACAGTGCGGTCCTGCTCCACCTCTATGATCAGGTCGGTGTCGGCCAGGCGCACACGGTCGCCGACGGTGGGTCCGAACATGTCGGCATAGGCCGCACGCGGCATGCGGTAGGGCATGGCGTTACTCCTTTCCGTCGGCGTCGAGGGCGCCCATCACGGCGCCGTTGAAGCCATAGACGCGCCGCGTGCCGGCATAGGCCACCAGCGAGACGTCGCGGGTCTGGCCCGGCTCGAACCGGATGGCCGTGCCGGCGGGAATGTCCAGGCGGCGGCCGCGAGCGGCCTCCCGGTCGAAGGTGAGGCCCGCGTTGGTCTCGGCGAAGTGATAGTGGGAGCCGACCTGAACCGGCCGGTCTCCTGTGTTGGTCACGGTGAGCGTGATGGCCTCCCGTCCCTCGTTCAGGACGATCTCGCCGTCGGCAGGCAGGACTTCGCCAGGGATCATGTGCGCCCCCTCAACGGATCGGGTTGTGGACGGTGACCAGCTTGGTTCCGTCTGGGAATGTCGCTTCGACCTGCACTTCGGCTACCATCTCGGGGATGCCGTCCATCACTTGGTCGCGGGTCAGCACCTCGGCGCCCGCGGCCATAAGATCGGCCACGCTGCGGCCGTCGCGTGCGCCTTCCAGAACGAAGTCGGTAATCAGCGCCACCGCTTCGGGATGGTTCAGTTTCACCCCGCGCTCCAGCCGGCGCCGCGCGACCATGGCGGCCACGGCCACCAGCAGCTTGTCCTTTTCCCGCGGTGTCAGATTCACCGTCCGTTCCTCTCGATCGCCATACGCATCAGATTGTCCAAAGGACCGGCATAGTCGCCGGCCGTCCCAAGGTCGCGGCGCGCAGCCATGTCCAACAGTGCCCGAACGCGCGCCGCAAGGTCGCCGGGTCGGGCCCGAGCATCCGGACCAGCAGGACCCCCGGCCAAGCCGTAGCGGCCGCCCGCATGTCGGCACCGCCCGCTTCCGCCAAGATCGCACGAGCCGGTTCCAGCCAGGTGTCCGCCGATGGTGCGGCGTGAACGACCGTCGCCAGCGCTCGGCCACCCCCCAGACCGGCCGGGTGGTCGAGAACCGCGCCAATGTCATCGTCAAGCGTGAGAGCGTCCGCCCAGACCAGCCTGCCATCGACAGCCAGGCGCCAATGATCGCGCAGCAGGCCCGAGCGCATGACCTCGCCCATGCCAAGACGGCCGAACACCAGCACTTCGCCTGCCAGCAAGCACCCGCCAGCGGCCACATTGACGGTCGTCCGCCGATTGAGGCGGCTGCCGTCGAACAGAATCGTGCCCTGGGGCAGCCACTCCAGCGTGGCGCCATCCTCCACGGCCATGCCCGCGGCGACACGCGTGTCCGCGCCGGTGGACCGATAGACCTTCTCTGCCGCCTGCCCGCACACCAGCGCGTCGGCGCCCTCTTCGACCACCACCGACACATCGTGGATGTCGCCACCGACCATCCCGCCGGACAGATTGGCCAGTACGGCCGTAAGCGGTTCGCCGCCGGCCGGCTTTGGCAGCAGCACGCGCAACGGCTGGCGCTGATAGAGGTGCTGAACCCGTGCGCGCTCGTTCCGCCGGTCGACGATCAGTTCGATCGCGCCGTCGGCCCTACCGATCGGCCTGTCATTGGCCGCTGCGGGCAGTGCGGACGCGCTCCGCAATCTATTGGCCAGGGTGCCATCCATGGTCACACGGTCAGGTGCCGGCGCACTTCGGCCTCCTGCATCGTGTCCCGGGTGCCGGCCAGGACAACCTCGCCGCGGTCCATAACGGCATAGGTATCGGCGAGATCGCGTGCGAACTCGAAGTATTGCTCCACCAACAGCATCGCCATTTCACCCTTGGCGACCAGATGGCGGATCACCTGCTCGATCTCCTTGATGATCGAGGGCTGAATGCCTTCCGTCGGCTCGTCCAGGATCAGCAGACGCGGGCGCGTCACCAGAGCACGGGCGATCGCGAGCTGCTGCTGCTGCCCGCCCGAAAGGTCGCCGCCGCGCCGTCTGAGCATCTTCTTCAGTACGGGGAACAGCTCGAAGATTTCTTCGGGCAGTGATCGGGCCGCGCGGGGCAGGGCGGCGAAGCCCGTCTTCAGGTTCTCTTCCACGGTCAGCAGCGGGAAGATCTCCCGTCCCTGCGGAACATAGGCGATGCCCCTGGCGGCGCGCGCGTGGGTCGGCATGTGCGTGATGTCGGTACCGTCCAACGCGATGGCACCGCCGCGGATCGGCTGCAGGCCCAGGATCGCCTTCAACAGGCTGGTTTTGCCGACGCCGTTGCGGCCCAGCACACAGGTCACGGCACCGGCCCGCGCCTCGATGCCGACGCCGCGCAGCGCATGGCTGGCGCCGTAATAGAGATGGATGTCGTCGACACGCAGCATCGCTCAGCGGCCCAGATAAACCTCGATCACCTTCTCGTCGTTCTGCACATGGTCGAGGCTCCCTTCTGCTAGAACCGAGCCCTCGTGCAGCACCGTTACTTTGACGTCGAGCGCGCGCACGAAGGCCATGTCGTGTTCCACGACGACGACGGAATGCTTGCCGGCGATCTGGCGCAACAGCTCCGACGTCTGTTCCGTTTCCGCGTCGGTCATGCCGGCAACGGGTTCGTCCAGGAACAGCAGTTCCGGGTCCTGGATCAGCAGCATGCCGATCTCCAGCCACTGCTTCTGGCCGTGCGAGAGCGTGCCGGCCAGGGCCTGGCGCTGGCCAGTCAAACCGATGGTCGTCAGGACCTGGTCGATGCGGTCGGCGCGTTCCGCCGTGAGGCGGAAGAACAGGCTGGCGAACGGTCCCCGTTTGGACTTCAGGGCCAGTTCCAGGTTCTCCGTGACCGTATGGTTCTCGAATACGGTCGGCTTCTGGAACTTGCGGCCGATGCCGAGATTGGCGATTGCGGCTTCGTCCAGGCGCGTCAGGTCATGCAGCTGCCTGAAGTAGACTTGGCCGCTGTCGGGCCGTGTTTTGCCGGTGACGACGTCCATCATCGTCGTCTTGCCGGCCCCGTTGGGGCCGATCACGGCGTGCATCTCGCCGGTTTTGACCGTGTAGCTGAGGTTGTTCAGCGCCTTGAAGCCGTCAAAGCTGACGGTCACGCCGTCGACGTAGAGTACGATGCCCTGTTCCGCGGCGATCGCTTCGGGCAGGCCGACATTCATTCCGCGGCCCCCCCTTCGGATGCGGGAACCGCAGGGCGGGCGCGTTTGCGGCTGCCCAGGCGGCCCCGCGCCTGCCACCATTGGGAGAGCGTGCCGACGATGCCCTTGGGCAGCAGCAGCGTCACGGCGATGAAAAGGCCGCCCAGCAGGAAGAGCCAGATCTCCGGCGCGGCGCCGGTGAAATAGGTCTTGCCATAGTTCACCAGCACGCCGCCCAGCGCCGCGCCATAGAGCGTGCCGCGGCCGCCGACGGCGACCCACACGATGATCTCGATGGAGTTTGCCGGCGAGAATTCGCCGGGGTTGATGATGCCGACCTGCGGGACGTAGAGCGCGCCTGCGACCCCCGCCATCATGGCGGAGACGGTCCAGACCAGGAGCTTGTACATCTCCACGCGATAGCCAAGGAATCGCGTGCGGCTCTCGCCGTCGCGGATCGCCATCAGCACGCGCCCGAACTTCGACGTCACCATCAGCCGGCAGATCAGATAGCCGCCGGCAAGCGCAATTGCGCTGGCCACGAACAGGGCGGCCCGCGTGCCGTCGGCCTGAAGGTCGAAGCCCAGGATGTCCTTGAAGTCCGTCAGGCCGTTGTTGCCGCCGAAGCCCATGTCGTTGCGGAAGAAGGCCAGCAACAGGGCATAGGTCATGGCCTGGGAGATGATGGAGAAATAGACGCCGGTGACGCGGCTGCGGAAGGCAAGCCAGCCGAAGACGAAGGCGAGCGTACCCGGCACCAGAAGCACCATCAGGGCTGCGAACGCGAAGCTGTCGAAGCCGTGCCAGTACCAGGGCAGCCGGTCCCAATCGAGGAACACCATGAAGTCGGGCAGGATCGGGTCGCCGTAGACGCCGCGATCGCCGATCTGACGCATCAGGTGCATGCCCATGGCATAGCCGCCGAGCGCGAAGAAGGCGCCGTGGCCTAGGCTGAGAATGCCGCAATAGCCCCACACCAGGTCGACGCTGACGGCCAGCAGGGCGAAGCACAGGTACTTGCCCCAGAGGCTGACCAGATAGGTGGGCACGTGAAACGGCGAATCTGCCGGCATCAGCAGGTTCAGCGCCGGCACCGCGATCGCGGCCGCCGCCAGGACTGAGAGCAGCACCATGCCGCCGCGGTCGAGGCGCATCAGCAGCGGCACGTAGCCGGAGGGGCGGCTGGCGGCGGTCATGCTCATGCCTCCACCGCCCGGCCCTTCAGGGCGAACAGTCCCCGCGGCCGTTTCTGGATGAACAGGATGATGGCGACCAGCACCAGGATCTTGCCCAGCACCGCGCCGGCATAGGGTTCCAGCAGCTTGTTGGCGATCCCAAGCGAGAAGGCGCCGGCCAGCGTGCCCCACAGATTGCCGACGCCGCCGAAGACGACGACCAGGAAGCTGTCGATGATGTAGGACTGGCCGAGATTGGGGCTGACATTGTCGATCTGGCTGAGCGCCACGCCGGCCATGCCGGCGATACCGGAGCCAAGGCCGAAGGTCAGCGCGTCGACCCGGCCGGTGCGGATGCCCATGGCCTTTGCCATCTGCCGGTTCTGCGTGACCGCGCGCATCTGCAGGCCCAGCGGCGTGCGCCTCAACACCATAATCAGGCCGGCGAAGACGATCAGGCAGAAGAGGATGATGTAGAGCCGGTTGTACGTCAGCGTGATGCCGGCGGTCGTCTCGATCGCGCCCTGCATCCATGACGGCGCTCCGACCTCGCGGTTGGTCGGTCCGAACACGGTCCGCACCAGCTGCTGCAGGATCAGGCTGAGGCCCCAGGTGGCCAGCAGCGTTTCCAGCGGTCGTCCGTAAAGGAAGCGGATGATCCCGCGTTCGATCGCGACACCGGCCGCGCCTGCCACCAGGAACGCGGCCGGAATGGCCACGAACAGCGAGAAGTCGAACAGGCCTGGCATGTAGTCGCGGAAGAGCTGCTGGACGACGAAGGTCGTGTACGCGCCCAGCATCACCATCTCGCCATGGGCCATGTTGATCACGCCCATGACGCCAAAGGTGATGGCCAGGCCGATGGCCGCGAGAAGAAGGACGGAGCCCAGGCTGATGCCCTGGTAGATGTGTCCGGCGGTGCGCCAGAGGGCCAGTCGCTGCTCGATGGCGTCAAGGGCCTCGGTCGCTGCGGCGCGGACGGTTTCGTCGGTCTCTGCGAAGGCGCCATCCTGGTCCTGCACCACCAGGGCTGCCAGCATGCTGCGGATGTCGGGGTCGGTGAAGCCGCTCAGAGCCTCAACGGCTTCTAGCCGCAGGCCCGCATCCTCGCTGCCCAACAGGATGGCGGCACGGGCCTTTTCCATGGTGGCGCGGACCGCATCGTCGGTTTCCGCCGCCAATGCCTGTTCCAATGCCTCCAGGGCGCCTTCGTCCTGGCTGCGGAACACCGTCTCGGCGGCTTCAAGCCGTACGGTCGGGTCGGGGTTCATCAGGGTCATGGTGCCGAGGGCGGAACGGATGATGCCCCGCATTCGGTTGTTGGCGCGGATGCGATCGACATCGCGGGACCCGACGATGCCGGCCTCTTCGCCGGTCAGCACGTCGATCAGGCGCAGGCCCTCGGCATGGTCTTCGCCGATGGCCACCAGCCCGTCTTCTTCCCGCAGGTAGAGCCTGCGGTCCGCCATCGCTTCCAGCATCGGCTGAACCCTTGGGTCGCCGGTGGCCGTGAGTGCGGCGATGGCCGCTGTTTTCTCAGCGAAATCACCGGTCGCCAGCGCGGTGACTAGCTCGGCGAACTCCGCATCCTGGGCAAGGCTCCGTGAGGGTGCGGCGAGGACGCCCAGGATCAGGGCGAGCGCGAACGCCAGCACGAGTGCACGGTTCACCCGAATGGGCATCAAAGACCCCTTGTCGGCATCGATCTGGGAGGTCGGCGCCCGGTGCGCCGACGGGTGGCGCACCGGGCATCCGCATTGGGGTTACTGGAACCGCGGGGTTTCGCAGTTGCCGCAGACCCAGGGATAGGTCCAGTCGGCGGTCAGCACGGAGCTTTCGGGGATGAAGTCGCTCCAGGCATCGCCCACGACGACGTCGTCGGTTTCCCAGACCACGTCGAACTGCCCGTCTTCCAGGATCTCACCGATCAGCACGGGCTTCGACAGGTGATGATTGGTGTTCATCACCGCGACGCCGCCCGTCAGGTTCGGCACCGTCTGGCCGTACATGGCCTGGCGCACGGCGTCGACATCGGTGGAACCGGCCTGCTCGACCGCCTGAACCCACATGTTGAAGCCGATATAGTGAGCTTCCATGGGATCGTTGGTGACGCGGGCATCGTCGCCGATGAACTCGTGCCAGCCGGCAATGAATGCCTCGTTCTCCGGCGTGTCGACCGACATGAAATAGTTCCACGCGGCCAGATGGCCGACCAGCGGCTCGGTATCGAGGCCGGCCAGTTCCTCCTCGCCGACGGAGAAGGCGACGACGGGGATGTCTTCGGCCGAGATGCCCTGGTTCGCCAGCTCCTTATAGAACGGCACGTTCGCGTCGCCGTTGATGGTCGACACCACAGCCGTCGGCAGTCCCTGCGAGGCGAATTCCTGCACTTCGGCCACGATGGTCTGCCAATCGGAATGGCCGAACGGCGTATAGGTTTCCATGATGTCGTCGTCGCTGACGCCGTTGGCGTTCAGGAAGGCGCGCAGGATGCGGTTGGTCGTGCGCGGATAGACATAGTCGGTGCCCAACAGCACCCAGCGCTCCGCACCGCCGCCTTCATCGCTCATCAGGTATTCCACGGCCGGGATCGCCTGCTGGTTGGGCGCGGCGCCGGTGTAGAAGACGTTGCGGGAAGACTCTTCGCCCTCGTACTGAACGGGATAGAACAAGAGACCGTTCAGCTCTTCGAACACCGGCAGGACGGATTTGCGCGAGACAGAGGTCCAGCAGCCGAACACGACGTCGACTTCTTCCTGCTCGATCAGCTCGCGCGCCTTTTCGGCGAACAGCGGCCAGTCGGATGCGGGATCGACCACAACGGCTTCCAGCGGACGGCCCAACAGACCGCCGGCCTCATTCTGCTCCTCAATCAGCATCAGCATGACGTCTTTCAACGTCGTCTCGCTGATCGCCATCGTTCCGGAAAGGGAATGCAAGATCCCGACCCGGATCGGATCGCCTTCCTGCGCGGTCGCAGCGGCCGAGCCAAGGGCAACACTGCCTGCAAGGGCCGCGGCGGCCCCCAACCGGGTGATGCGATCGAACAGATCCATCGAACGCCTCCTGTTTTTCGTAGCGGACGCCCACGCGGGTGCGTGCGCGCCAACAGGCAAGGCAAGGGTCGTGCCAAGAATGTGGGAATGGGATTCCGGCGTCGGAGTCAGCTGAAATCGTGCCGCTTTTGCTGCGATGCAGCACAGCAGAGACACTTCAGGCGCCTGAGAGCGCCCATTTGGGAAACGATCTGCCTTAAACTTGTGCCGAACTTGCTCGATTGTTGTGCGGTGCGGCGTGGTTGCTCATAAGATGGGCGGCAACCAAGCTTGGCGTCAGCGACGACCCGCGGCAGTCATCGGTCTGGCCTGCTTGCTGCGGACCGGACGGTGTCATCGGTCGCCCTATCTCTGTGCATGAGCACGGCCATGGCTGCGCCGAGCGGCATCAGCAGCAGCATTGCGGCGAAGGTGAACGCAACCAGCTCTTCGACCACGACAAGGATGTGCCAGGTGAGGATCGAGAGGGCGCCACCCATCGTCGCGTTGGCGTCGAACAACTTGGTCATGGCGGTCTCGATGCCAAGCTGAACCAACGTGGTGACCACCGTCAGCCCGGCCAGAAAGCCGAAAAGAGGCAGATATGCCCGCCCCGGGATCGGGCGCAGCGATCCCGCGCCAGCGAACTGCCTATAGGCCAAGATCGGCGCTGCTAGGCCGGCGAACGGCCAGACCCAGTAGGTTGACGTGGCAACTGTCCAAAAGAGGTCGATCCACGGAGTGACATTGCCGTCCGGTCCGACCTCGACGACGTCAATCAGCAGCGCCAGCGTCCCGGCCTCGGCAGCCTTCAACAAGAACGCCACAACGAATCCGACCGGTACCATCGCGGCGGCGAACAGGATCGCCGGCCGCGGCGGCCGCCAGGCTTGACGTATGGGTGGGACGTTGGCGGTCAGCAGCCAGCAAAAGACATGACCGAGGAGGAGGGCCTCCGCCGCGAGATAGACGGTGGAGTCAAGAGCCGCCCAGGTCAGACCCGCGGTCTGCGGATACTGGAAGAGGAGCGGCTGGCCGCCCTCCATGAGCAGCGGTCGTCCGAGGAACGACCAGAACAGCAAGAGAGCACAGGGTACGGCAATTGCGACCAAGCCTCTCGGCAGAAGACTCCAAGCCGTTCGGATCGCGGTGGTGCCCATGACTGCGTTCGCCTTACTTGCCGACACGTAGTTCGTAGCCTGCAAATATGCCGATCCGGCGGCATTCGTCGAACGCTGGTTTCGAGCAAGCCAAATCCCATCACAGTCCAAGGCTGCTCTCGTCGTTTCATGGCTCGTTCTTAGGCGGCTCTGAGCGGAGTGGCCGCAGTCAGGACAGGCTTTGGACGGCCGTTGGCAGCTGATCGAACCTGTCGAGGACGATTTCTGCGCCGGCCTGTCGCAGCGCAGCTGCGTGCTCCGCCATGCAGTGGGAGCCACCGACGAACCCGAGGGCCCGCATGCCTGCCGCCTTGGCTGCCCGGACGCCGGCGACGCTGTCTTCAACGACGACACAACGGTCGGGCGACGCGTTCATCTGCCGTGCTGCGAACAGGAACAGGTCCGGTGCCGGCTTGCCGCGTTCGACCAGCACGGTGGAGAAGATGTGGGGATAGAAGACTTCAAAGAGCCCTGCCTGGATCAGGCCAAGGGACAGCTTGACCGGCCTGCTGCTGGAAGCGACGCATCGGCGCCAGGGGAGCACCTGTAGGGTCTCCCGCACGTATGGGATGGCGTCCAGCCCATTGCGGTAGTTCTCCATCATGCGCTCTTCGGCGCGATCATCGATATCGGCGGGCAGAGCCCTCCCCAGCCTGCGTTCGATATCGGCATACATGTCGGCGCCGGAAACGCCGGAATACCGGCGGATCATCTCGTCCGCCGTTATGGGATAGCCGAGCCGCGTCAGCTCTTCGGCATCAATCTGCGATGCAATCACTTCGCTGTCGATCAGGACGCCATCACAGTCGAAGATGATAAGATCCGGAGTCACGACGTCACGCCTCCGGTCGGCTGGGGCACCTGTGCCGGGGCTCTACCCGCCAAATGTTCGATGCGGCGCTTGCCGTCCGGCGTCCGGTGCTTCCAGGCGATCCTTGAGGGCGGCTTCCCGACATCTGCCGTCCGTCCGAGCCTCGGCGTTCGCCGTTCGAACCAGCGGCGCCGTTTCGAGAGCGGCATGGTCAAGTTGTCGAACACCGTCATACGCGGAAATAGCACCTAGACTGGCAACGCCATGGCGAACACGCGATCACAGGCCCGCAGATGGTCCGCGTGCCTGTCGACCTGCTGATCGGACTGAAGCGTACACTGACCGACTGGCTCCCATCGAGCAGGATGATGCTGCATCCCATTTCGCGAATTCAAAGCTAGTCGCGCGTGATGCCGGTCACAGTATTAGAGCGCCTATGGAGTTAATATCCGCCCACCTCCGCATTGAATATACTGCTCGACGACTCAGATGATCGCCGATGATGTTGCGGAGAATGAAAAAGAAGCGGCTTCGTTCATAGGAGGCGGCAGGTATATCGGTGAAAAACAGATGTCGGAGATCTTTCGCCATGAGAACCGCTAAAGCCATTGTTTGCGCATTGTCGTTCGCAACACTGTTCGGTGTCTCTGCCGTGCCGGCCGCGCCACCGGAACAGTTCAGCCCGTTGGTGCCGCCCCGGCCGTACTACAACCTCGCGTGTCAGGCCTTTTGCATTCAGGGCGGTGAGTGCCCGATTGTCCTCTCGAATGTGGGTGCCAGTGGGTCGTACTGGAACCCACACCATTACGGTCCGTTGGTCCCCGGGTTCCAAGGCACCGTGCCGGCCGGAACGCAGATCTCGTGGACTCTCCCCGCGCACCCGAATGGGATCAGCGGCGTTGCAACGGTCGGCAGAGGCGGACTGGGGGTCGGACAGCAAATGACCCTCGGCACCGTCGTCGGCAATTGGAGCTGCATCCCGACCGTCGTGCAGTAGGGCTCACAATGCGGCCAGTCGGGTGGCATCCGCTTCGAGAGCAGCGAATGCCGCCTGACAGCCGTTGAACGCCCGCCGCCATTTGCGGGCCAGTTGCCAGCGTCATGACGCTGGCGCCGCCCTGCTCCGGTTCACAACCAGAATCCCGAGCGCGACCAGCGTCACACCGGCGGCGTCCCATGCCGACAGTGGCTCGCTCAGCAGCACGAAGGCGAAGCCGACGCCGAAGATCGGGTTGAGGAAGTGGAAGGCGCTGGCGCCGGCTGTCGACACCCGCTTGACCAGGGTGAACCACAGCAGCGTCGCCAGGATCCCTGGAAAGAACACCTGATAGGTGAAGGCGAACACCACCTCGGTGGTGATGTGGAAGGCGGTGACGTCTTCGAATGCGAGCGCCAGGGGGATACAGCCGAGACCGCCGACCAGCATCTGGCAGGCGACCACCATCAACAGACCGGTGCCGAAATCGCCCCGCTTGATGGTCAGTGTCGCAACCGACAGGGCCATGACACCCAGCACGGCGAGGCTGAGACCGACGGGGTCGATGCCGCCGGCAACCCTGGTACCCATGATCCAGACGACACCACCGAAGCCCATTAGCAGGCCAACCGTCTTCACGGCGCCGACGCGTTCGGCGAACAGCGCGGACGCGAGCGCAGCGACAATCAGCGGCATGGCGCTTGCCACGATCGCCGCCAGGCCGGCGGGGATGGTCGTCATCGCCGTGAAGAACAGGCCGAGATAGAAGGTGTTCTGGCAGAGGCCCAAGAGGATGATCGGCCGCCAGGCCGCCCAGCCGCGCGGAAAGCGCTGGCCCAGCGAGAGCGCCAGAGCGCCGGCAATCATCGCCGCGATCAAAAACCGGACGGCCGAAATCGAGAAGGGCGGCGTGTGCGCCACCAGGATCTTGGCGACCGAGAAGGCCGAGCTCCAGATCAGCGCAAAGACGACACCGATCAGCACTGTCAGCCATAGCGCCGGCTGCACCGCCGCCATCGGTCGCGCGTCGGAGCCGGGAGGTTTGGCCGCGGCAGCGCCCTGAGCCGCGGTCTCGCACTGGGATGTCATGGCCTGCAGCCCACAGCGGCCCACCAGCCAAGCCGCGGGTGTGCGGCAGCGCTCTGCGGCGGGCAAAGCCTGTTAGAGGTACGTGGGCCAGTGGCCGGGCACAAACGGAAATAGGGATAGGTGCCCGCGAAACACCTGTGCCGAACCGTCAAAACTGCCGAGCACCGGCAGCCGATCCCACGTTTCACCGTTCTGTCTTCCGACCGTCATCGGAACGCTATCCGCCGACCCCTAAAAGGTCGGGCATCAGAGCGATCGAACGAAGAGGGTTCCGATGTTCCGCAGCGCCATAGCCACTTCCGCCATCCTTGCCGCCGCCATCCCCGCCGCCGGGTTCGCCCAGGATGTAGGCGACACCGAGACGATCGCCGGCATGGAGTTCATCGGCGAAGTCTTCCTGCCCCACGGCCATCCGGTGGCCGGCACGCGACTCTTGGGTCTGTCAGGCCTGGCGCGGCTCGGTGACACCGACACCTATCTGGCCATCTGCGACGACGTGGACGGCCCCGCGCGCTATTACACGCTGACCATCGACATCGCCGATGGCAGCCTGGACGATGGCGATGTGGAGGTCACCGGCGTCACGCTGCTGAACGGACCGAACGGGCCGATCGAAGCCGGTACCTTCGATCTTGAGGGCATCGCGCTGGACGCCGGGGCCGCGACCCTGCTGATTACGTCGGAGGGCCGCGGCGACGGGCCGGACGATGCCCATGCGCCCTTCGTTTATCGCAATTCCCGCGCCGGCCAGTTCGTCGGCGAGGTTGTGTTGCCCGGCCGGTACGACCAGACGATGACCGCAGGCCATGGCGTCTACAACAGCGGCGGCTTCGAGTCCCTGGTGTTCAGCCTGGATCACGCGACCTTGTGGATGGCGGCGGAAACCGCCCTGCAGCAGGACGGCCCGAAGCCGACGCTGGAGGACCCGAGCCATCTCAGGATCATGCAGTGGGACAGCCGCGACGGCGCCCATATGAGCCTGGCTGCGGAGTATGTGTATGAGCTGACGGACCGGGAAGGCTCGACCATCCTGACATCGGATGAGGGCGGCGACCGCAGCATGGTCGACCTGCTGCCGGTCACCGACACCGTGCTGCTGGCGCTGGAGCGGGAGTGGATCGGCGGCGAGCCGCGCACCAACACCCGCCCGATCGCACTCTATGAGATCGATGTTGCCGGCGCCGACAACGTCGCCGATGTCGAAGCGCTCTCCGGCTCTGAGACGATGGTCGAAAAGCGGTTGCTCTTGGATCTCGATACCCTGCGCCAGGCCGGTCACGTGGAGCGCGTCGGCAGCTTCGAATCCATGATCTTCGGCCCGACGCTGGACGACGGCCGCCGCACCCTGATCATGGTGGAAGACAACGATGACGGCGTCGACACGCAGATCATCGCCTTCGCGGTCGAGATGAAGTAGCCCGCAGAATTGCGTGCGGCCCGGCTGATGATCAGGTCTCAGCCGGGCCGCGTCCGCCTTCGCATCCTGCGAGGCCTCGGCCCCCGGTCGCCATCCGCTTCCGGTTGGGATCAATTGAGCAGGACCCGAGTCCGACGCTCCGGGTACCGCACCTCGTAGCCGGTGCCCTTCTTGGTGTCCAAGATGAAGATCTGATCGAGCTGTTACGACGCCAGATCGGACGGTCGTTGCTGCGGCCCTGCCGGACCGCCGCACACCGAAACGGGCTATCTGCGGGATGGAATGGGTCGAAGTTGCAGCTTGTTCGTCATCACCATGAACCGTTAAGGAGCCAAGAATTCCGTTTCGTCCGATCACGATGACAGCAAATGAAGTTGAGGTGACACGGGCCGCAATGCTTGCTAACCGCTGGCCAAACTGTTGGTGCACCGTGCCGAGGCCGCCTCATGTCCCTGTTTTCGCCTCTCAGGATCTCTGGCATCGAGATCCCCAATCGCATCGCGATCTCGCCGATGAGCCAGTATCGGGCGACGGACGGTTTCGCCAACGACTGGCACTTCGTCCATCTCGGGCGCTTTGCCTTGGGTGGTGCCGGTCTCGTCTTCTGTGAAGCGACAGCCGTCGAAGAGCGGGGCCGGCGCACTCCCGGCGATCTCGGCATCTGGCAGGATGACCACATCGCCGGGTTGGCCCGCATCGCGCAGTTTCTGGAGGCAGAGGGGGCCGTTCCCGGCATTCAACTGGCGCATGCCGGCCGCAAGGCGAGCGAGCGCCGTCCTTGGCACGGCGAATCCCCTCTCAATGACGGCGACGTCGCCCTTCGCGGGGAGGCGCCGTGGACTGCCATCGCGCCCTCGGCGATCCCATACGCGGACGGCTGGCCGGCCCCTCGCGCAATGACCCTCGACGATATCGCCGAGACCGTTGCGGCCTTCGGCGCCGCTGCGGTGCGGTCCCTTGCGGCGGGGTTCAAGGTGATCGAGGTCTATGCCGCCCATGGCTTTCTGATCCACGAGTTCTGCTCGCCGATCGCGAACCGGCGCACCGATGCTTACGGCGGTAGCTTCGAGGGCCGGGTGCGGTTCCCCATTGAGGTGGCGGAGGCGATCCGCCAGGTGTGGCCCGAGCGGCTTCCGTTGATCTTTCGGCTGTCTGCGACTGACTGGCTGGACGGGGGCTGGACCGTCGATGAGACGGTCGAACTCGCCCGCCGGCTGAAGGCAGTCGGCGTCAACGTTATCGACTGCTCGTCGGGCGGCATCGGCGGCGCACAGCCGACTCCGCGCCTGCCGCTCGGTCACGGCTTTCAGGTGCCGTTTTCCGAACGCGTCCGGCGCGAGGCGGCGATGCCGACGATGGCCGTCGGCATGATCTGGAACCCAGCCGAGGCGAACGCCATCGTCGCCGACGGCCGTGCCGACTTGGTGGCGCTGGCCCGCGAAGCCCTCGACGATCCGAACTGGCCGCTGCACGCGCACGCCGCGCTCAACGACGGTCACGCATTTTCGATGTGGAAGGCGGAGTTTGGTTGGTGGTTGGAGCGCCGCGACCGGATCGTCCGCAAGCTGGGCCTACGGCAGAGCAGGGGTACCAGCGGACAACGACAGGACCGTTGAACTGGGGCGCTGTTGGAATGCCAATCGGGGATGGTCGGAACTCACGAGCCCATTGGCGTGAACTGGCGCGGCGTCGCGAAACTCGAATAGATGAAACGGCCGCCGCGCATAGTGCCGCGGACCCGCGGAACGGGATTCCTGTCAACCAGTGCGAAGTCTGCCCGGCGGCCGACGGCGATCGCGCCCCGGTCGTCGAGGCCAACGGCGTTCGCCGGATTGTCCGTTATCAGTGCAATCGCGTCGGGCAATGACGCCAGCCTCTCTTCAGCCAGAAACAGGGCGGCGCGCAGCAGTGCCGCGGGGTGGTAGTCGGACGCCAGGACATCGACGCCGCCATCGCGCAACGCGCTGCGGGCGCTCATGTTTCCGCTGTTCGACTGGCCGCGCAATGCGTTCGGCGCACCCATCACCGTGTGCATACCGCGTCGGCGGGCCTCGTGCGCGGCCTCGATCGTCACCGGAAACTCGCTGATGACGGCGCCCAGGCTCTGCATCAGCGCGACCTTCTCCGGCGTGTCGTCGTCGTGTGAGGCGATCGGGATGCCCTTCTGCCGGGCCAGCGCCGTCACCTCCGACACGATCTCCCACACGCAAGACCGCGCCTCCCGGTCAAGCACCCTCTGCCGTGCGTGGGCGCGGGCCTCCTCCAGCGATACGTTCCGCTTATGCGCGTGATAGCGCACGAAGTACTCCATGTCCCGGTACTGGCCCTGGCCCGGCGTGTGATCGTTCAGCGAGACCAGGTCGACGGCGTTCTCGGCAACCAGCTCGCGCAGAATGGGAACCGCCCGGTCATGGTTGACCTCGAAGCGCGCGTGAATGTGCAGATCCGTCGTCAGGGCCGCTTTCAGGTCGCCGATCACTGTGACAATGCGATGCGCGAAGTCTTCCGAGCGGACGTTGTCCGAGCCGTGGCTGTGCTCGGCGAACGAGATCGCCGCAAACCCCGTGGTCACGCCGCAGGCCGCGTGCCGCTTGTCCAGTTCGACGACGCCCATATCGATGGGGAGAACCGCGTGCGGTTGGGGTTGGATCTCCCGTTCGAGGGCGTCGCCGTGCAGGTCGATCAGGCCGGGCAGCAGCAGCATGCCGTTGCCGTCCACCTCTGGTTCGGGCACCGGCCGATCGATGATTTCGGCGATCATGCCGTCCTCGACCTGGACGGACCCGCATGGCAGGACCTCGTGGCGAAGGACGACCTCGAAGTTACTCAGCCACATACGCGTCCTTTCGCCGGTCCGTTGCCATGGCGCCATCTGCAGGTCCCTGTCGCGTGATGGCAAGCTGGACCAAGTGTTGCGTCTCTTCGGGTAGGGGGAACACGCTGATCATCGGCGCGCCGGCCGGCCTCACATCGTCAAACGGCTCGCTCTGCGAGATCTCTCGGCAGTCCAAGGCTTGCGGCGAGCACTTGGTGCATGAGACCAGGTGCCGGCCTCAAGGCTAGTCTTCAGCCGGTCAGACTGTTGCTCCGTTCTGAAGCCGGCTCTGCGCCCAGCGGTGGAAGACCAGGGTCGGCGCGTCCATCAGCGGGGTGAAGGCGCCGCCGTCGAAGCCGGGCGACCGGCGACCCTGCTGCATGCCTTCCACGGCGAAGATGTCCTCGGCGAACACCTGCTGCCAGGCTTCAAGATTGGCCGCCCGGGTGGCGGCATAGGCTGGATCCTCGGCCGCGTCGTCCACATAGGCGAGGAACAGCCTTTCCACCGTGCGATCGGGCGCTCGCGGCTCCAGAACCAGGGCGAAAGCCTGATCGGCGTGGATCCCCAGGAGGACGTTTGGGAACAGCGCGATGTATTCGCCGACGCTCATGAGGGACGGCGGCACGGCCGGCACCGTCGGAAGCTGTCGGTTGGGGCCGCGGTCCAGGGAATAGACGCGCGTGCCCTGGCCGGCGAACCAGGCATCCGGCCCGTCCGCCGCGCCCTGGCGGGTAATGTTGTAGTGATCGCCCAGACGCGAGTACTGGTTCAGCCCGGGATGGACCATGGGCAGATGGTAGGCCTCGCAATAGTTTTCCACGGCCAGCTTCCAGTTGGCCTGGATCTCCAGCTCCCACCGGCAATCGGTGCCGCCGACCGCGAAGCGATCGGGCGACCAGGCGGACCAGCGCTCGGCCAGCGGTGCCACGACGTCTTCGAACGGCGCGGCGGCACCGTCCACGTTCACGAAGACCAGCCCGAACCACTCGGCCGAACGCACCGGCAGAAGGCCCCAGCGGCTGCGGTCGAACCCGGCGATCTCATGGATCTTCTCGCCGCCGATATGGGGCGTGGCGCGGAGCCGACCATCCAGGTCGTAG
>JANQQD010000154.1 GCA_028285185.1 Anaerolineae bacterium | reverse complement strand
GCATACTGGTCGGTCGTGACGTTGCGGATGCAGTTGCCCGAGGTCTGGATGGCGTGCATCTCGACATCGGCCAGCGCCTCAAGGATGTCCGGCACGTCTTTCAGCTGCGGCCAGTTGAACTGGATGTTCTGACGCGTGGTGAAGTGGCCGTAGCCGCGGTCCCAGCGGTCGGCGATCATCGCCAGCTGGCGCATCTGCTGCGACGACAGCATGCCGTAGGGGATCGCGACGCGCAGCATGTAGGCGTGCAGCTGCAGATAGAGGCCGTTCATCAGCCGGAGCGGCTTGAACTCATCCTCCGTCAGCGCGCCCGACAACCGCCGTTCCACCTGCCCGCGGAACTGGGCGACACGCTCCCGCACGAAGCGCTCATCGAAATCATCGTACCGGTACATCGCCTCAACGCTCCTGCAGCGCTTGCGCTTGCGCCTGCTTGCCGAGATCGGTTCTGACCGTGGGGCCGCGGGTGCGGATCGCCTCACGGAAATGGGTGGGTGTCGGATCGTCGGCCGCGACGGCCGCCAGATAGGCGCCGACGACAACATCTGAGGCCGCTTCGGCCATCTTCAGCGCCGCCTGCTGCTCTGCTGCCTCGGGAAACACCTCTGCGTCGCGGTAATCCGGCGACCAGCCGTCTCCGGTCCAGAACACCACCTCGCCGCTTAGCAGGTGGTTGGCCGTCAGGATCTGAGGTCCGGAAATCTTGGGCATCACGCGCCTCCACCGGCGCCGACGGCCGATTCCACTACGGGTTCGCTTGCGGCCTTCACGGCGTCCGCCGCAGGCACGCCGACAAAGATGATCGCCGGCCCCTTGATGCCGCCCGACTGCATCATCTGGTCCAGGCTGCCCAGCGTGCCGGTGACGATGCGCTGGTCGGGCCGGCTGGCGTTCTCCACCACGGTCACCGGGGTCTCTCGGGCCGCGCCGTGCAGCAGCAGCCGGCCCTGCAGGAAGCGGCTGGCGCGCACACCCATATAGACGGCGAAGGCGGCATCGGCGCGGGCCAGCGACCGCCAGTCATGCTCCGCAAAGCCCTTGGCATCGTGGGCCGTGATCAGCGCAATCGAGGCGTTGCGGCCACGCCGGGTCAGCGAGACGCCGGCCGCTGCCGCCGCTGCCGTGGCGGCGGTGATGCCCGGAATGATCGCGGTTTCGGTGCCGGCGGCGCTCAGGGCCGCCAGCTCTTCATCCGCGCGGCCGAACACCAGCGGGTCGCCCGCCTTGAGCCGGACGACGACGGCACCGGCGCGGGCGTGCTGGATCATCTCGGCGTTGATGGCGTCCTGCGACCAGGCTGGCCCGCCTGGGGTCTTTCCGACTTCGAGGCGATGCGCTTCGCGGCGCGCCAGTTCCAGGATCTCCGGCGCCACCAGCCGGTCGTGGATCACCACATCGGCTTCGTGCAGTGCCTGGCGGGCCTTCAACGTCAGCAGCTCGGGATCGCCGGGGCCGGCGCCTACCAGGACCACGCGGCCCACGTTCGGCGCCTGATCCTGCGCATCCTCAAACAGCGATTCCAGCCGCGCATGCACCGCGGCCTCACCCCCGTCGGCGAACGCACGTTCACCCTCGCCGCGGAAGAACCGTGTCCAGAAGGCGCGGCGCTTGCGGCCGGCCGGCAGTTCCTCGGCGCGCGCGCGGAAGCCCGAGGCGGCACGGGCCAGCACGCCCAGCAGCGGCGGCAGCCGCTCTTCCATCTCCGCTTTGATCTGGCGCGCCAGAACGGGAGCCGTACCCTCGGTGCCGATGGCGACCGTCACCGGGTCGCGGTCGACGATGGCCGGCGTCAGGAACGCGGTGGCCTCAAGATTGTCGACGACATTAACCAGCGCCCCGGCGGGTTCTGCAATGCGGCGCACGTCCGCATCTGTCTCGGCATCGCCCGTTGCCGCATAGACCAGCCGGGACCGCGCAGCGTCTTCATGAGAGAAGGCGCGCGGCTTCCAGATCAGCCGGCCGGCGCCGTGCCACTGGCGGATCTCGTCGCACGGATCGTCCGCATGCACCACGATCCGCGCCTCGGTCTTCAGCAGCAGGCGCAGCTTGAACACGGCGATCTCACCGCCGCCGACGACCGACACCACCTCGTCCCGGGTGTCGAGGAAGATGGGGAAATGGCGCATGCTCTCCCTCACGAAGCGGCCACGGATGGACGACGCCACACCGGCCGGAGTCGATTTCCGGTTGCCCTTTCGGGCCATACGACCGCCGGCATCGGGGTGTCCTTCACCGCTGTTTACGCGCCCCTTATAGAGTGAATAAAATTCCGCTCAGTACAAGATGGGGCGCAGAATTCAGGAATTTGTTTTCCCTTCTGTGGCCATGGGGTAGCCTCGTTCTCAAACACGCCGCACGGAACGAACAATGGCCGATCTTGACGAGACCGACCGGAACATCCTCCGGCTGATGCAGGCCGATGCCAGCCTGTCGTTCGATCGGATTGCCAAACGACTGGGCCTTTCCAAGACCGCGGTGTGGAACCGCGTGCAACGTATGCAGCGCGATGGCGTCATCCGCCGGCAGGTCGCCATCCTGGATGCCGACAGCCTGGGCATCCGCGAGACGGTGTTCGTGGCGGTCCGCACGGCCCAGCACAACGATGCCTGGCTGGCCCGCTTCACCGAGGTGATCGCCGAGATGCCGGAGATCGTGGAGGCGCACCGCCTGACCGGCGAGGTCGACTATCTCCTGAAGGTGCGCGTGGACAGCACCCGCGATTTCGACCGGTTCTACAAGCGCATGATCGAACGCATCGACCTGTTCAACGTCACCTCCAGCCTGTCGATGGAAACGATCAAGGAGACCACGGCATTGCCGATTTGACGGGCCGGAGTAGAGCAGGCACTGCTTACGCCCGGTCTCGCAGCGAAGGGGCAGAAATGCGCGTGGCGATCTGCGGCGGCGGCGTTATCGGGGCTTGCGTCGCCTACTATCTCAGCTTGCGTCAGGTCCAGGTGACCGTCCTCGAGAGCACCGGCGTCGCCTGTGCTGCGTCGGGCAAGTCTGGCGGCTTCTTGGCACTGGACTGGTGCGACGGCACGCCGGTCGGCCCGCTGGCGCGCCGCAGCTTCGCGCTGCATGCGACGCTGGCGGCCAGCCTGGATCGCGATTGGGGCTATCGGCGCCTGGACACCATTGCCGCCGTCGCCAGCCTGCGGCGCGGGCTCGGGCATCTCAGCCGGTTCGCCGCACCGGACTGGCTTGCCGAGGAAAGCGCCGTCCACGCCAGGCTGGGGACTGTGGAGACCACGGCGCAGATCGACCCGGCGACCTTCACCCGCGCGATGATGGATGCGGCCGTCGCCCATGGCGCCGACTTGCGCATCGCCACAGTGACCGGCCTGGCCTTCGCGGACGACGGCGCGGCGAGCGGCGTCGCGGTTGGTGACGAGACCATCGCCGCGGACGCCGTGGTCCTTGCCATGGGACCGTGGTCCGCGGTTGCAGCGCAGTGGCTGCCGCTGCCGCCGATCTATGGCCTGAAAGGACACAGCCTGGTCTTCGACCACGACGCGCAAGCGGCACCGCCTGCCGTGTTCGCCGAATTCGAGGATGCCGATGGGACGATCCACTCGCCCGAGATCTTTCCGCGGCCCGACGGCACCACCTATGTGTGCGGCCTTTCCAGCCAGACCGCGTTACCGGCTGATCCCGCGGACGTCGCACCCGATCCCGGCGCAACCGAGCGGCTTCAAGCCATGACCGCTCGCATCGCGCCAACGCTTGGCCATGCAAATGTTCTGAGCGCCCAGGCCTGCTTCCGGCCCATCGTGGCCGACGGTCTGCCGTTGATCGGCCATGTCCCCGGTGTCCCCGGGGCGTTCGTGGCGACCGGTCACAGCGTCTGGGGGATGCTGAATGCTCCGGCGACGGGTGAGGCGATGGCGGAGCTAATCGTCGACGGCGCTGCCAGCACCGTGGACATCGCAGCCTTCGATCCCGCCCGCCTGGCGGCTGTCAGCAATTAGAAGGTTCCAGGTCTTCGCGGCACATGGGCAGCACCGACCACAGGCTGTCGATCGACGCGCTAGGCGCGCTGCGCTGGGCATAGACGGCGATGTTCATCGAACAGGGCGGCGCCACATCGTTTAACGGGACCAGCAGACCGGCCCTCAGATCGTCTTCGATCAGGCTTTCCGGCAGCCAGGCGACGCCGAGGCCGTTCAGCGCCATGCCCCGCACCGCAATGGTGAAGGCCGAGATGCACACGGTCTCGACTGCGTGCCGCCGCACGAGGTCGGGCAGGCGCTCGTCCCATAACAGCTTCCCGAGGAAATTGGCCTGCGGATAGGCGATCAACGGCAGTGGCCGGGTGCGATCGTCGTCCGCGCCGAACAGCGGCCGCCCTTGGGCATCTGCCGCGCCGACCAGTAGCAGCCGGTCTCGGCCGAGATCCAGGCGCCGCATCGAGGCCATGGGCAGCGGCGTCCCCGTCAAGGTGGACTCGTAGCAGACCAGAAGATCGGCCTCGCCCTTCACCAGCAGGCCGACGCAGTCTTCCTTGTTGGCGGATCGCAGGCGGTAGGGATGGCGCAGCCCGGCGTCCTGCAGGCGGCGCAGCAGGCGCGGGAGGAAGTTCGCGGCAAGGCTGTGCTGAACGGCGAAGGTGATGCGCGGCTCGCCGCCTTCCTCAGCGCGCAGCTGGCTACGCAGCTCGTGAAACCGCGTCACGATGCTACGCAGTTCCGCCTGGTTTTGTTCGGCCAGCGCCGTGATCTGCAGCGGCTTGCGGCTGCGGTCGACCAGTGTGACGCCCAGCCAGTCTTCCAGCGCCTGAATGCGGCGGGAAAAGGCCGGCTGGCTCACATGCCTGCGCCGAGCCGCCATTGAGAAGCTGCGCGTCTCGGCGAGGGCCAGATAGTCCTCAAGCCATTTCAGTTCCATGCAGCCTCCCGCTTTTTGATGATTGCCGGAGACGCTCCGGAATTATGCAGAAATGTTAAAATATCGATCGAAATCGGTATTGGCAATTTCGCCAAAGCGGTGCGCACAATAAGGGAGCTAAGGGAACGCGAAACCCGCAATCGTCAGCGTTCCCGGTCACGTCGAGGCGTGCCGGCGCGCGACCGCATGGGGCGTGCGACGCGCCGGCATCATGCACCTGGAGCATTCAGATGAATCTGTCCCGCTTTCCGCGGCTGCGTTTTGCGCATCTGCCGACGCCGCTGGAGCCGATGGACACCCTGAGCAAGGCCCTGGGCGGCCCGCGCCTGTGGATCAAGCGCGACGACTGCACAGGCCTGTCCACCGGGGGCAACAAGACCCGGAAGCTGGAATTCCTGATGGCCGACGCCAAGGCCAAAGAGGCGGACACGATCATCACCCAGGGCGCGACCCAGTCCAACCACGCCCGCCAGACGGCCGCGATCGCCGCGAAGCTGGGCATGGATTGCCACATCCTGTTGGAAGACCGCACCGGCAGCAGCGACCCCAACTACATCCTGAGCGGCAATGTGTTGCTGGATCGCCTGCACGGCGCCAGCGTTTCCAAGCGCCCCGGCGGCGCCGACATGGATGCGGAGATGGAGGCGCTGGCCGAAGGCCTCCGCGCCTCCGGCAAGCGGCCATACATCATCCCCGGCGGTGGATCGAATACGATTGGGGCGCTCGGCTATGTCAACGCCGCCCTGGAACTGCTGGCCCAGGCCGTCGATCAGGGACTGCGCATCGACCATCTGGTGCACGCCACCGGCAGTGCCGGGACACAGGCCGGATTGGTGACCGGGCTGAAGGCGCTGAACAGCGGCATCCCGGTGCTGGGCATCGGTGTGAACGCCGCCCGCGAAAAGCAGGAAGAGAAGGTCTTCAAGCTGGCCTGCGAGACGGCCGACCATCTGGGCCTGCCCAGCGTGGTCAAGCGCGAAGACGTGGTCGCCAACTGCGACTATGTGGGGCCCGGATATGGCGTTCCCACCGCCGGCATGGTGAACGCGGTCAAGATGCTGGCGCAGAGCGAGGGGATCCTTCTTGACCCGGTCTATTCGGGCAAGGGCATGGATGGCCTGATGGACCTGATCGGCAAGGGCCATTTCGCGCCGGACTGCAATGTCGTGTTCCTGCACACCGGCGGCGCGGCCGGCCTGTTCGGCTATCGCGACGTCTTCGATCTGCCCGGTTACGTGGACTGACGGCGGCGGCGAGGAGGCCGGTCCATGGAACACATCAAGCGGGCCGCCCGCGACCCGGAGGCGGACCACCACGAGGCGGCGGAAACCGTCGAGCGGATGCTGCGCGACATCCGCATGCGGCGGGAAGAGGCGGTGGCGGAGTATGCCACCAAGCTCGATGGCTGGACCGGCGACTTCGTTCTGTCGGACGCGCGCAAGCGGGGCCTGATCGACAGCGTGCCGGAGCAGGTGAAGGACGACCTGCGTTTTGCGTACGACCAGGTCCGCCGCTTCGCCGAAGCCCAGCGCGACAGCCTGCGCGCGTTCGAGATCGAGACGGAACCGGGCGTGCGGCTGGGCCAGAGCATCGTCCCGGTGGACTGCGCGGGGTGCTACGTGCCCGGCGGCCGGTATGCGCACGCAGCATCGGCGATCATGAGCGTGACAACGGCGAAGGTGGCCGGCGTGCCCTTCGTCGTCGCCTGCTCGCCGCCGCGAGGCGGGTCGATCAACCCCGCCGTCGCCTTTGCCATGGACTTGGCCGGCGCCGACATGATCCTGGAAATGGGCGGGGTCCACGCCATCGCCACCATGGCCTACGGCCTGTTCGGCTGCCGTGAGGCCGATATGCTGGTGGGCCCGGGCAACGCCTATGTGGCAGAGGCCAAGCGGCTCCTGTTCGGCCGCGTGGGCATCGACGTGTTCGCCGGGCCCACGGAAAGCGCGATCATCGCCGACGACACAGCCGACCCCATGACAGTCGCCGTCGACCTGGCATCGCAGGCCGAGCACGGCACCAATTCGCCCGTTTGGCTGTTCACCACCTCGCGCCGGGTGGCCGAGGCGGTGGACCGGCTGGTGCCGCAGGTGGCCGACGACATGCCCAACGCCGAGGTCGTACACACGGCCTGGCGCGATCACGGCGAGATCATCCTGTGCGCCGACCCGGAGGAGGCCGCGGAAGTCAGCGACCGGTACGCCTGCGAGCATCTGCAGGTGATCGCCGAGGATCTCGGCTGGTGGAAGGGCCGGCTGCGCAACTACGGCTCGCTGTTCCTGGGCGAAGGCAGCACGGTGACCCACGGCGACAAGTGTTCCGGCACCAACCACATCCTGCCGACGCGGCGCGCTGCCCGGTACACCGGGGGCCTGAACGTCCACAAGTTCCTGAAGGTCCTGACCTACCAGCAGATCGACGAGCAGGCGAACCGCACCTTCAGCGCCGTCGCCTCCCGCATCTCGCGCGTGGAGGGGATGGAGGGGCATGCCCGCGCTTGCGACTGGCGCTTGCGTAAGTACTTCCCGGGAACGAACTGGTCGTTCGACGTCTACGACCAAGCGCGGCACGACTGAAGGCGCGGGCCATGAAGCGGTTCGCCAAATACTTCACCCAGCAGGAGCCGATCCCGGAGCCGGCCATTGCGCGCGCGGTCGAGATCATGCGCACGGGCCGCCTGCACCGGTACAACATCGCACCGGGCGAAGAGTCCGAGGTGTCGGCACTGGAGCGGGAATTCGCCGACTATCAGGGGGCGCGGTATTGCCTGGCCTGCGCTTCCGGCGGCTATGCCCTGCACATTGCGCTGAGGGCCGCGGGGCTGGAGCCGGGCGAGCCGGTGCTGGCCAATGCCTACACGCTGGCCCCGGTGCCGGGCGCCATCCACAATGCCGGCGGCGTGCCGGTGCTGGTGGAGGTCGACGCCGACTATCACGTCGACCTCGACGATCTGGCGGCAAAAGCCGTGCGCAGCCGGTCGCGCTTCCTGCTGTTGTCGCACATGCGCGGGCATGTCGCCGATATGGACGCTGTCACCGCGCTCTGCCGCGACCACGGCATCACCCTGATCGAAGACTGCGCCCACACCATGGGGGCCCGCTGGCGTGGCCGGCTGTCCGGCAGCTTCGGCGTGATCGCCTGTTTCAGCGCCCAGACCTACAAGCACGTCAATGCCGGCGAAGGTGGTCTGCTGACCACCGACAACGCCATCGTCGCAGCACGGGCGATCGTCCATTCCGGCTCGTACATGCTGTACGACCGCCATGGTGCGGCACCCGATGAATCCGTGTTCCGAAGGATCCGGCTGGAAACGCCCAACTACAGCGGCCGCATGGACAACCTGCGCGCCGCCCTGTTGCGCCCCCAGATCGCCGCGCTCAGCACCAACTGTGCCCGCTGGACACATCTCTATGAGGTGCTGGAAGCGGGGCTTGCCCGACTTCCCGGACTTCGCCTGCCCAAACGCGTCGCCCATGAAGCCTTCGTCGGCAGTTCCATCCAGTTCCAGGTGACCGATCTGGAACTGTCGCGGATCCCGACGCTCCTCGCTGCTGCCGCAGAGCGCGGCGTCGAGCTGAAATGGTTCGGCGATGATGAGCCGAAGGGCTTCACCAGCCGGTTCGACAGCTGGCGCTACCTCGGCGACCTACCGGACCTGCCGCAGACCCGCGCGGTCCTCTCCAGGACCTGCGACATGCGCATCCCGCTGACGTTCACCGAAGCGGACTGCCGCCTGATCGTCGATGTCATCGCCGAGGCGTTGGCCGAGATCGGGGCAACAACAACAACCGCATAGACCCAACAAGGAGGAGCAAACAATGAATGCCAACCTGCTGTCGATGACGGCTGCCGTAACGATCGGCCTGACCGGCACGGCCCTGGCCGACAACATGCGGCTGGGCATGGGCGATCCCATCGAGTCCGACCAGGGGGCGCTGGCGTCCCGCTTTGCCGAGCTGGTGGAGCAGTATTCCGACGGCGCGATGGTGGTCGACCTGTTCCCGGGCGGCCAGCTGGGCGCGGAGACGGAGATGATCCAGAACTCCCGCCTGGGCACGCTGGATTTCGCGCTGGTCGGCATCGGCAATGTCACGCCGTTTGCCGCACGGCTGGGCGCTTTGACCATGCCCTATGCCATCACCAGCCACGCCGACGCCGTCAAGATGACCACCGGCGATCTGGGCCTGCACTGGAACACGATCGCCGAAGAAGAGGCCGGACTGCACATCGTCGCCTGGACCTATTCGAACTTCCGGTTCCTGACAAACTCCGAGCGCCCCGTACAGACGCTGGAGGACCTGGATGGGCTGAAGGTCCGGGTGCCGCAGAACCCGATCATGCTCGCGACCTACGAGGCCTGGGGCGCCAGCCCGATCGCCATGGCCTGGCCGGAGGTGTTCACCGCCCTGCAGCAGGGTGTGATCGACGGGCAGGACAACCCGTACATCGTCAACTACACGATGAACTTCCACGAGGTGCAGGATTACCTGACCGAGGTCCACTACAACTATTCGCTGCAGCCGCTGGTGATGGGCGTCGACAGCTGGAACGGCCTCAGCGAGGAAGAGCAGGACATCCTGACCCGTGCCGGCCTGGAGGCGCAAATGTACGCGCTGCTGTTCCAGGTCGAACAGGCCAACGCCGCCCGCCAGGGCATGATCGACGGCGGCGTCGAGGTGCTGTCCATCGAGGATGAAGAGCGCTGGATGGCGATCGCCATGGAAGAGGTCTGGCCCCAGTTCTACGACGATATCGGCGGCCAGGAGGCCTTCGAAGAGGTCATGAGCCAGCTCGGCCGCTGACCCCAGCGGCACCGGGGGAGGCGGGCCCGCGCCGTCTCCCCCGCCCTTTTCGCCTCGGGGAGAGCCACCCATGCGCGCGTATATCGACAAGGCCGAAGGCTATCTGTGCGGCGTGCTGCTGACGGCCGTCGTCAGCCTGCTGTTCTTCCAGGTGATCATGCGCGTGGTGTTCAACACCGGCGTCGCCTGGGTGGAGGAGCTGGCGCGTTACGCTTTCGTCTGGTTCGTGTTCCTGGGCGCCGCCCGTGCAGCACGCCTGGGCGCTCACAACCGTGTCTCCGTGCACTTGAAGCTGCTGCCGCCCAAGGTGGCCGACGGCATGCTGCTGGTGGCCGACCTGATCTGGGTCGCCTTCAACCTCGCCATGGTCTGGAAGGCCTATGAGGTCATCTCGCTGATGCTGCGGTTCCCCTACCGCTCGCCGGCACTGGGGTGGTCCATGGCCTATGTCTACCTGATCATCCCGATCGGCTTTGCGCTGATGTCCGTCCGGGCCCTGCAGGTGCGCTATCTGAAGCTCGCCCGCGGCATCGAGCCGGAGGATGTCGACCGACAGGAGATCGAAGAGGCCAAGCGCGCCGTTTCCACCGAACACGAGCCGAGAGGATAGGGGTCATGGATGCTGCCCTCCTCTTGTTCGGCGTGTTCGTGGTCCTGCTGCTGCTGGGCGCACCGATCATGGCCGCCCTCGGCGCCTCGGCGATGGCTGTCTACATCTACAACGGGGAGAACTTCTCGTCTCTGGTCGAGCTGGGCTTCAACGCCATCGACAGCTTCCCTATCCTGGCGCTGCCGGCGTTCATCCTCTCCGGCGCGCTGATGAGCGATGCCGGTATTTCGCGCCGGCTGATCGTGATCGCGGAATCCCTGGCCGGCAACGCGGCCGGAGGGCTCGGCACCTCGACCATCCTCGCCTGCATCTTCTTTGGCGCCATCTCCGGATCGGGCCCGGCGACCACGGCCGCCGTCGGCATGCTGATGATCCCGGCCATGGTCGACCGCGGTTACAGCCGGCCGTATGCCGGTGCCATCACGTCGTCGGCCGGTGGCTTGGGCGTGGTGATTCCACCCAGCATCCCCATGGTGATCTACGGCGTCACCGCGACGGTCTCGATCTCCGAAATGTTCGTGGCCGGTGTCATCCCCGGCCTCTTGCTGGCAGGTGGCCTAGCCTGCACCAACTACGTGCTGGCGCGCCGCCACGGCTATCGCTCACAGCTTGAGCACCGTGTGCCGATCGGCAAGGCCCTGAGGGAAGGCGTGTGGTCGCTGCTGGCGCCCGTAGTGATCCTCGGCGGCATCTACAGCGGCCTGTTCACGCCGACGGAAGCCGCCGTCGTCTCCGTCTTCTATGCGCTGTTCGTCGGCGTGGTGATCCACCGGGAGAGCAGCTTCAAGGGCTTCACCGACGCGCTCTCCAGCACCACCTGGCTGACGGGCCGCGTGCTGATCATCATGTTCGCGGCCACTGCCTTCGGCCGAATCCTGGTGGAAAACCAGATCCCCGCTCAGATCGCCCAGGGCATTCTCGGCCTGACCGACAGCCTGTGGCTGATCTGGCTCGTCGTGATCTTCTTCCTGCTGGTCGTCGGCATGTTCATGGAAACGCTGGCGACGATCCTGATCGTGACGCCGGTGCTGTTGCCGGTGATGACCGAGTTCGGCGTCCATCCGATCCATTTCGGCATCATCCTGGTGGTGTGCTGCGAGATCGGGTTCTCAACCCCGCCCTTGGGCGAAAACATGTTCATCGCCTCCAGCATCGCGAAAACGACGATCGAAGAGATCTCAGTGCGCGCGCTGCTGTTCGTAGGTACGGCCGTCGCCGTGGTGATCCTGCTTGCCTTCGTGCCCGATCTCGTGCTCTGGCTGCCTCGACTCTTGGGGTATTAGGGGGGCTATCGTGCAGTCCGAAAAGACCGTCGGCGTAATCGGCGGCATGGGGCCGGAAGCGACGGTGGAGCTGATGCGCCGCATCATCGCCGCAACGCCGGCAGCAGACGACGCCGACCACATACACGTGATCGCCGACAACAATCCGAAGATCCCGTCGCGCATCAAGGCGCTGATCGAAGGCGGCGGCGAAGACCCCGGCCCGGTGATCGCCGGCATGGCCCGGCGACTGGAGACGGCGGGAGCGGACTTCCTGGTGATCCCCTGCAACACGGCCCACCACTATCTGGGCGCAGCACAGGCCGCGGTGTCGATCCCCGTCTTCGACATGATCGATCTGACGATCCGCAGGCTCACCGCCATGGCGCCGCCGCCCGACAAGGTCGGCATGCTGGCCTCTCCGGCGGTGCGGCTGACTGGCTTGTTCGAGCGGCGCTGTGCGGCGGCCGGGATGGAGATCCTCTACCCGGAGGGCGCGGACGATGCCGCGATGCTGGCCTATATCCGCGCCATCAAGGCCGGAGAGGTCCGCGACCATCTGATCGAAGCCTATGAGCGGGCGACCGAGCATCTGGAAGCGCGCGGCGCCGCCGTGCATCTGGTGGCCTGCACGGAGCTGTCGTTCATGGCGCCGCCGCGCACGGCCCAGGTACCCGTGATCGACACGCTGGACTGCCTGGTCGAGGCGACCGTTGCGGAGGTGAAGGGGTCGCAAGGCCGGCAGGCAGCGTGACGGGCGCGGAGCAATCGTCCGAACCCGAACGCGGTGGGATTGCCGTCGTGCAGTGGGCCCGCCGGCTGTTCCCTGGCGTCTCGGTGGTCCTCTTGGCGGCGATGAGTGCGATCTTCATCGCCGAGCACTACGGCGGCCCTGTGTTCCTGCTTGCCCTGTTGCTGGGCATGGCGGTCACGTTCCTGGGCCAGGAGCCACGATGCCAGCCGGGCATCGCGTTCTGCGGTCGGACCGTGCTGCGCATCGGCGTCGCCCTTTTGGGTGCGCGCATCACCATCGACCACGTGGTCGATCTCGGCTGGGGACCGGTCGTGGTCGTGGCCGTGGCCGTGGTCACCGTCATCGGGTTCGGCGTCTTGCTGGCGAGGCTCCTGGGCCTGAACCCATGGTTCGGCGTGCTGACCGGCGGCGCCGTGTCGATCTGCGGCGCCTCGGCCGCCGCGGCGATCTCCTCCGTGCTGCCGCCGGACAGGCGCTCGGAAACCGATACGGCGTTCACCGTGATCGGCGTGACGGTGCTGAGCACACTGGCCATGATCGCTTATCCGATTCTGGCCGGCGTCCTGACCATGGAGGATCAGGGGGCGGGGTTCTTCTTCGGCGCGACCATCCATGACGTCGCCCAAGTCGTGGGCGCCGGCTTCAGTGTGTCGGTGGAAGCCGGGGATGCGGCCGTCGTGGTCAAGCTGTTCCGCGTGGCCCTGCTGATCCCCACGGTGATCGCCATCGCAGTGGTCGCGCGCCTGTCCGCCGAGTCGGGGCGCGCCGCCCGCATGGATCCGCCCTGGTTCCTGGGCGGCTTCATCCTGCTGATGGTCCTCGGCAGCACCGGGGTGATGCCGCCCGATGTCGGCACCAGCTTGGCCGACGCTTCGCGCTGGTGCCTGATCGTGGCCATGGCCGCGATCGGCATGAAGACGCCGCTTGCCGAGATGCGCCTCTTGGGCTTCCGTCCGGTGGCCATCCTGGTTCTGGAAACCGCCTTGATCGGCGCCGCCGGGGCTACCGCGGCCTTGCTGCTGTTCTAACGCCGATCGGGATGCAGCGCGCTTTCAGGCTCGCTGCATCCCCTACCCTACGGCTACGCGCGCCAGCCGGTCATAGAGGGCGGCGATGAGTGTCGGCCGCGTTGTCTTGGTAGGGTAGACAAGGTCGATGCTGCGCTTCAGCGGCGGATCGCCGAGTGGAATGATCCGCAGTTGGCGGGCGGCCGGGGTGCCGAGGCAGGTTTCCGGGACGATGGCGACGCCGAGACCGCGCGTGACCATCAGCAGGATGGCCTCCAGTGAATCCAGCTCCATCGCCGTGGTGACGCGCAGGCCGCGGTCGCGCAGGCCTTCGTCGATCAGGCGGCCAACCCCTGTGCGGCGGTTGAAGCGCACGAACGGGCGCTGAGAGAGAAGCTCGGCCGCTGTGTCATCCGCCAGATCGCGGTGGGCCACGATGATCAGCGCCTCTTCCACCACAGTGCGGACGGCGAGCGATGCCTCGCGCGGGGACGGGCCGGTGATCACTGCGGCGTCCAGATCACCTGCGGCAACCGATCGGGCGAGATCGTCGGAGAGCCCGCTGGTAATCGTGATCTGCAGGCGCGGGTGCAGCGTCTTCAGGTCCACCAGCGCATCCGGCAGGATACCGGTGGCTACCGTGGGGATGACACCCAGCCGCAAGTTGCCGGCCAGATCCCGCGCCGCCGTATCGCGCAGAGTCTCATAGAGGCGCACGACCTCCCGCGCCCGGTCCAAGACGGAGCGACCGAGTGGCGTGATGGCGGGCGGCCGCTTCGTGCGATCGAACAGCGGCGCCTGCAACTCATCCTCCAGCGCCTTGATCTGCATGCTCACGGCCGATTGCGTCAGGCCCAGGCTTTCGGCCGCAGCCTGGAAGCTGCCGCGATCCGCGATCGCCACCAGCGTCTGGAGTTGGCGCATGGACAAGGAAAGGCACCCCCGCCCCGGCTTCCCGTTAGCGCCCTGCGGCGTAACCCTGCATTCGCCGCGGATTAGCGCCCGCCTTCAGCACCGTGCCTTCGGGCGTGTCTTCGCGCGCCACCGCCGATAGGCGGCCCAGCGCCCAATCGCCGGCCTTCTTCAAGTGATGGCCGCGGGCTGCCAGTTCGTCCAGCGTATGCTGCGGCAGCCTTGTCTCCACCTCCACCTCGCCGGGGAAGGCACGGCGCGGCCAGAAGCTGGCCGGCGCATGGTTGGTGTGGAACATCGGCATGTCGATCGCCTGCTGCAGCGAGAGGCCGTGATGAACCAGCCGCAGGAACAGGGTCAGCGACCACTGATCCTGCTGGTCGCCGCCCGGCGTACCCAGCGCCAGCGCAGGCTTGCCGTCCCTGAGCGCCAGGGTTGCCGACAGCGTGGTGCGCGGCCGCCGGCCGGGGCCGATGGCGGCCGGACTGGCCGGATCCAGGCGGAACATCTGTGCCCGGGTCGTCAACCCAAAGCCGAGTTCGGGGATGACGGGCGAGCTCTGCAGCCAGCCGCCGGACGGCGTGGCGGAGACCATGTTGCCCTCGCGGTCGACGACGTCGAGATGGCATGTATCGCCGCGCGGCGGCCCCGGCACCTGCAGCGTCGGCTCGCCGCTGCCGAAGGTCGCCTCCAGTTCCGCCAAGTTCAGCGGCATGTCGTCGTCCGACGGCCACCAGGGCGCGCGCCCACCCGGTTCGCCCGGGCGGAGCTCCAGATTGGCCCGGCTGTCGACCAGCCGCGCCCGCTCCGCGCTGTAGGCTGGGTCGAGCAGCTGCTCCATGGACGGTTTGGCGCCCGGCCGGTCGCCATAGAAAGCCTCGCGGTCGGCCAGCGCCAGCTTGGCGCATTCGACCACGGTGTGAACGAAGTCGGGGCCTTCCGGGTCCATGCCGTCCAGGTCGAAATGCTTCAGCAACGCCAATTGCTGCAGGAACACCGGCCCCTGCCCCCAGCCGGCCCCCTTGCAGACCACCAGATCGCGATAATCTAGTGTGGCCGGGGCCTCGTAGGTTGCGCGCCAACCCACCATGTCGTCGCCGGTCAACAGGCCGCGATGGGGGCGCCCGCTGCTGTCCATGGCCTCGGTGTTGCGGCAGAAACGGTCGATCGCCTCGGCCACGAAGCCCGTGTAGTAGACGCCGCGCGCCGCCTCGATGACGCCTTCGCGGTCGCGCCCGACCGCCTCAGCCTCCATCAGCAGCCGACGATACGTGGCGGCAAGGGCCGGGTTGCGGAACAGATGTCCAGCCCGTGGCGGCTCGCCGCCAGGCAGGTAGAGCGCGGCCGATGTGGGCCAGTACTGGCGGAACAGGTCGGCCACGGCATGGATGGCGCCGCTGACCTGTTCAAGCACTGGATATCCGGCCTCTGCATACCCGATGGCCGGGGCGAGGATGTCGCGCAGCGGCAGCGTGCCGCGGTCCCGCAGCATCAAGAGCCAGGCGTCGACGGCCCCCGGAACGACGGCCGCCAACAGCCCGGTGCCCGGTACCAGACCGAGACCCAGATCGCGATAGGCATCGACGGTCGCCGCGGCCGGCGCCCCGCCCTGGCCGCACAGCACCAGGGTCTCACCCTTGCGCGCATCGTGCAGCAGCGACACGGAATCGCCGCCCGGCCCGTTCATGTGCGGCTCGACGACCTGCAGTACGAACCCGGCCGCCACAGCCGCATCGAAGGCATTGCCGCCACGCTCCAGCATCGCCATGCCGGCCGCCGAGGCGAGCCAGTGGGTCGACGTGACCATGCCGAAGGTTCCGGACAACTCCGGTCGGGTGGTGAACACTGCCACGCTATCCTCCCTTGGTGCGCGTTCCGCCGCGCCTGAACCTTAAGCCCCGTGGCATGAGCTGCGGCAGCCTGTCAATACCGAGAGGCGCCGTCGGCAAGGGCGAATGTCATCGCGTTCATTGGGCAGATCGTATCGGCTTTACGCTTTCTTTGCGCATTTGCCGGACAATCCGGGCACCCGTTATTCTCGGTGAGTTGCGATGACGGACCTGATGGGAATGTTTGGCACGCTTGCCGTCAACGCGGCGGCGCTGATCGGCCTTATGGTCGCGGTCAGCCCGATCGTACGCCGGCTGGCCATCAAACCGGACCGTCACGATCGCATTCTGCTTGGCATCGGCTTCGGTCTTGCGGGCATAGTCGTCATGCTGGTGTCGGTGGAAGTCGCCGATGGCATTCTCATCGACGGGCGCAACGTCGCCGTGGCCATTGCCAGTCTGTTCGGCGGCCTGTGGACAGGCGCGCTGGCCGCCGTGTGCATCGGCGGCACACGTCTCTTGTTGGGAGGAGACGGCGCCGCATTCGGCGCGCTCTCGACGTTGTTGGCGTGGCTTGCCTGCATGGCGCACCTCCGGTTTCTGCCCATCGACCGCATCAACCCGGCCAACGCTCGGCTGCTTCTGCTCGGCCTCTTGCTGACCGTGGCGACTGCCGCATGCGCATTCCTTGCCGGCCTGATCGGGTCGTGGCCCTGGGCAGTCGCCGTCGATGTGGGGTTTGTGTATCTCGGCGCGGGTGCTTGCTTCTACACCGTTTGCCTGATTGCCATTGCTAAGCTGCTGGCCCGCGAGCACGCCCAGGTCGCGACAGAGAAGTCGCTGCATGAGCGTGACGAGCGGCTGCGGGCCTTGGTGGAGATCTCCTACGACTGGTTCTGGGAAACCGACGCGGAGGACCATCTGTCCTACCTCTCCGCCCGCGTCGAAGACGTGCTGGGCGTCCACCGGACTGAGTTCGTTGGCCGATCCCGCGATCATCTCTTGGTCGATACCATCGATGGCGACTTCGCCAAGAGCCGTCAGGCCGTCGAAGAACGCAAACCATTCCGCAACCTGATCTGGGCCGTCCGCCTGCCGGCGGGCGAGGTGCGTTGGCTGCGCTGCAGCGGCGTACCGCTGACCGATGCGGCGGGACACTTCACCGGCTATCTCGGCGTCACCACCGATGTCACGGAGCATCGCCACGCCCAGAAGACCATCCAGTGGCAAGCCAGCCACGATCCGCTGACGGACCTTCCCAACCGGGCGCTTTTCCACAGCCGGCTGCAGCGCATGCTGACCCATGCGGATAGCGCGGGCCGGCGGATCGCCCTTCTGTTCATCGACCTCGATCAGTTCAAGCGCATAAACGACAGCTTCGGCCACACGGTCGGCGACCAGTTGATATCGGCCGCGGCTGAGAGGATCGTAGGCTGCACCAGCCCGGCGGATGTCGTTGCGCGCCTTGGCGGCGACGAGTTCACCGTGATCACGGACGACCTGGACGACCCGATCGATGTGGAGAGGATTGCCCGCCGCATCATTTCGGCATTCGAAGCGCCATTTCTCCTGGAACGCCGGGAAGTCTATGTCTCGGCCAGTGTGGGCATCGCGATCTTCCCCGACAATGCGCGCAGCGCTGACGCCCTGATGCGAGAGGCCGACGCAGCCCTCTATCGCGCCAAGGATAGCGGTCGCAACGATTTCCGGTTCTTCACACCCGAACTGAACGAACAATCACGTGAACGCACGATGATGGAGTCGCAGCTTCGCCGCGCGCTGGAGCGGGAGGAGCTGTATCTCTGTTATCAGCCGCAAATCCGCATCAGCGACAGCGAAATCGTCGGCGTCGAGGCTCTCCTCAGGTGGGAGAACGAGGTGTTGGGCCTGGTGCCAACGCCACAGTTCATTGCCCTGGCGGAGGATTCGGGGCTCATTGTGCCGATCGGGGCCTGGGTACTGGAAACCGCCTGTCGTCAGATCGCCGAACTGACAAAGGGGCACCCGCCGCTGAACTTGGCCGTAAATGTGTCGAGCCGACAGTTCACGACGCCCGGTCTGCTCGAGGCCGTGCAACATGCGCTCTCCGTCAGCGGCCTGCCGGAGAGCGCGCTGGAGCTGGAGATCACCGAGAGCGTCCTGATGGCGGATCTGAGACAGACCTACGAGACGCTGGAAGCGCTGTCGGCCCTCGGTATCCAGCTGTCGCTCGACGATTTCGGCACCGGGTACTCGTCGCTCAGCTATCTCCGCCGGTTCCCGGTCAACGTGCTGAAGATCGACAGGGCCTTCGTCAACGACGTCACCAAGGATGCCGGCGCCGCCGCCGTCGTGGAAAGCATCATCGCCATGGCACACGGCCTGAAGCTGACCGTGGTCAGCGAGGGCGTGGAAACACCCGAACAACATGCCTTCATGGTGCGCCACGGCGTCGATCGCGGGCAGGGCTACCTCTACGGCAAGCCGATGCTGCTGAAAGACTTCGCCGAGATCTATTGCGCCCGCGAAGTCGCCTGACCCCCGCGCCGTTCAGGGCCCGTCAGGCCGGCGGGCCGCCGGCGAACGCCGCCATGTGAAAAGCCGCCTGATCCGGACCGTAGCGGAAGGCGCGCCCGACCGGGCAGGCGGCGCGGGCCTGGCAGCCGCCGTCGCGGCAGGCCCCGCCATCCGGCGATACCACATGCGATCGGCACTGCCCCACATCATAGCCGTCAGCCGTCAGCGCGCCTGCGGGACAGGTGGACAGGCATGGCCGGTCAACGCAGTCCCTACAGGGCGCCCGCCGCCGGCCGCGCGGCGGAAACGGTACCGCTTCGGCGAAGACAAGCGCCCCCCGATAGGCGTGCCACAGCCCGTAGTCCGGATGGATCAGCATGCCGGTCGGTGATGGCGCCACATCCTCCGCCCTCTGCGCCCAGCGTTGGAACGGATGCCAGGGTGGACCGCCGAACGGGTACAGTCCGGATGCACCGACGCCGCGGGCGATGCCGTCGATCACGCGCCCGCTCCACCGGTCGAGCGGATGGGCCAGACCGTCGGCCGCCTCGGACGACCGGCGGAAATGCTCGAACATGGCCGCACCGGCATTGCCGATGAGGATGATCGTGGCCGGAGGGCGACCGTCCGGCAGGTTCGGAACGCCGTCGCCTTCCTCCGGCCGGAAGCCGCCGCGCAGGATCAGCCCATATTCGGCCACCGTTGCCTGCAGCACGGTCCACCGGGCACGGTCCGAGATCAGGCAGGTCATGCCTTCACCAAGAGGTCCAGCGGTGCGTGCGTCAGGGCCCTACAACCGCTTTCGGTCACCTCCACGGTCTGGCCGCTGGTCATGGCCAAGCCAGCATCGCTGTCGAACACGATGATATGGATGAAGATTACCATGCCCGGGGCCGCCAGCGTCGGATTGCCGTGGAACAGCATGCTGCCTTCGGCCCAATCCATCCAGTTGGGCGCGAAGGTGGCGCCCAGGCTGTAGCCGCAGGCATTCATTCGATGCGGCGCAAAGCCCGCCGCATCCAGCACGCGGGCATGCGCATCGAACACCCCGCCCAGCGGTGTTCCGGGCACCAGTGCGTCTTTCGCCGCCGCCAGCGCGTCGACGGCCGCGCTGTGCATGTCGCGCTGACGCTGCGGCGGCTCACCGATACGGATCGTGCGCATCAAGCAGGCGTGATAGTGGCGATAGACGCCGGCAAACTCCAGCGTCAGCTGGTCGTCGGCCGACAGGTGGCGACGCCCGGTGAAGTACCGGCACATCAGCGCGCCGGGGCCGGAGCCGATGATCGTCTCGTTCGCCGGATCGTCGCCCCCGCCGCGGAACACGGCAGCCTGCATTGCGGCCAGGATGTCGCCTTCGAACGCGCCGGGCGCCGCCAATTCCGCGGCCGCGTCATAGGCAGCGTCCACCAGTTCCGCCGCGCGGCGGACATAGGCGAGTTCCGCCGGGCTCTTCACCAGTCGCAGCCGGGAGATCAGGTCCGATGCGTCTTCCAGCCGGCTGGTGCCTGCCAGCCCCTCGGCGAGCCTGAACCCCAGCTTCGCGGTCAGGCCGTACGCATCCCATTCGACGCCCAGGCGGGCGTCCCGGCAGCCATGTTCCATCAGGATGTCCCGCAGCACGGCAACCGGGTCGGCGCCGTGTTCGTCGACCCAGACGCGGATGTCGTCGATGATCGACGTGAACCGGGCCTGGCGCAGATCCGGCGCACGGGTCAGCAGCGTCATGCCGCCATCGGCCGTCAGCACCAGACACTGGAAATAGACATAGCCGAAGGTATCGAAGCCGGTCAGGTAATAGAGGCTCTCTTGGCGGAAGATCAGCAGACCGTCCAGGCCGCGCTCGGTCATCGCGGCGCGCGCCCGGGCCAGACGGTCGGCCAGTTCCTGTTCGCTGAAGTGGATCGGCATGGCTAGAAGAACGAGGCGATTGTGTCGAAGGGTTTCTTGTCGATGGCGGGCACGGTGGCGTCAACGGCCGGATGGCCGGCGACGACGATCATCACCGCCCGCTCATGCTGTGGTCGCCCCAGTATCTCGCGCAGGAAGCCCATGGGACTGGGCGTGTGGGTCAACGTCGCGAGCCCTGCATGGTGCAGGGCGGCCAAGAGGAAGCCGCAGGCAATGCCCAAGCTCTCCGGCACGTAGTAATGCTTGATGCGCTCGCCGTCGTCGCCCACGCCATAGGTCTGCTGGAACACCACAATCAGCCAGGGCGCCGCCTCCAGGAAGGGCTTCTGCCAGTCCGTCCCTAGTGGTGCCAGCGCGCGCAGCCACTCCTCGCCCGCGCGATTTTCGTAGAATTCCCGCTCTTCCGCCTCGGCTGCCTCGCGGATGCGCCGCTTGATCGCAGTGTCGGAAACGGCAGCGAAGTGCCAGGGCTGCATGTTGGCGCCGGACGGCGCAGAGGCCGCAGCGCGGATGGCGGCGGCAATGACGGCGCGGTCGACCGGAGTCGCTGCGAAATCACGGACCGACCGGCGGTATGCCAACGCCCCGCGGAAGGCTTCGGCCCGCGCCAAGGCCTCGACGGGACTGAGCGCGGGATACCCCGCAAGCGGCACAGTCGGGGGGATGTCTGCCGCGTCAGCCACGGACGGCGGGGAGGCCGGAGGTCTCAACCCGTGCATCGCCAAGCGCCTCGCGTATCGTTTCGGCCATCCGCTCCGGCGATGTTCCGCTACCGAACAGGATCAGGTTCCGGCCGTCCGGGCCCATCAGATAGACGAACGCGGAATGGTCCATCAAATAATGGTCCGGGTCTTCGCCCTCGACCTTTGCGTAATAGACACGATAGACACGCGCGGCTTCTCCCACCTGCTCCATACTGCCGGTCAGGCCGACCATGCGGGGGTGGAACAGCGTCACATAGCTGGCCATCGCCTCGACCGTATCGCGTTCCGGATCGACGGTGATGAACAGCGGCGCCACCTGGTCGCCGTCCTCGCCCAAAAGCTCGATCGCCTGAGTCATGGTCCAGAGCTCTGTGGGGCAAACATCCGGACAGAAGGTGAAGCCGAAATAGACCAGCGTGTACTGGCCGTGAAACGTCTCGTCCGTAACCTCCTGTCCGGTGTGATCCAGCAGTGTGAAGGGGCCACCCACTTCGGCACCGGAAACGGGCGGGACATATTGCGTGGTCGGACCTTCGGCGTTGTTGACCTGATACCACGCGATCCCAGCGGCTGCGATCAGGGCGAATACCGAGAGCACGGAGATGCGGATTAGGCGCTTGGCAAGCATGGGCTCAGCCCCCAGGGGCGACGGACGCGGACATACCAAGGAATATAGGCAGCGGCCGATGCGGATGTAAAACGGCGCCCTTTTCTCGCGGCGGCATGCCACGGGGGGCGTTCGCAACGGTGGACGCGGTAGCAGGGGTTTTCAGATTTCGGCAGGACTTGCTATCAATCGGGTGTGGGCCTGTAGTTCAGCGGTCAGAACGCGCCGCTCATAACGGCGTTGTCGCAGGTTCGAATCCTGCCGGGCCCACCATTTGAACCGGTGTCCATTCTGGCCTAAGGCGGGGCAGCGGGGCGCTTTGGCGCGTTTGCCGCCGCCGTTCCGACATCGCGATCTTGAGCGATAGCCGTCATGACCCGTTCCCAGATGCCTGCACTACGCCACCGGATGTAGCGGTTGTAGCAGGTCGAATGGGGCCCGTACTGCTTTGGAAGGGACCGCCAGCTGCCGCCGCTGCGCAGGACCCAGAAGATACCGTTCAGAACCCGACGGTCGTCGACGCGCGGGATGCCGCGCCATTTGGTCGGCAGCACCGGTTGGATTGCCGACCACTCCTGATCCGTAAGCTCGAATTCGCTCATCGCATTCATCGGGGTTTCTTCCGTTGGTCTTTGCGATCGGCGCGCCGCCTGGGTAGGCAGGGGCCGGTCGCGAAGGATGATGTCGGTTTTCGGCGTTGCCTCTAGCCGACCTACTGGCTGGTTGGCACCACCGCGCTCATGCTTTCGCCATCGAGAAGGCGGGCCACGAACCGCGGACATTCATCCCTCGCCGAACACTCTCTCCACGGCATCAACACCTCACGCTCAAAGGCGAAAAGTGTTACCCGTCTGTCCGGTACGACTTGTCACCTATGTCTCGGGTCGTTCACCTCTGTGCCCCACCCTCGCGTTAGTTGCCCCAATTCATCGTGTTCCAGTTGGATTTTTTCTTGCTGTTGATGTGG